>JALHOU010000056.1:15404-24178 GCA_022842825.1 Rubrivivax sp.
CGCTGGCTGAATTGGCGGCGTCGCTGGCGGATTGCGAGGGCTTGCATCTGGTCGTGGGCCACCCGCATCAGTTCGGCGAGCGCGGCGATGTTAGGTCGAAGTCGCACGCGGTGCAGAAGAGGTTCAATGCCGCCTCGGCGCTGGCCGGCGGGCGCGTCGTCGGCACCTACGCTAAGCGCGAGTTGCCCAACTACCAGGTCTTCGATGAGCGGCGCTACTTCGCCTCGGGCCGCGACGCGGGGCTGCCGCCGCTGGTGTTCGAGGCCGGCGGGCTGCGCTTCGGACTGCTGATCTGCGAGGACGCCTGGTTCGACGAGCCGGCGCGCACGGCGCGCGCCGCCGGCGCGCAGGTACTGTGCGTGCTGAATGCGTCGCCCTTCCACGTCGACAAGGCCGAGGAGCGCGAGCAGCGCATGGCCGAGCGCGCGCGCGCGAGCGGCTGCGCGCTGCTCTACTCGCACCTCGTGGGCGGCCAGGACGAGGTGGTGTTCGATGGCGCCTCGTTCGCGGTCGATGCACAGGGCCGCGTGCAGGCGCGGGCGGCCTCCTTCGAGGAGGACCTGCTGCTGGTCGACCTCGACGGCGACGGGGCGCCGAGCGGTCCCCTGGCGACCGTGCCCGAGATCGAAGCGCAGGCCTGGGCGGCGCTCGTCACCGGCGTGCGCGACTACCTCGGCAAGAACGGGTTCCCGGGCGCCATCATCGGGCTGTCGGGCGGCATCGACTCGGCCATCGTGCTCGCCGTGGCCGTCGACGCGCTGGGGGCGGACAAGGTGCGCGCGGTGATGATGCCCTCGCCGTACACCGCCGACATCTCCTGGCTCGACGCCCGCGACATGGCCGCGCGGCTGGGCGTGCGCTACGACGAGATCGCCATCGCGCCCATGTTCGATGCATTCCGCACCAGCCTGGCGCCACTCTTTGCCGGCCTGCCGGAGGACACGACCGAAGAGAACCTGCAAGCGCGCATCCGCGGCACGCTGCTGATGGCCCTTTCCAACAAGAGCGGCGCGATCGTCCTGACCACCGGCAACAAGAGCGAGATGGCCACGGGCTACTGCACGCTCTACGGCGACATGGCCGGCGGCTTCGCCGTCATCAAGGACGTGGCCAAGACGCTTGTCTATCGCCTGGCCGAGTGGAGGAACCGGCAGCCCACGCACCGCGCCGACGGCACCATCGGGCCGGTGATTCCCGAGCGCATCATCACGCGCGCACCCTCGGCCGAGCTGCGCCCCAACCAGACCGACCAGGACAGCCTGCCCCCCTACGAGGTGCTCGACGGCATCCTCGCTCGCTACATGGAAGAGGACCAGGGCATCGAGGAGATCGTCGCGGCGGGCTACGTTCGCACCGATGTCGAGCGCGTGACCCGGCTCATCAAGGTCAACGAGTACAAGCGCCGGCAGGCGCCGGTGGGCATCCGCATCACGCACCGCGCGTTCGGGCGCGACTGGCGCTATCCCATCACCTCGAAGTTCCGTGCTTAAATCGATACTGAAGTCACCACGTCCCGGAGCCCGACATGAAGCAGATCACCGCCATCATCAAGCCCTTCAAGCTCGAGGAAGTGCGCGAGGCGCTGGGCGAGATCGGCGTCTCCGGCCTCACGGTGACGGAGGTCAAGGGCTTCGGCCGCCAGAAGGGCCACACGGAGCTCTACCGCGGTGCCGAGTACGTGGTCGACTTCCTGCCGAAGGTCAAGATCGAGGTGGTGGTGAAGGGCGAGGACGTCGACCGCTGCATCGATGCCATCGTCAAGGCTGCCAAAACGGGCAAGATCGGCGACGGCAAGATCTTCGTCACGACGATCGAGCAGGTGGTGCGCATCCGCACCGGCGAGGTGAACGAAGCCGCAGTCTGAGGGCCCCGGCGCCGCCGCAACCTCAGATGCGCGAGTAGTCCTCCGGGCCCACGGCCCGGCCCGCGCGGGCCGCGAGCTCGAGCAGCAGGCTCTCCGGGTCTTCTCCCGTGACGAGTGCCTCGCGCTCAGCGGCGGCGAGGAAGCCCTCGTCGACCATCTGCCCGCACAGGCGCAGGAAGAGGTCGTAGTAGCCCTCGACATTGAGCAGGCCGATCGGCTGGTCGTGGTAGCCGAGCTGGCGCCAGGTCCAGACCTCGAAGAGCTCTTCCATCGTGCCGATGCCGCCAGGCATCGCGATGAAGAGGTCAGCGCGCTCGGCCATCGCCTGCTTGCGCTCGTGCATCGTGCGCACAACATGGAGTTCCGTCAGCCCCCGATGGCCGACCTCGCGCCGTATGAGCGCCTCGGTGATGACGCCGACCACCGTGCCGCCGGCGGCGAGCGTGGCGTCGGCCACCTCACCCATCAGCCCGACGTGTCCGCCGCCATAGACCAGTTGCCAGCCGCGCTCCCCGATGGCCCGGCCCAGACGGCGTGCCGCCGCGGTGTAGAGCGTGCGCTTGCCGTGGCGCGAGCCGCAGTAGACGCACGCGCGCAGTGGACGGTCCGGGTTCGGGGTCATGGCGGGGAGCTGGTGGTGGCGCTTCGAGCGTCGATGATGCGCGTTCCGCAGGCCACGTCGTGCAGGAACTGGCGGTCGGCGCGAAGCCGCGCCAGCGCCGCGTAGGCCAGTGCACCGGCGACGACGACCGCGAAGATGACTCCGCCCCCCGTGAGGCCGGACAGCCCGACGATCGCCAGAGCCGGCAGGAACCAGAGCCAGGCCAGCAGGTAACGCAGCGCCGCGCGGCCGGCACGTGGCGGCCGGCCGTCCGCGGCAAGCAGGCGCAAACGCCAAGTCCGCATGGCCAGCGTCTGGCC
Organism: Rubrivivax sp.; assembly: GCA_022842825.1. Classification (GTDB taxonomy): domain Bacteria; phylum Pseudomonadota; class Gammaproteobacteria; order Burkholderiales; family Burkholderiaceae_C; genus Rubrivivax. The sequence goes on from JALHOU010000056.1 coordinate 18,190, forward strand.
CTGGCGAGACCAGAAGTAGATGAAGTACAGGCCGAGGACGACAAAGAGCGTCAACTGCAATCCGAGGGCGCCCTTGAGCGCATGGCGCTGGTCCGTGACCACGCCATAGACGAAGGCGACGAGCCAGACGATGCCGAAGAGCAACGCACCCTCGTAGAGGAATGCGGCTAGCCGGCGCGCGATGCTGGGGGCCTGCGGCGCCGAGGCCGGCGCCGCAGCAGCGATATTCACGGCTGGCGGCTGGGGGCGCTCGATGCGGCAGTGCGCATCGCGGCCGCCTGCGGCCCGCGACGTGGCAGCAGCGTCGCCGGATCGACGAAGTTCGGCGTCGAGACGATCTTCGGCAGCCCAGGCTGGTGGTGCAAGGGCGGCTTGGCCTGCGTCGCGACTGTCGTTGTCGTGACGCCTGGTTTGGCCTGCACGACTGTCGGGGCGACGGCCCGGGGCGCTGGGCCCGGGGATGTTGCGACAACATTGCGCTTGGCGCTGTTGCCCGGCTCTGGCCCGGCCGCAGCGGCCGCTGCAGACCGCACTGCAGCGGCGCTTGCCGTAGGCGTCGCCGGCTTCTTCGCCACCTGGGCCAGGCGCTTGCGTTCATCTTCGGGAAGCGCTTGGTAGGCCTGCCAGCGCGCTTGGCGCTCCTCGGCGCCGAGGCCGCGCGTTTCCTGGAACTGCACCCGTGCCCGGGCTCGTTCGGTGGGCGTCATCGCCGCCCAGGCAGCCATGCGCTCCTGGACGCGCCGTCGTTCGTCCGCCGGCAAACTCGGAAAGCGATCGGCCACCTCGAGCCACTTCATCTTGCGGGGCGCGTCATTGGCGTCCCAGGTCGGGCGCAGCGGGGCCAGTGCCTGCTGCTGCGCAGGCGTGAGCGCGGACCAAGCCGGGCCCGTGGCACGCTGGGAGACTTCAGTCGTGGCTGGAGCGGCGAACGGTGCCTGGGGCGTGAAGGCGGCCAAAGCCAGTGCCAAGCACGGCAGGGCGCGACGCACCCGGTGGGTCACGGTGCCGGCTCCCGGAGAAACTGGGCAAACCCGGGGTCGGTGTAGGCGTCAGGCGGCAGATCGTCGGCCAGCAAGAGCGCGTCCACCTCTGCAGCGGCGCGAACCTGCTCCAGTTCGCCCTGTCGCTGGATCAGAAGCATCCCGAACACCAGCAGCAGCAAGGGCACGACAGAGGCGGCGCGCTGCCACCAGGGTGTGCTGCCTCCCAGCAGCGCCATGCCGTGTGCCGTGACGCCGACAACGCCGGTGTCGCTGGCCGTGCGCGGCTTCAGTGCGAGCCGGCGAACCTCGACGGCGCGCGCGAGCGCCTGCTCGCGCGCGGCGCGCAGTCGCTCGACGATGTCGTGGGGCAGTTGCTGCGCCTGCACGGTCAGCCCGGCGCTCAGCCGGGCCGCCAGCCGGGCCTCGATGGCCTGGTGGTCGGGGCGTCGGCTGCGGGGGGTCATAGGGTTATTCCTCGGGCTCGCAGTGCCTTGGCCAGCGCGTGAACTGCTCGCGAGCAATGCGTCTTCACGCTTCCCTCGGAGCAGCCCATCACCGCTGCGGTCTCGGCGACATCGAATTCCTCCCAATAACGCAGGAGAAAGGCCTCGCGTTGACGGGCCGGCAACTCGGCCACTTCGGATTCGACGGCGCCCAGGATCTGCGTCCGAGAGACGGCATCGAGTGCACTTTCCGTGCCCAGCGAACCGTCCAGCGTGTGCAGCATTTCCAGCAAGTCGAAGTCGCCATCGTCGTCGGCGCCCTCGAAGTCCGAGAGGTTCTGCATCACCGCGTTGCGCACCTTCTCGCGACGGAAGAAGTCCATCGTCGCGTTGCTGAGGATGCGCTGGAACAGGAGCGGCCATTCCGCCGGCGGGCGGTCGGCGTACTTCTCGGCCAGCTTGATCATGGCCTCCTGGACGATGTCCAGAGCGGCGTCATCGCTGCGCACGGCGTACACCGTGCGCTTGAAGGCGCGCTTCTCGACACTCTTGAGGAAGTCGGACAGTTCTTTGTCGGAGACCAACGCGACGGTGCGTAGCGGCCCGGCTCGGGCGGAGGAGATTATGTCATCGCCCCTCGATGGAGCCCACCTGCCGGGCTGCGCACCAGGGTGGGGGCGGCCACGCGCCGGCCGCCCATCGGGTGGCTTCGGCCCGATGCCATAATGCTGCTTCGCACAACGCTCTTTGGGTCTCCCGTCGGCCGCCTGACCCAGGCGGCGAACAGTGGACCGCGCAGGTACCAAGGCCGCCTCACGAGGGCGCGCGGAGGTGCACCGATGGATTTTCGTCAGAGAAATTCTCAAAGGTTCGAAATGGACATGTCTGCCGCGGAAGTCAAGCGTGCCGCTTCGGCACAGCCTTCCTCCCCCCAACACAACGCCGCCGATCCCAACGGCTCGGAGATCCTCGTTCGCTGCCTGCAGGCCGAAGGAGTGAAGTACCTCTGGGGCTACCCAGGCGGCGCCGTGCTCTACATCTACGACGCGCTGTACAAGCAGGACAGCATCCAGCACGTGCTCGTGCGCCACGAGCAGGCAGCGGTGCACGCGGCCGACGGCTACGCGCGTGCCACTGGCGAGGTGGGCGTGGCGTTGGTCACCTCCGGCCCGGGCGTGACGAACGCCGTCACCGGCATCGCCACCGCCTACATGGACTCGATCCCGATGGTGATCGTGACCGGCCAGGTGCCCACACCGGCGATCGGCCTCGACGCCTTCCAGGAGTGCGACACGGTCGGCATCACACGCCCGATCGTCAAGCACAACTTCCTCGTCAAGGACGTGCGCGACCTCGCCGTCACGATGAAGAAGGCCTTCCACATCGCGCGCACCGGCCGCCCCGGGCCGGTCGTCGTCGACATCCCGAAGGACGTATCGCTGAAGACAGCGCCATTCAGCTATCCCGACAAGGTCGAGATGCGCTCGTACAACCCGGTGCGCAAAGGGCACGGTGGCCAGATCCGCAAGGCCGTGCAGTTGCTGCTGGCAGCGAAGCGGCCCTACATCTACACCGGCGGCGGCGTCGTGCTCGGCAACGCCGCGCCCGAATTGCGGCGCCTGGCCGACCTGCTCGGCTTCCCTTGCACCAACACGCTGATGGGCCTGGGCGCGATCCCCGCCAGCGACCCGAAGTTCCTCGGCATGCTCGGCATGCACGGCACCTACGAAGCCAACATGACGATGCAGAACTGCGACGTTCTGCTCGCCGTGGGCGCGCGCTTCGACGACCGGGTCATCGGCAACCCCAAGCACTTCGCGCAGGTCGAGCGCAAGATCATCCACATCGACATCGATCCGTCCAGCATCAGCAAGCGCGTGAAGGTCGACGTACCCATTGTCGGCGACGTGAAGGAGGTGCTGCTGGAGCTGATGGCGCAGATCGAGGAGGCCAAGGCGCGCCCCGATCCCCAGGCGCTGGCCGCCTGGTGGAGCCAGGTCAACGACTGGCGCAAGCGCGAATGCCTGAGCTACCGCCGCAGCAACGAAGTGATCAAGCCGCAGATGGTGGTCGAGAAGCTGTGGGAGATGACGCGCGGCACCGACGCTTACATCACCAGCGACGTGGGCCAGCACCAGATGTGGGCGGCGCAGTTCTACCGCTTCGAGGAGCCGCGGCGCTGGATCAACTCCGGCGGCCTGGGCACCATGGGTGTCGGCCTGCCCTACGCGATGGGCATCAAGCTCGCCAAGCCCGAGGCCGACGTCTTCTGCATCACCGGCGAGGGCAGCATCCAGATGTGCCTGCAGGAGCTTTCCACCTGCAAGCAGTACGACACGCCGGTGAAGATCGTCTCGCTGAACAACCGTTACCTGGGCATGGTGCGGCAATGGCAGGAGCTCGACTACGGCGGGCGCTACTCGCACAGCTACATGGACGCACTGCCCGACTTCGTGAAGCTCGCCGAGGCCTACGGCCACGTCGGCATGCTCGTCGAGAAGCCCGCCGACGTCGAGCCGGCGCTGCGCGAGGCGATCCGGCTGAAGGACCGCACCGTCTTCCTCGACGTGCGCACCGACCCCACCGAGAACGTCTGGCCGATGGTCCAGGCGGGCAAGGGCATCTCGGAGATGCTGCTGGGCAGCGAGGACCTGTAGCCGGCCGCGGGACTGGGCAGGGTGCCGGCGTTACCGCGCCTGTGCCGGTAGCCCTGGACCCGGCCGCTCCAGCCTGGCTGCAACGTCTCCTCCATCCAACTCGAACAGCGCGGTCAAGTTGCCGGGGTTACCGCCCCGAAGGACGAAGAGCCGCGCAGGACGAAGCCGACATGAAACACATCATTGCCGTGCTGCTCGAGAACGAGCCCGGCGCCCTCTCGCGCGTCGTGGCCCTGTTCTCCGCGCGCGGCTACAACATCGAGAGCCTCACCGTCGCGCCGACCGAGGACGCCTCGCTCTCGCGCATGACCATCGTCACCACCGGCAGCGACGAAGTCATCGAGCAGATCACCAAGCACCTGAACCGGCTCATCGAGGTGGTGAAGGTGGTCGATCTCACCGAGGGCGCCTTCATCGAGCGTGAGCTCATGCTCATCAAGGTGCGTGCGGTCGGCAAGGAGCGCGAGGAGATGAAGCGCATGGCCGACATCTTCCGCGGCCGCATCATCGACGTCACCGAAAAGAGCTACACGATCGAGCTCACGGGCGACTCGCCCAAGCTCGACGCCTTCCTCGTCGCGATCGACCGGGCGGCGATCCTCGAAACCGTGCGCACCGGTGCCAGCGGCGTCGGGCGCGGCGAGCGCATCCTGCGCGTCTGACCCCCAACCCACACTCCAACGGAGAGCACCACCATGAAGGTCTATTACGACAAGGACGCCGATCTCAGCCTTATCAAGGGCAAGCAGGTCACCATCGTCGGCTACGGCTCGCAGGGCCACGCCCACGCGCAGAACCTCAACGACAGCGGCGTGAAGGTCACCGTGGGCCTTCGTCGCGGTGGTGCCAGCTGGGCCAAGGTCGAGAAGGCCGGCCTGAAGGTCGCTGAGGTCAAGGACGCGGTGAAGGACGCCGACGTCGTGATGATGCTGCTGCCCGACGAGCAGATCGCCACCGTCTATGCCCACGACGTGGCGCCGCACATGAAGAAGGGCGCCTCGCTGGCCTTCGCGCACGGCTTCAACGTGCACTTCGGCCAAGTGGTTCCGCGTGACGACATCGACGTGTGGATGGTGGCGCCCAAGGCGCCAGGACACACGGTGCGCGACACCTACGCGCGCGGCGGCGGCGTGCCGCACCTCGTAGCCGTGCATGCCGACAAGAGCGGCAAGGCCCGCGACCTTGCGCTCAGCTACGCGGCCGCCAACGGCGGTGGCAAGGCCGGCATCATCGAGACCAACTTCCGCGAGGAGACCGAGACCGACCTCTTCGGCGAGCAGGCCGTGCTGTGCGGCGGCACCGTGGAGCTGATCAAGGCCGGCTACGAGACGCTGGTCGAGGCCGGCTACGCGCCCGAGATGGCCTACTTCGAGTGCCTGCACGAGCTCAAGCTGATCGTCGACCTCATCTACGAGGGCGGCATCGCGAACATGAACTACTCGATCAGCAACAACGCCGAGTACGGCGAGTACGTGAGCGGCCCCAAGATCATCACCGCCGAGACCAAGGTGGCGATGAAGAAGATGCTGGCCGACATCCAGACAGGCGAGTACGCCAAGAGCTTCATCCTCGAGAACCGCGCCGGTGCGCCGACTTTGATGAGCCGCCGCCGCCTGATGGCCGAGCACAGCATCGAGACCGTGGGCGAGAAGCTACGCGCGATGATGCCGTGGATCAAGGCCAACAAGCTGGTCGACCGCTCGCGGAATTGACGACCTCAATGAAGCGCCCGCGGCGCCTCGAGCCAGGCGCGAGCGCGGACTCGTCGGGCTCGGGCAACGCCGGCGCGCCGGCTCGGCCGGTTCCGCGACGGCCGTTCGGCCCCGGCCGCGCCGGCGTATGCTCGCGCCCATGAACGACCCTGTGCGTGCCACCGAGCCCGGCGCGCTCGCGGCCGCCGAGACCA
>JALHOU010000057.1 GCA_022842825.1 Rubrivivax sp.
TGCTGCTGCGCTTCCTGGCCTTCCCGAGCGAAGCCGTGACCGGACGCGAGGCCCGCAGCGCCACCTTGCGCGCGCCGGCACCGCCCACGCAGCGACGTGCCGTCGCGCCGCCCCGCGCACCGGCGGCGCCGGTGGCGGCCCCTGCCTCACCTGCGTCGCCGGCGGCCCAGGTCGCGGTGGTGGCGGCCGCGGTGGAAGGTCGTGTCTCGGCATCACCACCCACGCCGGGCTCGGTGGCATCGGTTCCGGCATCGGCAGCGGCGGTGTCGTCGGCCGCAAGCGTGCCACGCGCGCTCGGCGACCGCTGGTGCGCGCTGGTGTCGTCGCTCATCGAGCGCGGCAGCGTCACGGCGCTGGTGCGCGAGCTGGCCTGGTCGTCGGCCCTCGTGGCCATCGACGAAGGCAGCGAGCCGCCCACCTGGCGTCTGGTGGTAGAGCGCGAGACACTGCGACAGGCGGCCCTGTCCGACCGCCTCGCCGCGGCCATGGCCGCCGTTGTCGGCGGTGCCGTGAGGCTCGAGTTGGCCGCCGGCATTCCCGAAGACTCGCCCGCCCGGCGCGACGCCGCCGAGCGAGCCCACCGGCAGGCCGAGGCCGAGGCGACGATCCAGGGCGACCCCATGGTGCGCGAGCTGCTCGCGACCTACAAGGGCGCCCGCATCGTGCCGGGCTCGATCAAGCCGATCTGAGAATTCACATCCATCGAAACGCGAGGACCGCACCATGATGAAGGGTCAGTTGGCCGGCCTGATGAAGCAGGCGCAGGCGATGCAGGAGAACATGAAGAAGGCGCAGGACGAACTCGCCAACACAGAGGTCGAGGGCACCTCCGGCGCCGGCCTCGTGAAGGTGACGATGACCTGCCGCCACGACGTGAAGCGCGTGGCCATCGACCCGAGCCTGCTCGCCGACGACAAGGACATGCTCGAGGACCTGGTCGCCGCGGCGTTCAACGACGCGGTGCGCCGCGCCGAGGCGGTGAGCAGCGAGCGCATGGGCAAGCTCACCGCCGGGCTTCCGCTGCCCCCCGGCATGAAGCTGCCGTTCTGAGCGGCGCGGCGGAACCCCCTCGCGTGGCCACCGGCGGCGCGCAGCGCGATGCCCTCGCGGCGCTGATCGAGGCGCTCAGGCGCCTACCCGGCGTGGGCGTGAAGTCGGCGCAGCGCATGGCCTATCACCTGTTGCAGCACGACAAGCCGGCGGCACAGGCCCTCGCGGGGGCACTGAACCATGCGGTGCAGTCGGTGCGCCACTGCACGCGTTGCCATACGTTCACTGAGAGTGCGGTGTGCGCGACCTGCGCCGACCCGCGACGCGACGCCCGCCTTCTTGCCGTGGTCGAGACGCCGGCGGACCAGGCGGCGCTGGAACGCAGTGGCGGCTTCAAGGGACTCTACTTCGTGCTGATGGGCCGCGTGAGCCCGCTCGACGGCATCGGCGCGGCCGAGATCGGTGCCGAGCGCCTGCTTGCGCGCGCCACCGATGGCGTCGTCGAGGAGGTGGTGCTGGCGACGGGGTTTACCGCCGAGGGCGAGCTCACGGCGCAGGCGCTCGCGGCGGCGCTGAAGGCGCGCGGGCTGCGGGTGACGCGCCTTGCCCGGGGCGTGCCCGCGGGCAGCGACCTCGAGTATGTCGACCTGAGTACGATCGCCTACGCCTTGCACGACCGGCACTGAGCCGCGCCCGGCCTTTGGCCGCCGGGCCGCCGCATCGTGGAGCCCGGCCCGGCGACGTGGTCCCGGCGGGTGCGTCAGGAGGTCACGGCGGCGCGGTAGGCATGCCAGGAGGCATGCCCGATCACCGGCGCCACGACGACGAGCCCGACGAACCACGGCACCATCGCCGTGAACGTGATGGCGGCGATCAGCGCGCCCCAGAAGAACATCACCGCCGTCTGCGTCAGCACCAGGCGCAGGCTGGTGAGCGCCGCGGTGATGGCATCGGTGGGCCGGTCCAGCAGCATCGGCATGCTGACGACGCTGACCGAGAAGATCAGCGTCGCGAAGATGGCGCCGACCACCGCCCACGCGACGATGAAGGTGATGTTGTCGGGATTGAACAGGGCCGAGATCGAGCCCTTGAAGTCGGGCATGCCGTCGAAGGTGACGGCGAAGATCACCAGCGTCGAGCGCGCCCACAGCATCTCCAGCACCAGCAGCACGAAGGCGAAGATGCCCAGTTGCCCCATGCGCGAGTCCCACGCCATCAGCGAGGCGCCGAAGTCCGGCTTGCGCCCGGCCTGCAGCTCGCGGCTGACGTGGTAGATGCCCAGGCACAGGAACGGAGCGACGAGCAGGAAGCCAGCCGACAACGCCAGCAGGTAGGCCGGCGCATGCTCGTAGACGCGCATGAGCGCCCAGCCCATGACCATGAAGCAGCCGCCGTAGAACACGCCGATGGCCGGCGCGCGCCGGAAGTCGGCCCAGCCGAGCGCCAGCCAGTGCAGCGGATCGGCAAAGCCGATCGGGCGAAGTTCGATCGCCGGACGCGCCGGCGGTGGCGCCGCACCGGTGGTGGCAGCCGGCTCGGGCCGCGGGCCGGGCGGACTTGGCGATGGGGCTTCGAGGCTCACACGGGCAGGGTAGGCAATGCGGCCCTTGGCGTCCAGTGGGGGAGGCCCGGGGGCGTTGCCCGGGCTCGTCGATGGCGCGCCGCCGCAGGAGCCGACTGCCGTCCGCGCCAGACTCATCCGCTGGTGGCGGGCCACTGGGGCGCGCCGAAGCGTCGATGTGGTGCAATGACCCGCTGCCAAGGACCGCGCAACTTCCGATGCCTCGCTCCCTCACTCTGCTGTTGAACCTGGCGCATGCGCTGGACCATCTGTTCCTGCTCATCTTTGCCACGTCGGTGACCACCATCGCGCTCGAGTTCGGCTTCGCGCGCTGGGAGGACCTCATGCCCTACGGCGTGGGCGCGTTCGTCATGTTCGGGCTCGGCTCGCTGCCGGCCGGGCGCCTGGGCGACCTGTGGGGGCGGCGGCGCATGATGCTCGTCTTCTTCTTCGGCATCGGCATCGCCTCGCTGCTCGTCGCGCTCACCCGCAATGCGTGGCAGCTGGCGGCCGCGTTGACGCTAATGGGTACGTTCTCGGCCATTTATCACCCGGTGGGCATTCCGATGCTCCTGCAGCGCGCGGCCAACCCGGGTGCCACGATCGGCATGAATGGCCTCGCCGGCAACCTCGGCATCGCCGCCGCGGCCATCGTCACCGGGTTCCTGGTGCAGTGGATCGGCTGGCGCGCCGCCTTCGTGGTGCCGGGGCTCGTGTCCATCGCCTGCGGCCTGGCCTTCATGGTCTTTGCGCCGCGCGAGAGCGAGCCGCCAGCGGCACGCGCGCGCAAGGCCGGGCTCGAGCTGCCGGCGCCGCTGTTGGCGCGCGTCTTCGCGGTGATGACGGCCGCCGCGGCCTCGGGCGGGCTGCTCTTCAACATGACGACCAACGGCAACAGCCAGCTGCTGGCCGAGCGCATGCGGGGCGTGGTGGAGGACCCGGCGACGCTGGGCACGCTGCTGGCGGGGGTCTATGCGGTGTCGTCGCTGGCGCAGGTGGTAGTGGGGCGGCTGATCGACCGCATGCCGCTGAAGCGCCTTTACTTTTCGATCGCGCTGATGCAGGTGCCCCTGCTGCTGCTGGCGGCGCAGGCGCAGGGATGGTGGCTCTACGCCGCCCTGATCGGCGTCATGGTGCTGGTGTTCGGTGCCATCCCCTTCACCGACGCGATGATCGTGCGCTATGTCGACGACCGCATGCGCTCGCGCGTGGCCGGCATGCGGCTCACGGTGTCGATCGGCATCAGTTCGCTCGCCGTCTGGCTGCTGGGACCGGTGGTCAAGACGGCCGGCTTCTCGACGCTGATGCTGGCGCTGGCTGGCGTGGCGCTGCTGACGACCGCCATCGTCGCCTGGCTGCCGGGGGACGAGGCAGTGGCGCGAGCCCGCAGCGCCGCCGGCGCGGGCGCACCGGCCGGGGCCGACTGACCTGGGGCAGGGCGCGGCTCGCGGCGGCGGCCGAGCCGCTCAGCCGGGCGAGCGCCGCACGCGCATCAGCTCGTCGATGATCAGGCTGATCGCACCCAGCGTGATGGCGCTGTCGGCGACGTTGAAGCTCGGGAAGAACCCGCCGTGGAAGATCGGCTCCAGGAAGCCGAAGCGGAACTGCAGGAAGTCGACGACATAGCCGTGCAGCAGGCGGTCGAGGACATTGCCGAGCGCGCCGCCCATGATCATCGTCACGGCGAAGCAGAAGAGCTTCTGCTGCGGGTTGGTACGGATCATCCAGACGATGAAGCCCGAGACGACGATGCCCAGCCCGACGAAGAACCAGCGCTGCCAGCCCGAGGCACTGGCGAGGAAGTTGAACGCGGCGCCCGTGTTGTGCACGCGCACGAGGTTGAAGAACGAGGTCACCGGGCGCACGTCGCCATGCTGGAACTGCTGCAGCACGAGCGTCTTGGTCACCTGGTCTGCGACGATCACGAGCACGGCCAGGCCGAGCCAGAAGGCGAGGCCCGGTGCACCGCTGCGGCGGCCGTGGAAGAGCCCCATCAGGCCACCCGCCGCGCTTCGCCAGCGCCGTAGAGGTTGCTCGTGCAGCGGCCGCACAGGCCCGCGTGCGCCGGGTCGTGGCCGACGTCGTCGCGCCAGTGCCAGCAGCGCTCGCACTTGCGCGCCTGGCTCGGTGCCACCGAGATGGCCAATTCGCTGCCCGGCTGCAGCCGTGCCACCGAGGTGATGAGCACGAACTGGAGGTCGTCGCCCAGGCTGGCCAGCAGCGCATGATCGGCCGGCGGCAGGGTCAGCGTTGCATCGGCCTGCAGCGAGGAGCCCACCGAGCCCGCGGCGCGCAGCGCCTCGATCTCCTTGTTGACGAGGTCGCGCAGCTCGCGCACGCGGGCCCACTTGGCCAGCAGCGCGCTGGTGTCGCCCTCCGCACCGGTGGTCCCGGTGCCCGGGAACGTCCAGTACGTCTCGCGGAAGATCGACTCCCCGCGCGAGGCGGCCGGGCCGAAGATCTCCCACGCCTCCTCGGCCGTGAAGCTGAGGAAGGGCGCCATCCAGCGCAACATGGCATGCGTGATGTGCCACAACGTCGTCTGCGCCGAGCGCCGCGCGTGCGAGCCGGGCGCCGAGGTGTAGAGCCGGTCCTTGAGCACGTCGAGGTAGAAGGCCCCCAGGTCCTCGGCGCAGAACACCTGCAGGCGAGACACGACCGGGTGGAATTCATGCACCTCGTAGTGCTTCAGGACTTCGGCCTGCACCTCGGCGGCGCGGGCCAGTGCCCAGCGGTCGATCTCGAGCATCGCGCCCGGCGCCACCGCGTCCCGGTCGGCGTCGAAGTCGGACGTGTTGGCGAGCAGGAAACGCAGTGTGTTGCGGATGCGCCGGTAGCTGTCGACGACACGCGCCAGGATCTTGTCGTCGATGCTGAGGTCGCCGGAGTAGTCGGTGGCGGCGCACCACAGGCGGATGATCTCCGCGCCCATCTTGTTGGCCACCTCGCGCATCTCGACGAAGTTGCCCAGGCTCTTGCTCATCTTGCGGCCGTGGCCGTCGACGGTGAAGCCGTGCGTCAGCAGGCCGCGGTAGGGCGCGCGCCCTTCGAGCGCGCAGCCGATGAGCAGCGAACTGTGGAACCAGCCGCGGTGCTGGTCGTGGCCCTCGAGGTAGAGGTCGGCCTCGGGGCCGCTCTCGTGGTAGCCGCGGTCGCCCGGCGGCCCCTGGTGCGAGCCGCGCAGCACGTGGCTGAAGGTGGAGCCGGAGTCGAACCAGACGTCGAGGATGTCGTTGCTCTTGGCATAGACATCGGCCTCGGCACCGAGCCAATCGCGCGCGTCGAGCTGGCTCCAGGCCTCGATGCCGCCCTTTTCCACGAGCGCGGCGGCGCGCTCCATGAACTCGAGCGTCCTCGGGTGCGGCTCGTCGGTCACCTTGTGCAGGAACAGCGGCAGCGGCACGCCCCAGTTGCGCTGGCGGCTGATGCACCAGTCGGGCCGGTTGGCGATCATGTCGCGCAGGCGGGCGCGGCCGTTCTCGGGGAAGAAGGCGGTCTGCTCGATGGCTTCGAGCGCGGTCTGGCGCAGGGTCTTCTTCGCCTTGTCGACGGTGAAGACGCCCGGGCCTTCGTCCATGCGCACGAACCATTGCGCCGCGGCGCGGTAGATCACCGGCGTCTTGTGACGCCAGCAGTGCGGATAGCTGTGCGTGAGCGGGCCGCTGGCGAGCAGGCGGTCGCTTTGCGCCAGCACCTCGACGACGCGGTCGTTGGCCTTCCAGATGTTCAAACCGCCAAAGAGCGGCAGAGCGGCCTCATATCGACCGTCCCCCTGTACGGGGTTGAGGATCTGGTCGTGCTTCATGCCATGCGCAAGGCACGAGTTGAAGTCGTCCACGCCGTAGGCGGGCGAGCTGTGCACGATGCCGGTGCCATCGTCGGCCGTGGCGTAGTCGGCCAGGTACACCGGCGCGGTGCGTGCGTACCCCTTGTCGGCCTCGGCCAGCGGGTGCGTGAACGGCAGGCCGGCCAGCTTCTCGCCGCGCGTGGTGGCAAGCACCGTGCCCTCGAGCCCCCAGCGGGCGAGGCATTTCTCCACCAAGGCCGCGGCGACCAGCATGACGCCACGCTTCGTGTGCACGAGCGAGTAGTCGAGCGCCGGGTTGAGGTTGAGCGCCTGGTTGGCCGGCAGCGTCCAGGGCGTCGTCGTCCAGATGACCGCGAAGGCCGGGCCGGGCAGGCTGGCGAGGCCGAAGGCCTTGGCGAGCGCCGCCGCATCGGCGGCGGGGAATGCGACATCGACCGTGGTGCTCTTCTTGTCGGCGTACTCGATCTCGAACTCCGCCAGCGAGCTGCCGCAGTCGAAGCACCAGTACACCGGCTTGCTGCCCCGGTAGACGAAGCCGCGCTCGAACAGGCGCTGGAGCACGCGGATCTCGCCGGCCTCGTTGGCGAAGTCCATCGTGCGGTAGCGGTGCTCCCAGTCGCCCAGCACGCCCAGGCGCTGGAAGTCGGCCATCTGCTGCGCAATCTGCTCGGTGGCGTAGGCGCGGCTGAGCGCCTGCACCTTGTCGCGCGGCAGGCCGCGGCCATGCGTCTTCTCGATCTGGTTCTCGATCGGCAGGCCGTGGCAGTCCCAGCCCGGGATGTAGCGGGCGTCGAAGCCGGCGAGCTGCCGGCTCTTGACGATCATGTCCTTCAGGATCTTGTTGACGGCGTGGCCGATGTGCAGCGTGCCGTTGGCATAGGGCGGGCCGTCGTGCAGCACGAAGAGCGGCGCACCCTTGCGCGCGGCGCGCAGGCGCTGGTAGGTGCCCTTGTCGTTCCAGGCCTGGATCCAGCCGGGCTCGCGCTTGCCGAGGTCGCCGCGCATCGGGAACGGCGTGTCGGGCAGGTTGAGCGTGCTCTTGGCGTCGGAGGGGGAGGGCTTGTTCATCGTGCAACTCACGGGAGCCGGCTCGGCGCGGCCTGCGCGCCACCGGGAAGAGAAGGGGCCCTGTGCGGCCGGCGGGATGGCATAGGTGCCCGGGGCACCGGCAGCGTGGCAGTCGCGAACCTGTAACCCCTTGCCGGGGTTCGGCCCTTGGCGCCGTCAGTGCTTTCTGTGCCTTCAGCGAGGCGCGCGAATAATTCGGTCGCGCGTCGATTGCCGGCGCGTGGTGGCGTGCCAGCGAAGACAGACGAAGTTCGGGCTGCTGCGTTGCATGGAAACTCATTCTATCGGGGCGGCCGGGCGATGAAGTGGTGGTGCGCGGCGCTGTCGTCGGTCTTCGTGGCGTGGCCGGCGTTGGCTCCTGCGACGCAACCTTCCGCGCCAGCGGCCCCTGCAGAGGCTTCGGCCGCCGAACCGGAAGTGCGGTCCGCGCGCAGGTCGTGGGACGCCGTGCTCGGATTTTCCGCCAGCCATGCACCGGAGTACCCCGGGTCGAGCCGATGGCGGGTGGGTATCCGGCCCGGGGGCTGGGTGCGCTGGGGGCGTGTCAGCCTCGCTTCACGCAGCACGTTCGTTGTGCGCACCGGCGACCCGGTCAGTGGCGGCGGCGTGCGCTTCGACCTCTCGCCCAACGAACGCCTGCGCATCGGCCTTGGCCTGCGCCACGACAGCGGTCGGCGCGAGTCCGACAGCAACGACTTGCGCGGTCTGGGCGACGTGCGCGCCACGGTGCGGATTCGCCTGGGCGTGTCGTACCCCCTCGAGGACGGCTGGCGGCTCGGCGGCGCGGTCAGCGTCGATGCGCTGGGCCGAGGTGGCGGCACGGTGGGCGATCTCAACGTCGGCCGCGGCTTTCCGCTGGGCCCGGGGACGCGCGCCAACCTCGGCGCGGCCCTGAGCTTCGGCAACCGGCGGCATATGCGCGCTTTCTACGGCGTCTCAGCGGAGCAGTCCGCCAACTCGGGCTATCCGGTCTACGAAGCCGACGCGGGCGCGCGCGACATCTCGATCTCGGCCGGCGTTCGCCACGAGCTGAGCCATCGCTGGTTCACCTTCGGCGGCGTCAGCGCGGCACGGCTCGTCGGCCCCGCGGCCCGCAGTCCGTTCGTGAACGAACCGACCAGCTGGTCCGTCAGCGTCGGGCTCGCCTACCGTTTCTGACAGTCTGGTCTCAGGGCTTCAGGCGCACTTCAGGCCGCTGCGCCAAGCTGCGCGGGCGCGTCGATCGGCGACCCGCTGCCTGGCGGGACATCTCCCGCACCCTTCGTCATCGATGCCCTTGTTCCGCACCTTCACAGCCAGCCTGCTCGCATCGACGTTGTGCCTGGGGCTGCCGGCACGCGCGGGTGCACTCGACCCAGTGCGCCCGCCCGGCGCGCCGGCGACGGCATCGTCGTCGGTCGCCGACGAGCCGGCGTCAGCGACGGTCAAGCGCCATTGGGACGCCGCCATCGGCGGCGTACTTGTCTACGCGCCCGACTACGCGGGCTCCGACAGCCAGCGCCTGCGCCTGGGCCCAGGCTTCTATCTGCGCTATGGGCGCGTCAGCTTCGCCACGCGCAGCGGGTTCCGCTCCGCCGGCGACCCCGGTGAGCGCGCCGGCCTGCGCATCGACCTCTCGCCCAGCGACCGCCTGCGCTTCGCGCTGGGGCTACGCTACGACGCTGGGCGGCAGGAGTCCAGCAGCGGGGCCCTGAAGGGCCTGGGCGACGTGCCCAGCACGGTGAGGGTGCGCGCGATGAGCTCCTATCGCATTGGCGACGGCTGGAGTGCCGGCAGCGCCGTGCTGCTGGATGCGCTGGGTCGGGGCGGCGGCTGGCAGGCGGACATCGGCGCGGGGCGCGAGATGCGGTTCAGCACCGACACCACCTGGAGCTTCGGCGCCGCACTGGCCTTTGCCGGCGACCGCCACATGCAGACCTACTTCGGCATCACACAGGAGCAGGCCGACCGGACGGGCTACCCCGCGTACGAGCCGCGCTGGGGCCTGCGCGACCTCTCCGCGCACGTCAATGCGCGCACCGAGCTCGGCGGCCATTGGCACGCCTTCTACGGCGCCAACGCCTCGCGCCTGCTGGGGCCGGCAGCGGGGAGCCCGCTGACGAAGCAGCCGACCGCGTGGGGGCTCAACGCCGGGCTGGTGTACCGCTTTTGACGAACCAGTCGCGTGCCGCGCGCGTGTCGGCCTCGATGCCGGAGCGCAGCGCTTCGAGCGACCCGTACTTCAGCTCGTCGTGCAGCTTGTGCAGCAGTTCGACATGGACGAGCCGCCCATAGCCACCGTCCGGCCCCAGCGTCGCGGGCCAGTCGAAGACATGCGCCTCGAGCAGCACGCGACCGTCGTCCTCGACGCTCGGACGCACCCCGAGACTGGCAACCGCCGGCAGCGCCGCAGGGCCGAGGCCGCGTACGCGCGCCACGAAGATGCCGCTGGCTGCCGGGCGGGCATGGCCGAAGCGCAGGTTCAGCGTCGGGAAGCCGAGGCCGCGGCCGAGCTTGCGACCGTGGCGCACATGGCCGCTGATGGCGTAGGGGCGGCCGAGCAACGCTTCGGCGCGCGCAAGTTCGCCGGCCGCCAGCGCTTCGCGCACGGCGGAGCTGCTGACCCGCAGCCCGTGCACCTCGTAGCTGAGCATGCGCGCGACATCGAAACCCCTCTCGCGCCCGGCGAGGTCAAGCGTCTCGTACGTGCCGGCGCGCCGGGCGCCGAAGGTGAAGTCATCGCCGACGAGCACGTAGCGCGCGCCGAGCCCCGCGCACAACACGCGCTCGATGAAGTCCTGCGGCGTCAGCGAGGCCAGGGTCGCGTCGAAGCGCATCACCACGACACGGTCGACGCTGCAACGCTCGATCTCAGCGAGCTTGTCGCGCAGCGTGCTGATGCGCCGGGGTGCCGATTCGGGCTTGCCGGCGCGGGCGGCGAAGAAGTCGCGTGGGTGCGGCTCGAAGGTCAGCACGCAGGAAGCCAGGCCGCGATGCCGGGCCTCGTTCTGCAGCAGTGCCAGCATCGCCTGGTGGCCGCGATGCACGCCGTCGAAGTTGCCGATGGTGATTGCGTGGCCCGGGCCGGCAGGGCCGCCGGCACGAAGATCTGGCATCAACGCGCGATGACCGATTCCCCTGAAGACCTGCATGCGCTCGATTATCCCGGCGCGCCGAGGGCTGCCGGCACGGGCGCCGGCGCTTGTGGGTCGCCGCCGCCCGCGCGCAGGCCGAGCAGCCGTTCATAGAGCCCCAGGTAGGCTGCAGCCGTCTTGTCCCAGTTGAAGCGGGCGGCGTGCCGGCGCACCGCCTCGGCGTGGGCCGGGTCGCGCGCGCGCGCCAGGCCGGCCTCGACGACGCGACGCATCGTCGCCGGACCGAAGTCGTCGAAGTAGTCGGCGACCTCGCCGCCGATCTCCGGCAAGCTCGTGCGTCGCGCCAGGAATACGGGCTTGCCGAAGTGCATCGCCTCGATCGGCGGCAGGCCGAAGCCCTCAGTGAGCGAGGGGAAGAGAAAGCCGGCGCAGTGGGCGTACGCCCAGGCCTTCTGCGCATCGTCGATACCGAGGTGGACTTGCACGTTGGGCAGGCGCACGGCGTCGCGCAAGGCGCACGAATCGCGCCCTGAGGGGCCGCACAGCACGAACAGCATCTCCGGCCATGCACGCGCCAGTTCGACGATGGCCGCCGGGTTCTTCGAAGGCGACATGCGGCTGAGGTGGAAGAGGAAGGGCCGCGTGTTGCGCGCGTCGCCCTCGGCCCAGCCCTGCAGCGGCCTGCGCGGCGCGCTCGCAAAGTTGCGGGCGCCGTTGTGGATGACCTCCAGCGGCCCGCGCCAGCCCAGACTCCGCCGGATGTCGCCAGCCGAGTGATGGCTGACGGTGGCCACGTGGTCACTACGGCGCAGCAGCGCGCGCATGCGCCGGTGGTGTCGCCAGGTCGAGAGGCGCGAGTGGTCGTAGAGATAGTTGAGGTCGTGGATGGTGACCAGCCTGCGCGTGCAGCCGGCAGGGGGCAGCGACTTGTTCATCTGGTGCGTCGAGTGCCACAGCGAGAAGGAGCGCGGAGTGCGATGCACCAGGCGGTGCAAGGGCATCAAGGGCAGGTAGCCGACATCGGCGCCGAACAGCCCCTGCAGTTCAGGCCGCATGTGGAAGGTGAAGCCGACACCGCGGTTGGCGCGCCACGTCGGTGCGGCCGCGACGATGCGCTGCGCCAGTTGCGAAGAGAACTCAAAGATGCCCCCGTCGCCCGGCGCCGAGCGGCCCAGGCTGACGAGCACCTCGTGGCGGGCAGGCGCCAGCAGGCCCATGGTCTTCAGCCCGCCGCCGTGGCTGGCACCCGGCGCAACACGGCGTCGGGCCGGGCCGCTTGCACGAGCGGCCGGGCGCAGCGAACGGTGACCACGCCGCAGCCAGCGGCCTGGAGCCGCGGCCTGCAGTCGGCGTCAAAACCACGGCGGATGCACATTGCCGGCCGATTATCGTGGTGAGCCAGTGGGCGGCGCGGCTCCCTCTTGCGCACCGGAGCGGGCCGGGCAGGAGCTGTTGCACCGCGAGCTATCATGCTTCGCGTGGACGAGGCAGTCGAAGTGTCCCCCCGAGGGCAGATCGCCGGCGTCGGGCCTCTCTCGCGCGGTCGCGTCGAAGGCGGCTTGCGCCTCGTCGATCGCGGTCGGTGCCGGCGCGGCGGGCCGAGGCATCCCCTGGTCAGCTACGTCACCGTCGTACGCAACGCCAGGGCGACGCTGCAGCGCACGCTGGCCAGCGTGCGCGCGCAGCAGTGGGACGCCGTCGAACACATCGTCGTCGACGGGCTTTCTGACGACGGGACCCGGGACATCATCCAGGCCCACGCGGACCAGATCGACTATTACGTCAGCGAGGCCGACGAGGGCCTATACCATGCCCTGAACAAGGCGCTGTCCATGGTTCACGGCGACCTCGTCTGCGTGCTCAACGCGGACGACTGGTTGACGCCGGATGCGGCGGCGATTGCCGCCCGTGCCCTGACTCGCTGCGCGCCAACGGCCGAGACCTGGCCGCCGCTGCTCATCCTGACCTCGGCTTGGCTGCACGATGAGCGGCGTCGCAAGTTGTGGTTGCCGGGGCCACTGGACGCCGGATCGTGGCTGCGCTGCCCCAAGATCTGCCACAACGGCGTCTACGCCACGCGCGCGGCCATGGCGCTGACCGGGCCGTATGACACGCGATTCCGGATCATCGCCGACACGCGCTGGCTGTGCGACGCGCTGGATGCCGGCGTTCAGGTCGTTCGCTGTGCCGCGCCCACGGTCCACTACATGGCGGGGGGGCTGTCCAGCGATCTTCGGCGTCATGTCGAGGAGTGCGCACGGCTTGTCGCGCTGCGATTCCCGGCGCTGGACACCGCCGAAGTCTGGACCTTGGTGCACAGCTTCTATCCATGGCCGAACAACCTCGAGCCCTTCGCTTCCTCCCGCCCTCGCGATCTCGGGCTCGCGCTGGAGTCGCTGCTCGCGCGCCACGCGCACGACGAGGCGCTGCGTGCGAGCGCCTGGGCCGCCGGCCTGGACGAGCAACGTGGCCATGCCGCGCGCGTGCGTCAGCGCAGGAAGCTCCCGGACCTGCTGCAGCGCGGCCTGCTGCGTGCCTGGTACGGCGCGCGGGAGCTCGTGGCGCCGCCGTGATCCAGGTCCCTAGGCGAGGGGCTTGAGGAAGGGGAGCTTCTCCTCCCAGAACACCCGGTCGCACCGCTCCCAGGCGTGGCACCCGAATGGGAGTTGATGTCCGTTCAGTTCATACAGCAGGCGCGGCGCCACTTCGAAGGCGAAGGCAACAGCCTCCTCGGGCTTGGGAACCCGGAAGAACGGGAACACGGCCGGGACCAGAACGCCCCAGAACTGATCTTCGTTCGACGTCGGGAAGAAGGGCTCGACGTTGTACGCGAACCATCGTTCGTGCTTCAGCTTTCTCGGCGCTGCGAGGAGGCCCGTCCTGGCGCCGGCCCGCGACTTGATGAAGTTGGGAATGCGCTTCGGTGTGGTCAGGACTTGCAGGAAATCGCTCACCTTTCGAAGCGAGAAGCCGCCGTTTCCGACACCGAGGAACTCCAGCGGCTGTCGCGGCTCACTGCCCCCGACGAACCAAGGCGCACCGATGTAGGAGAAGTCCCGCTCGCACCACAGGTCCAGTTGATCGGAGAGAACCAGCGCGTCCGTCTGCGATATCAGCACGTGGCTGTGGTCAGAGAAGGCCCGATAGAAGTCCTTCGACCGCATCAAGGCGTTGTAGCCCTTGATGCCGGCGAAGAATCGATCCTCGAAGGTCTTGAATTGAAGCTGTTGCAGGTAACGCTGGCACAGGGCGTCCAGGTGCGCGCTCAGGCGGGCAGGGCCGACAAGAAACAGCGGTCGGCCGGCCAGCACTTCCACGGTGCGGTCGATCGAGATCTTCTCCGCCGCCGAGAGCCCGGTCTTGTAGATGGGAATCGCGACCGCAGGGTGCGTGGCGCTTGGGTGTTCAGGCATCAAGTGTCACGCCGGTTCGGCCGCGCCCACGCCGCAAGAAGGCAGAACGGCGATGGGCCAGTTCGCGCGTACCGGGCGCGAGCCGGCGCCATCTTACCGTCCCGTGCGCTTCGTCCTCGCCGGCGGCGCGGCGCGCGAGAAGCGGCTTGCAGCCGCAACGAGAACGTGGCGGCGCCGTCCTGCCGTTTGGCAGCGCCCCCCCAAGCCGATGCCTACGTGCAAGTCGGTCACGCTCCTCGACGGTCCGTGGGGCCATCGGACCCGTCGGATTCGTGCGCGCTGGCACAATCCGCGAATGACGCGCTTGGCTCTGCCTCAGGTGACGCTGGTTGCCGTGGACACACGGGCACCGCTGCTCGCCACGCAGGCGCTGCTGCGCTCCATGGCCGGCATCGATTTCGCGCGCGCAATCCTGTTCACGCACGCGTGGACACCCCGGTGTCCGTTGCCTGGCGTCGAGATCGTCGACATCGACCCGATCACCACGTCAGCCGAGTACTCGCACTTCATCCTGCGCCTGATGCCGGGCTGGGTGCGCAGCTCGCACGTGCTGATCACGCAATGGGACGGCTTTGTCGTTGAGCCCTGGGCCTGGACGAACAGCTTCCTCGCCTACGACTATGTCGGCGCACCCTGGCCTGACCAGCCCGAGTCGCGCGCCGTGGGCAATGGCGGCTTCTCGCTGCGCTCGCGCCGGCTTCTTGCCGCCGGCATGGACCTGCGCATCGACGACGAGCACCCCGAAGACGTGGCGCTGTGCCGCACCTACCGCAACCTGCTCGAGCGCGAACACGGCGTGAACTTCGCGCCTTTGGCGCTGGCCCGTCGCTTCGCCTACGAGAACGACGACTCGCACGGCCCGACCTTCGGTTTCCACGGCGCCTACAACCTGCCGCGCGTGCTCGACGAGCCCACGCTCACGACGTGGCTGGACATCCTGCCCGACGAGTTCTTCCGCAGCCACGACGCGCGCCGCCTGGCGCGCACGTTGGTGTCGCGCATGCCCGCTCTCGCCAGGCGCGTCATCGACCGCCGCATGAAGGTCGGACGCCACGAACCGGGCACGCGTCTGCTCGACGCGGCGGCCAGCGTCATGGGGCTGCTCGCAGCGCGCGGCGAGCGGCCCCGTCTCGCCTAGCTGGCTCGAGCTCGTGTTGGGCCGCGGTACCTGACTGCAGCCCCAGGCGCGCATCGCATCACGGACCCGGCGTCGACCGCGTGGTCATGCCGGCGCGGCCTTGGGCAGGTAGCGGCGGCGCCACGACGGCCGGGCACGCATCAGCGCTGCCGCCAGCCCCTGGGGCAGCGCGGCAATCAGCTGCAATCCCCAACGCGGCACGGTGCTGCACGGAACCAGGGCGTCGGCGGTGTCGCCAAGCACAGCCCGCGAATAGCGATCGATCGAGCGCAGCGCCAACAGGTGCTTCGCGCCCAGGATGCCGGTGTGCGCCGAGTGCGAACGCAGCACGGAGGGCAGGGCCCCGGCATCGAACGCGGCCGCGTTGCGGGTCACCACCCGGTGCCAATCGGTGGCCCAGACGGGGACGGCGTCGGCCAGCCAGTAGCTGCCGCTCCGTTGCGGGTGCGCCGTGACGACGCGTTCGCCCACCCAGGCCGCGCGCACGTCGGCATGCGCGGCGGTGAATCCGAGCAGCACGCTGAGCTGCGGGAAGTTGCGCGCCACCGCGCGTTGCTCGTCGCCCCACCACTCGATGACGCGTCGGGAGTAGACGGTCGCGCCGGTGTAGGTCATGGCCCAGGCCTGCCGGGCCAGGAAGGCGCGCACGCCCGTGGCATCGAACCGAAGCGGGGGCGTGGCGGCGTCGTTGCGGCAGTTGAGGAAGACGAAGTCGTCGCCCTGCAGCGCCGCATGCACGCGGCGCAACCCCGCCTCGCGGACAAGGGCCCCGTCGCCGAGCAGCCACACGTAGCGGGCGCGTGGCGCCAGCAGCGCCGCGATCACGTTGCGATCGTGCCGCAGGCTTGGTCGATTGTGGACGTGGGTGATGTCCACCCCTTGCTGCCGAAGACGGTCGGCCACCTGGGCGGTTGCATCGTCGCTGCTGTCGTCGAGCAGGTGCACGGCGATGCCCAACTCGCGCAGCGCCGGCGCCAGACCGCCCAGCGTATCGCCGAGCGCTGCGGCCCGGTGGTAGGTCGGGATCGCCAGTGCGAGCGTCTCAGCGGTCATGGTCGGGCCGTGAGTTCGCGGTGGAACTGCTGCAGGCCCTCGCGCAGCGGCCTCGGCCGCCACTCGATCGCGGCGCGCAGGGCCGCGGTGTCCAGCACGATGCGCCGCACGTCGGTGGCGCGCGCCGGGCGGCGCAGCACCTGCAGGTCCCGGCCGCTGACCTGACGCACGAGCTCGATGACTTCGTTCACCGAGTGGCCGATGCCGCTGCCGATGTTGAACACGGTGTCGGTGGTGCCGCCTTCGAGCAGGGCGGCGACGGCATGGCACAGGTCCTGCACGTCCAGGTAGTCGCGCACCCCTTCGCCGTCACCCCACAGCTCGAGCGGCACCCCGGAGAGCGCGCGCCCCATCGCCACCGCCACGAGGCCCTGCGCGCCGTCCAGGCGCTGGTGGCGGCCGTAGGGATTGGAGGGGCGCACCACCAGGTACTCCAGCCCCAGCAAGCGCTGGCACATGCGCGCGTGCTCCTCTAGCATGAGCTTGGCCAGCCCGTAGCGGCTCTTCGGTGCCAGCGGCTGGCTCTCCGGTACGGGGTCGCATCCCGGATCGCCATAGACGGTGCCGCCCGACGAGAAAAGCACGAAGCGCACCGAGGCGCGCGCGCAGGCTTCCATCAACGCGAAGCTCGGCGACAGGACCTCGGCCACCTCGCGCTCGAACTGCCCTGCCGGGCTCGAGGGCAGCAGCACGCTGGCCAGATGGACGAGCGTGTCGATGTTGTGGCAAGGCAGCAACTGTTCGAGCGCCGCCCGTTCGGTGAGCGCGAGGCGGTACTCGTCCTGCGCCGGCGATTCGGCCACACTCGGATCGGCCACGAGCACGCGGTGGCCGCGCCGGACCAGTGCCTCGCGCAGGTTGCGGCCGATGAATCCGCTGCCCCCGACCAGCAGGATCCGCCGCAGCGGGCGCGCTTCGCTCAAGCTCTCACTCCGTTCTTCCAGGTGCACGTTGCGCCAAGCCCGAGTGTAGGGGCGCGCCATCCGGTGGCCCGCGGGCGGCGCATGCTTTGCCTGTGCCCGGCCCGCCGCCCGCGCCGCTCGCTCAGAGCAGCGTGTTGGAGATGCTGAACGTGTTCTCGCCGAGGTGGACGAAGTCCCGGTCCAGCGCGGCGATCGCGCGCAGATAGGGGCGCGTGCTGGCACTGCGGGGCAGCATCCAGTCGTGCAGCTCCACGATGACGAGCGGGAAGCGCTCGATCCACCCGGTATTGCGGCTGAACAGCTCAGCCTCGAAGCCCTCGATGTCGATCTTGGCGATGAAGGGCACGTACTCGGCCGGGTCGTGCTCCTGCAGCAGGCCGTCGATCGTGATGATCTCGGTCTCGCCCGCCTCATTGCGGTCGATGCGGAACGCGTTGTTGCCCCAGCCGGGGTCGACGATGCGCCCGCGACTCGGTTCGCTGCCGATGGCGTTCTCGTACACCTGCACCGAAGGGGAGGGGTTGTTGCGGCGCGCCTGGCCGGCGTTGCCGGGGTCGGGTTCGACGCACAGCACCTTGGCGCCCGGGTGGTTGTCGGCGAAGTAGCGCGAGGCCAGGCCGATGTTGCCGCCGCAGTCGATGATGAGCGGGCGCTTGCCGGCCGCGACGACGCTGTCACGGAAGGCCAGGATCTCCGCGCAGCGTGCCAGCTTCGCCAGCCCGTAGTCCTCGTTGAGGAAGACCTGTCCGATCGTGCCCAGGTCGACGCGGTCGCGAACCTCGAGTTCGATGCGTCGGTGCAGCGTGCGGTCGTAAAGGACCTGCCGGCGGCAGACCCGCGGCGCCAGCTCCACATAGCGCCGCAGGCGCCGGCGCAGCGGCAGGCGCGCCAGTTTGCTGTAGCGGCTCACGTAGCTGCTCACGATGTCCCAGGGACCTGCGCCTTCGATGAAGCGACCGGCCTCGGCCTGCGGGGGACGGGGTTCGTCTGCGGGCATGGTGATCGGGTTGGATCAGAGCGGCGCCTGGCGCCGAAGGTGCGGACGGTACGACAAAAGCGACCCGGCCCCGCGGGTCGCCGCGAAGCATCGGCCGCGCGCGTCTCTCAGCGGCGCGCGCCGAGATCGCGGGCCGCGGGCAGCCACGGCAGCGGCGACGCCGCGAGCGCTTCTGCGGCCCGCACCGCATTGCGTATGGCACGGGCCACGGCTTCCGCGGCCATGGCGCCGAGCACGCTGGCGTCGATTTCGTCTGCGGCGGCGCCGGTGGCGAGCGCGAAGAGCGTGTCCCCGTCGTTGGGCGTGACCGGGCTCACGCAGCGGCTCAGGCCGTGATGCGCAAGGCCGGCCAGCCGCGTCGCCCCCGCCTTGTCGAGCCGGGCGTCGGTGGCCACGACGCCGATCGTCGTCGCGCTGCCGTCGGCCAGGCGCTGCATCGGAAGCACCGAGGGTACGCCCTGCAGCAGCAGCGCTTGCGTGCCGGCGAAGCGCAGCCCGTCGACGCTGCGGGCGCCGGCCAGCACGCCGCCGTCCTCGTCGAGCACGTCGCCGATTGCATTCACGGCGACGAGCGCGCCCACGGTCACTGCACCGACCCGCAGCGAGGCCGAGCCGATGCCACCCCTGCAGGCCCGGCCGATGCCGAACAGCTTGCCCACTGTCGCGCCGAGTCCGGCGCCGTGGTTGCCTTGCGCCGGCGGCGCGGTGCTCGCGGTCACGCAAGCCGCATAGCCGGTGTCGGGCCCCGGCCGCAGGCGGGCGTCGCCGATCCACAGGTCGAACAGCACGGCCGCGGGCACGATCGGCACGCGGGCCGGGCCGACCGCGAGGCCGCGCCCTTGCTCTTCCAGCCAGCGCATGACGCCGCCGGCGGCGTCGAGCCCGAAGGCGCTGCCACCGGTGAGCAGCACGGCGTGCACGCGATTCACCGTGTTCTCCGGGCGCAGCAGGTCCGTCTCGCGCGTGCCCGGGGCACCACCGCGCACGGCGACGCCGCAGACGGTGCCATGCGGTGTGTCGGGGCAAAGCACGACGGTGCAGCCACTCGGCCGGCCCTCAATGGCGGCGTGGCCGACCTCGATGCCCGCGACGTCGGTAAGGGAGCCCGGCGCGGGGGCCCAGCGGTCGGAGAGGGGGCCAGGCGTGTCGCTCACAACGTCGCGCGCAGGCTCTCAGGCGAAGACACCGGCCGAGTCCGACATGCGCGCCGCGACCTCGCCCAAGTGATGCTGGGTGTCGCCGAACACCATCTCGAGCACAGTGAGGCGCTTGAAGTAGTGGCTGCCCTGGTACTCATCGGTGACGCCGATGCCGCCGTGCAGCTGCACGCATTGCTGGCCGACGAAGCGCATGCTCTGGCCGAGCTGCACGCGCGCCTGCGAGACGGCGCGCCGGCGCTGCGTTGCCGCCTCGCCCAGCTTGAGCGTGGCGAAGTAGCTCATCGAGCGGCCGAGCTCGAGCTGCATCTTCACGTCGGCGATGCGGTGGCGCAGGGCCTGAAAGGTGGCGATCGGCACGCCGAACTGCTTGCGCGTGTTCATGTACTCGACGGTCAGCTCGACGAGGCGGTCCATCACGCCCACGGCCTCGGCGCAAAGCGCCGCGATGCCGATGTCGACGGCGCGCTCGAGCACGGCGTGGCCTTCCTCGGTGACGAGGGCGGCAGGCGTGCCGGCGAGCCGGACCTCGGCGGCGCGCGCGCCGTCCTGCGTCGGATAGCCGCGCACCTGGCCGGCCGCAAGGCTGGCGCGCTCGACGAGGAAGAGGCCGATGCCGGCGGGATCGTCCTGCGCCCCCGAGATGCGCGCCGGCACGACATAGGCATCGGCCTCGTCGCCCGCGGGCACGATGCTCTTCGTGCCTTCCAGCAGCCAGCCGCTGCCCTGGCGCGTGGCGCGGGTGGTCACGTGGTGCAGCCGGTAACGCGCGGCCCGCTCCTGATGAGCGAGCACGACGAGCGCTTCCGCGGATGCCATGCGGGGCAGCCAGGCCGCCTGCAGCGCCGCCGGCGCAGGGGCCAGCAGCGCCGGTGCGACCAGGGCCGCATGGGCGAAGGGCGCGTTGACGAGCCCCCGGCCGAGCTCCTCGTTGACCACCATCGCCTCGACCGGGCCAAAGCCCATGCCGCCGTGCGCCTCCGGGATCGTGAGGCCCGTGAGGCCGAGCTCGGCCAGTTCGCCGTAGACCGCCCGCGTAGCGCCGCCCGCCTTGGCCAGCGCATGCCGCCGCTCGAACGTGAAGCCCTTGTCCACCCAGCGCCGCACAGCGTCGCGCAGCGACTGCTGGTCGTCGGAGAAATCGAAGTCCATGTCAGCTCCCGAGCACGGTCTGGGCCACGATGTTGCGTTGCACCTCGTTGCTGCCGCCGTAGATGGTGGTCTTGCGGTAGTTGAGGTAGCCGGCGGTGACGGTGGCGCAGTGTGCGGCGCCGACATGGTCGCCCTGCCAGCCCGCCTCCATCGCCTCCTGGACGAAGGGCAGACCGTACGGGCCGCAGGCCAACATCATGAGCTCCGTGTAGCGCTGCTGGATCTCGCTGCCCTTGATCTTCAAGAGGCCGGCGATGTCCAGGGTCTGCCTGCCGCCACTGCTTGTCGACCGCTCGGCCGACAGCACGCGCAGCACCAGCATCTCCAGCGCCACGATGTCCACCTCGAGCAGTGCGATCTGGTCGCGGAAGCGGACTTCGTCGTAGACGCCTTCGGCGCGGGCCATGCGCTTCAGGCGCTCGAGCTCGCGCTTGGCGCGGTTGACGTCGGCGATGTTGGTGCGCTCGTGCGCAAGCAGGTGCTTGGCGTAGGTCCAGCCCTTGTTCTCCTCGCCGACGAGGTTCTCGGCCGGCACCTCGACGTTGTCGAAGAAGACCTCGTTGACCTCGGCGCCGCCGTCCATCAGCACGATGGGGCGCACCTTGACGCCTGGGCTCTTCATGTCGATGAGCAGGAAGCTGATGCCGGTCTGCGGTTTGCCCTCGCTGCTGGTGCGCACGAGGCAGAAGATCCACTCGCCGTACTGGCCGAGCGTGGTCCAGGTCTTCTGGCCGTTGACGATGTACTTGTCGCCCGAACTCGTCCGGACACGCTCGGCCCGGGTCTTCAGCGAAGCCAGGTCGCTGCCCGAGCCCGGCTCGCTGTAGCCCTGGCTCCACCACACCTCGCCGCTGGCAATGCCGGGCAGGAAGCGCTTGTGCTGCTCGGGGCTGCCGAAGGCCATGATGACGGGGGCCACCATCACGGGCCCGAAGGGCACCACGCGTGGCGCGCCGGCGCGGGCGCATTCCTCCTCGAAGAGGTGCTTCTGCACCGCGCTCCAGCCCGGGCCGCCGAACTGCTTCGGCCAGCCCCAGCCGAGCCAGCCCTGCTTGCCGAGGATCCTGGCCCAGCGCTGCATGTCCTCGCGGGCGAGGTTCTGGGCGAGCATCACCTTCTGGCTGATGTCGCGCGGCAGGCTCTCGGCCACCCAGTCGCGGATGCGGGCGCGGAAGGCCAGCTCCTCCGTGGTGAAGTTCAGGTCCATGGCGGGTGTCGGGGCGCGCAGTCCCCGCGTTGCGACGGGATCGGTGCGGTTTTAGCACGACCGTTCGCTGACACCCGGTCCCGCTCGGGACACGGGCCGCGCCGAATCGCCCGGCACGGAGGGCGGATGAAGACGCGCGCCCTGGGCGTCGCACAAGGGCACGTTGCGACAAGGGGGTTGTTGGCATCGATGCCACGTTGGCACCGATAGGGATGGACAGGCGCGGGCGGGCCGGCATCATGCTTGCATGCTCAGCTTGAAGATGGTCCGGGGCATCGAGAACGCCGACGGCGTGCGCCCGGTTGTGCACATCCCTCCGGATCAGGCGCGCTTCGTCATCGGCCGCGATCCCGCCTGCGACTGGTGCATCGCCGACAAGCAGCTCGCCTTGTCGGCCCGCCATTGCGAGGTCGTGCTGATCGAGGGGCGGCACGTCTTGCGCGACACGTCCACGAACGGCACGTTCCTGAACGGTTCGCCGCAGCGCCTGCCGGCCGACCACGTGCTGCGGCACGGCGACCGCATTGCCTTGGGCAGCTATCGGGTCGAGGTGTCGGTCGTGCCGGACGCCCCGTCGGTGACCAGCAAGCCCGCGGCCGCCAGCCCGGCGCCGGTGCTGCGGCGGGGGGGCGACCCGGCTGCCATGGTGGGCTCGGATTGGGAGCGCGCCGTGGCCCACTCGGGCGCGCCCGCCGCCGACGTCAAGACCGGCTTCACGCGCATCTCCAAGCCGCCGCCCAAGGAGGTGGTCGATCAGGTGTTGGCGGCCGGGCCCCGGGTGGAGAGCCCGGTCGCGACCGAAAGCCCCACCCCCGCTCGCGAGGCGGTCTACCGAGCGCCGCCCGGCAGCCAGGACATCCTGCAGCGGCTGGCCGGCGGCCTCAACGTGCCGGTCGAGGCGCTGGGCACCACCGATCCGGCAGTGGCCGCCGAACGGGTGGCCAAGCTGCTGCGCCGCGCCGTCCTGGCGCTGCACAAGCAGTTGTCCGACCAGGCGCAGCAGCTCAACGGCATGGGCAGCCGCGCGCCGCTGTCGATCGCGCGCAGCGAGGCCGCACCCATCCGGATGGCTCCCGGGCCCGATGCGGCGGTGGCAACGTTGCTGGCCGCACGCAGCGACGCCGACGCGATGATCATGATGGCGGTCAAGGAGCTGGGCCAGCATTCGCAGCGACTGCTGGCCGCCTTCGCGGCCGCCAACGTGCGTCTGGCCGATCAGTTGGCGCCGGCGGCGATGGAGCGCACCGTGGGCGGCAGCGACGACCCGGCACGGCTGTGGAAGTACTACTCGACGGTCTGGACCGCGTTGGGGACCGGCGTGGGCAAGCCGTGGAGTGAAGGGTTTGGTGCCACCGCCGCCGCCTACCTTGCGGCGGCCTACGATGAGAAACTGGCCGATGCGACAGCAGCGGACAAGTCGACCCGGCCCTGAGGGCGCCGCGCGCAAGCGCGCGCGGGGCGCCGGACGGTCGGCCGCTGCGAAGCCACAGGAGGCACCACCCGATGGGCAATGACTTCTTCCAGTACGGCCCGGCCCCTTCGGCGGCGCCGACGCCCGCGCCGGCGCCAGTGGCCGCACGCGAGGTTCCTGTCGATGGGGGGCGCGCGATCCTCGGCGAGCTCAGCGACGAGGAGTGGGAGAAGTTCATCGGCTTCACCGCCCGGCGTCGCTATCCGGACGGCGCGGTGATCCTGGAGGTCGGTCAGGTGGCCGGGGCGCTGGGCTTCATCGCCAGCGGCGGGGTCGAGGTGCAGGTGCCCGATGCCCCGGCCGGGCAGCGCCCGGAACTGCGGGAGGAGGGCGACGTGTTCGGCATGCTCGGCTTCCTCGATGGCGCGCCGGCAACCGTGCGCGTGCGCGCGCGCGGTAGGGCCGAGGTGCTGCTGCTGACGCGCGAAGCGCTGCTGCAGCTGGCGGCCTGGCAGCCGCGCGTGGCGCTGGCCCTGCTGCGCGACCTGGGCGCGGCGGTGGCCACGCGGCTGCGACGCGTCCAGGGCGGCGACTGAGCGCGCCGCACGATGACGAACAGGATCATCCCCATTCAACCGGCCGCGACGGCGGCCCCAGCCTCCTCCTCCTCCGGCGCAGACGCTGCCGGGGCGGCGCCAGCGCCTGTCCGGCCGGCAGCGTTGCCGGCCACGGTGATCAGAGGGCCGGCTGCCACGGCGGGCGGCACCGCCGTTACCGGCCCGAAGGCGTCGCTGCCCGGAACCGTGATCAAGGGGCCGCCGCCGGCGGGCACCCGGCCGGGCGCCACCGTGGCTTCGGGCCCGGCCGCGCGACCACGGCCGACGCAGAGTCCGGCAAAGACGGCGGCCGCGCCGCC
>JALHOU010000058.1 GCA_022842825.1 Rubrivivax sp.
GTGCCCCCTGTCGGCCGGCAGCGTTGCCTGGCCGGCCCGGCGGGCTGCATCAACGCCGCAGGGCTTGCTGCAGGGCCTTGCGCAACTCGTCTTGGCTCTGCGGTGTGTACAGCACCGCCGTGCGCTGGCCCTTGGCGTCGAACAGCAGCACCATGCCGTCGCTGGCCTGGTGCTGATCGGCAAAGGCCTGGCCGTTGGGCAACGCCAGCGAAGCGACCAGGAACTGCACCGAATCGGCGAAGTCGTGCCGCACATCGTTGAGCAGTTCCATGACCGACGCACCACCGGAGTAGTTGCTGTCGATGGCCAGCACGAGCGCGGCCTGCCCATGACCGATGCGCGACAAGTCGGTGGGATAACTTCCCTTGGGCAGTTGGCTCCACACAAAGCTGCCGGCTGCGCCGATGGCCGCGGTGACGATCAGCCGCCGTCGCCAAGGTGACAAGCTGCGGTCGGAGGGTGTGGGCTGCTGAGTCACGGCCGTAAAAGCATAGCGATGCGGCTGCCAGCCGGGCCGCTTTGGCCCCGCCACCCCTGAGGGCATCGGCCCGGGCGCGCACCTGCTTCCCGGCTCAACTCGCCGACCGTGCCCGGCGCGGCTTCCAGGGCCAGTGCCTGTGGCCGCGCGCGTACTCGCGTACATCCACCGCTGGCTCGCCGCGGGTGTTGCCAAGTCCGGCGAGCGCAGAGACAAACTCAGGCCAGCAACACCAGCGCCCCGCTCGTCGCCCTGCGCTCCAGTCGTGCATGCGCCTCGGCCGCTCCGGCCAGCGAATGCCGCTCCACCGGCGGCGCGCGCAAGGTGCCGTCGGCGAGCGCCGCCCACAGCCGCGCCGCGCGCCGCTCCAGTTCGGCGCGCGTGGCCACGTAGTCGAAGACGACGGGCCGCGAGAAGGTGATGCTCTTGGCCAGCAGCGCGTGCGTGTCCACCTGCGCCAGCGCGCCGGTGGCGTTGCCCAGGCTGATCCAGTGACCGCGGCGGGCCAGCGCGGCGAGGTTTTCGTCGCGCGCGGCTTCGCCCAGGCCGTCGACCAGCACATCGGCGCCGCCGAGCTTCTGCACCGCCTCGGCGAAGCGGTAGTTGTCGCTGACGATGACGTGCTGGCAGCCGTACTCGCGCGCCAGGCGCGCCTTGGTTTCGCTCGAGACGGTGCCGATGACCGTGGCGCCGAGCTTGCGCGCCCAGGCGCACACGAGCAGGCCCACGCCGCCGGCGGCGGCATGCACCAGCACGCGCGGGGCGCCCCCTGGGCGCGGTCGGTCCAGCTGGCCGAGGTCGTGCACCAGGTAGTCCGCCGTCAGGCCCTTCAGCAGCAACGCGGCGGCGGTCTCGTCCTCCACGGTGGGTGGCAGGTGCACCACCGCGTCGGCCGGCACGTTGCGCACCTGCGCGTAGCTGCCGGGCACGTGCCAGAGATAGGCCACGCGGTCGCCGGGCAGAAAGCCCATCGTCGAGCCCGCGCCTTCGCCCCAGTCGAGCACGCTGCCGGCGGCCTCCATGCCCGGCGTGCCGCCCTCGGCCATCATGGGCGGGATCCAGCCTCGGCGCAGGTAGACGTCGATGTAGTTGACGCCGATGGCGCGCTGGCGGATGCGCACCTCGCCCGGGCCGGGCGCGGGGCAGTCGGCGTCTTCCAGCACCATCTGCTCGGGCCCTCCGTAGTGCTTGACGACGATGCGGCGCGAGGCGACGGGCAGGGCGCGCGGCATGGTCGCCAGCGTCGAGTCGCGTGAGCTGCCGGGCAGGCGCAGGTCGCCGCCTTCGCGCAGATGCTTGCGCAGGTTCTCGAAGCCCGCCTCGTACACACCCTGCGCCACCATGTCGGTGAGCTCGCGCTCCATGCCGGGCGGGGTGGCGAACGTGCTCTCCCAGTGCCAGAAGGTGCGGTTGCCGTCGGTCACCGGCTTCAGCGTCACCGTGGCCACGTAGCGCTGCAGCGGCACCGTGGCCTCGACGATGCAGTAGGTGCTCTTGTAGTGGCGGTCGTCCAGCGTCAACAGCTGCTCGCGGATGTGGTTGCCATCCTTGAGGTTGAAGTTGCGCACGCAGCCGACCTGGTCGCTCCGCTCGCCGCGCTCGATGCGGCTGGCGTCGACCACCGAATGCCACTGGTCGTGGCCATTGAAGTCGCGGATGACGGCCCAGACGCGCCCGATGGGCGCGTCGATGATGGTCGAGCGGACGACCTTCTGCAGCACGATGCTTCTAGCGGCGCGAGAAGTGGCGCTTCAGCGCGTCGAACCCGCCCTGGAAGACGCCGTTGCCGATGAGCTCGGTCAGCTCGTGCTCGCGGCCCTCGGCGCAGTCGAACTCGGCGCTCCACTCGGCGAAGGTGCGCCCGCCGTCGGTGATGGGGCTGAGCTTCAGCGTCGCCACGTAGTTGGCCACGCCCATCGGGCTTTCGAGTATCTCGTAGACGCAGGTGTAGTCGTAGTCCGAGAGCGCCAGCAGCCGCTCGCGGATCATGCCGCCGTCGCGGGTGTGGAAGTGGCGGATGCAGCCGACGCGGTCGCTGGGTTCGTTGTTCTCGATGCGGCTGTCGGCGATGGCCGGGTGCCACAACGGCAGCGCGTTGAAGTCGCGGATGCGGCTCCAAACGGTGTCGGCACCGGCGTCGATGACCGAGGAGACGTAGACGCGGATCATGCGGCGGGGCCTTTGGCTCGCGGGCTGATGTGCCTCGTGCGGCTCATCTGCATCATTCCTTGTTGGCCGGCGGCGCGCTGGCCGGTGGCAGCGCGGCCGTGGCGCCGCTGGCGCCACCCACAAGCCGCTGGATGTCGCCTCCCTCGATGCCGATCTCGCGCAGCAGCTGGTCCACCAGCGGCGCCTGGGCGCGGAAGCGAAGAGCCGAGTTGACGACGCCGTCGGCGAAGTTGCCGCCGCCGCCACTCACGCCATTCATGCCCTCGCCGCCGTGGCCACCGCCACCGCCCAGGCCGTCGACATGCAGGATCTTGATGCCTTCGATGCGCTCCATCGGCCGCACGCTCTCGCGGATGATGGCCTCGGCCTTTTCCACCAGGCGCATGCGCAGTGCCGACATGCGCGCCTCGGGCGTGAGCATGTTGTGCGCCTCGTTCATCATGCGCTGGGCTTCCGCCTCGATCTCGGCGCGCACGCGCAGGGCCATGGCGCGGATGCGGTCGGCGTCGGCGTCGGCCTCGGCCTGCGCGCGCACAGCGGCGCCGCGGTCCTCGCTCGCCGCCTTCTCGGCCTTGGCGGCGAGCGTCAGGCGCAGGCCTTCGCGCTCGGCCGCCTGGCGCGCGCCGATGATGTCGATGGCCTTCTTGCGCTCGGCCATCTCCACCTCGCGCGCGGTGAACACCTTCTCCTCGGCCGACACGGCGTGCGCGCGTGCCACCTCGGCCTCGGCCTGGGCCTCGCTCTGCGCCTTGCTCTCGCGCGCGATGGCGATGGCGCGCTGCTGCTCGGCCAGCTCCAGCGCCTTGCGCCGCTCGATCTCGGCGGCCTGGATGGCGCGCTCCTTGCCGATGCGCTCCTGCTCGATGCTCTGCTCGCTGCGGATGCGCGCCGCGTCGATGGCCTGCTTGGCCGTGATCTGCGCGCCCTCGGCGTCCTGCTCGCGCTGCGCGCGCTCGGTGGCGAGTTCGGCGCGCTGGCGGGCGCGCGAGAACTCCACCTCGCGCTGCTGCATCAGGCGGGCCTGCTCGGCCTCGCGGTCGATGTCCAGGCTCAGCTTCTCGGCCTCGAGGTTCTTGTTGCGGATGGCGATGAGCGTGTCCTGCTCGACGTCGTTGCGCTGCTTCTTGCGGCGTTCGATCTGTTCGGTGAGGCGCGTCAGGCCTTCCGCGTCGAAGGCGTTGCTGGGGTTGAAGAATTCCATGGCCGTCTGGTCGAGCTGCGTGAGGCTCGCGCTTTCGAGCTCCAGGCCATTCTTCGTCAGGTCTTCGGCCACGGCCTCACGCACGCGCTTCACGTAGCTGCCGCGCTTCTCGTGCAGCTCCTCCATCGTCATCTCGGCGGCGGCGGTGCGCAGCGCGTCGATGAACTTGCCCTCGACGAGCTCCTTCAGCTGCTCGGGCTCCATCGTGCGCAAGCCCAGCGTCTGCGCCGCGGCGGCCACGCTTTCGGGCTTGGCGGCCACGCGCACGTAGAACTCGGCGATCACGTCCACACGCATTCGGTCCTTGGTGATGAGCGCCTTCTCGCGCCCGCGCATCACTTCGAGCCGCAGCGTGTTCATGTTCACCGGGATCACGTCGTGCACGATGGGCAGCACGAAGGCGCCGCCGTCGAGCACCACCTTCTGGCCGCCCAGGCCGGTGCGCACGAAGGCGCGCTCCTTGGAGCTGCGCAGGTAGAGCCAGTGCAGCAGCCACACGCCGATGGCGGCGACGATCGCAACGACGATCAGCGCGAGGATGAAGCTGCCGAATTCAGCGCCGGTCATGATGGGTCTCCTGGAGTCTCTGTCTGTCTGTCTGTCTATCGGCTTATCGCGTGACTTGCACGAAGCGCCTGGTCGTCTCGGTCAGCGCCACTTCGGTGGGCAGGCGCTCCATCGAGCTGGCGCCGTAGAAGCCGTGGATGCCCGGGCAGTGCCTGAGGATGAACTGCGCATCCTCGGGCGTGGCGATGGGGCCGCCGTGGCACAGCACGATGACATCGGGCTTCACGCTCCTGGCCTCGGCGGCCCAGGCGTTGATGGGGTCGACGCAATCCTTGAGTTTCATCGCCGTCTCGGCGCCGATGGCGCCGCCGGTGGTGAGGCCCATGTGGCACACGACGATGTCGGCGCCGGCCCGGGCCATGGCGCGTGCCTCGTCGGCACTGAAGACGTAGGGCGTGGTGAGCAGGTCGAGCTTGTGCGCGCGCTCGATCATCTCGACCTCCAGCCCGTAGCCCATGCCGGTTTCTTCGAGGTTGGCGCGGAAGGTGCCGTCGATGAGGCCGACCGTCGGAAAGTTCTGCACGCCGCTGAAGCCCAGGTCGATGAGGCGGCGCATGAACTGGTCGGGAATCATGAACGGGTCGGTGCCGTTCACGCCTGCGAGCACCGGCGTTCGCTTGACGACGGGCAGCACCTCGCGCGCCATCTCGCAGACGATCTCGTTGGCGTTGCCGTAGGCCAGCATGCCGGCGAGCGAGCCGCGCCCGGCCATGCGGTAGCGGCCGGAGTTGTAGATGACGATGAGGTCGATCCCGCCGGCCTCCTCGCACTTGGCGGACAGGCCCGTGCCGGCGCCGCCACCGATGATGGGTCTTCCGGCGGCGATCTTGGCGTTGAGGCGGCCGAGCAGTTCTGAGCGGGCGATGCGGGGCATGGGGGGATATGGAATAGCGCAATCAGGCGCGGCGCGCGCTGGTCTGTGAAGGGGCGATCTCGTTCCACGCCGCGACCAGCGCCTCGGCGAACGCTTCGTCGTTGACGTGGTGAGGCAAGCGCACGAGCTTGCGGTCGGGGCCGGCGCGGAAGCGCGTGGCCAGGGTGTCGAAGAGCACGCGGTTGGCCTCGGGGTCGTGGAAGGGGCCACCGGGTTTGTCGATGGCCGAGACGCCGCCCTCGGGGATAAGGAAGCGCACCGGCCCGCGCATGGCATTGAGCTTGGCGGCGATGAACTCACCGATGGCGCGGTTCTCGTCGGCCGTGGTGCGCATCAGCGTCACGTTGGGGTTGTGCTTGTACAGACGCCGGGCCTTGAAGCGCTCGGGCACGCTGTCCCAGGCGCCGAAGTTGGCCATGTCCAGCGCGCCGCAGCTGCCCACGTAGGGCACCGGATGGCGCGCAAAAACGTCCAGCCGCGTCGGCCCGGCGCTGAGCGTGCCGCCTGCGATCTCGTCGGCGATCTCGGTGGTGCTGACATCGATCACGCCTTCGAGCAGGCCGCTGTCGGCCAGCTTTTCCATGCTTTGCCCGCCGGTGCCAGTGGCGTGGAAGACAAGGCAGTCGTAGCGCTCGCCGAGAAGCTTGGCCACCGCCTGCACGCAGGGCGTGGTGACGCCGAACATCGTCAGGCCGAGGGCGGGCTTGGCAATGGTCTCCGCGGCAACCGGGTGCGTGATCATCCCCGCCAGCGCGTGCGCTGCGTTGGCGAGCACCCGCTCGCTGATGCGGTTGATGCCCTGCACGTCGGTGACGCTGTACATCATGCAGATGTCGCTCGGCCCCACGTAGGGCCGCGTGTCGCCGCTGGCCATGGTGCTGACCATCACTTTCGGGCAGCCGATGGGCAGCGCGCGCATGGCCGGTGTGGCGAGCGAGGTGCCGCCCGAGCCGCCGGCACTGATGACGCCGCCGAGGTCGCGCCGCGTGAGGATGAAGCGCTCGAAGGCGGTGGCCATGGCGGTGACGGCGCTGCCACGGTCGCCGCTGAAGACGGCCGCCTCGCCCTGCGGATGGTGGCGCGCCACCTCGCGCGGGTGGATGCTCGCCGGGCTCGTCTTGCCGCTGGTGGAGAGGTCGACGGTGACGACGCGCAGGCCGAGCTTCTCCAGGCACTGGCGCAGGTAGAAGAGCTCGCGGCCCTTGGTGTCGAAGGTGCCGGCCACGTAGGCGGCGCGGCCGCTGCTGGCGGCCACGGGGAAGGGGAGCACGCTGCCTTGGGCCAACGCGCTGGCGCGCGAGGGCGTCTCGGGCGATGCCGCCGGGCTCTCGCGCGGGATGTCGTTGGCCGGCGCGGCCGTGCCGCCGGCATTCCAGCGCGTGAAGCCGCGCACCGTGCGCGGCGAGAGGTCGTCCAGCGTGGGGGCGCCGTCGCCGTGCTCGCGCCGGACGGTGAACAAACGCGCCGGCTCGGTGGCTGCGGGCGCGGGTGCCGCTTCTGCCTCGGGCTCCACGTCGTCGCCGCCGCTCTTCACGCCGAGCAGCCGCTCCTGCATCTCGCGGTTGGCGGCCAGCTCGGCGGCGGGCATCAGCTCGGCGATGCGGCCGTTCACCATCACGCCGATGCGGTCGGCCACCCCGAGCGCCACGCCCAGGTTCTGCTCGATCAGCAGCACGGCGATCTCGCCCTCGGTGGCCAGCTGGCGCAGCGCCTGGGCTACCTGCTCCACGATCACCGGCGCCAGGCCCTCGGTCGGCTCGTCCATCACGAGCAGCTTCGGCGCCAGCAGCAGCGCGCGGCCGATGGCGAGCATCTGCTGCTCGCCACCAGAGAGCTGCGCGCCGCCGTTGCCCTTGCGCTCCGCGAGGCGCGGGAACATCGCATAGACGCGGTCGACCTCGCGCTTGTTCACCGCGACGAGCTTGAGCGTCTCGTCCACCGAGAGGCTGGGCCACACGCGCCGGCCCTGCGGCACGCAGGCGATGCCGCGCCGGGTGATTTCGTTGGGTGCGCGGCCGAGGATCTCCTCGCCCAGCAGCCGCACGCTGCCGGTGGCCGTGCCCACGCCCTGCAGCAGGCCGGTGACGGCGTTGCACAAAGTCGTCTTGCCCATGCCGTTGCGGCCGACGATGCCGAGCACGCCCCGTTCGATGG
Organism: Rubrivivax sp.; assembly: GCA_022842825.1. Taxonomy (GTDB): domain Bacteria; phylum Pseudomonadota; class Gammaproteobacteria; order Burkholderiales; family Burkholderiaceae_C; genus Rubrivivax. The sequence goes on from JALHOU010000058.1 coordinate 7,444, forward strand.
CCAGGCTCACGCCTTGCAGCGCATGGGCGCGGCCGTAGTAGACATCCAGGCCCTCGACGACCAGGACCGGGCCCTTGCTGGGCGTCTCGGACTTGCGCGACCAGAAGGCCATCAGTGATGGCTCCCCATGTAGATGGCTTGAACCTGGGGGTCGTTCTCGATCTGCTCGGGCGTGCCGGTCTTGAGCACGCTGCCGTTGTGCATGACCGTCACCTTCTCGGTCACGCGCAGGGCGATGTCGAGGTCGTGTTCGATGAGCACGAAGCTCATGTGCGCCGGCAGCGAGCGCAGCAGCGCCACGAGCTCGCGCCGCTCGGCGGGCGAGAGGCCGGCGGCCGGCTCGTCGAAAAGAATGAGGCGCGGCGCACCGGCCAGCGCCATGCCGATCTCGAGCTGGCGCTGCTGGCCATGTGCGAGGTTGGCAACGTACTCGTTCGCGATGTGCGTGAGGCGGGCGCGTTCGAGCAGCTCCTCGGTGGCGCGCTGCGAGGCGTGCCCCGGCCCCGGCCGGCGGAAGCTGTAGCGGCCGTTGGCGACGCCGCGCACGGCGAGGAAGAGGTTGTCGCGCACGGTGAGCTCGCGGAACAGCAGCGAGCTCTGGTAAGTGCGGCGCAGGCCCTTGCGGATGCGCTCGTGCGGCGGCAGCTCGGTGATGTCTTCGCCGAAGAAGCGGATGCGTCCGCTCGTGGGCGGGAAGTCGCCGGTGATGGCATTGAAGAGCGTCGTCTTGCCCGCGCCGTTGCTGCCCAGCACCGCGTACTTCTGGCCCGCGGCCACGGCCAGCGACACGTCGTCCACCGCCTTCAGCGCACCGAAGGCGCGCGTCACGTGCTCCAGAACCAGGGCGTCGTTGGACGCCAGGGCACTGGAGGGCGACAACGAGGAGGACGCCGCCCCGCCGCGCGCGAGCTCACGCGCGGCGGGGTCAGGACGAAGCTGCGTGATCGAGGCCACGGGTGACTTCGCCGGTGTGCCGAGGATCAGGGGCAGGCGGGTTCGTCGCGCGAACCGACCTTGAACTGGTCCTTCGGAATGCCGAGCAGCTGCTCGACGTTGTCCACCTTGCGCACGACCCTGGTGACCAGCCCGCCCTGCGCGTCCTTCACCACCTCGGTGACGAAGGTGGTGCCGATGGCCTGGCGGTTGCTGTCGAGCTTCACGGTGCCGGTGGGGCCCTTCAGCTCGAGCTTGGACAGCGCCTCGCGGTACTTCGCCTGGCCGCCGGAGAGGTCGCCCTTCACGACGTCCAGCGCATCGAGCGCGGCCTTCATGTTCAAGTGGTAGACGAAGGCAAACAGGCTTGGGCTCGGGAAGCCGCCCTTGTCGACCGGGAAGTTCTTCCGGTAGTCGGCGACGAAGGCCTTCCACTCGGCACCATCAAATGCGTCGGCCACCGGGCCTGCGCTGATGGTGCCTACCAGCGAGTCGCGCCGCTTGCCACGGTAGTTCAGGATGTCCTGGCTCACCGTGATGCTGCCGCCCATCATCGGCTTGTCGCCGCCGGCCGCCTCGTACTGGTTGAGGAAGTTCACCGCGTCGGCGCCACCCAGCACCACGAGCAGCGCGTCGACGTCCTTGGGGATGCGCGCGATGGTGGAGGCATAGTCCTTGCCACCCAGCGGCACCCAGGCCTTCACCGGCACCTTGCCGCCCAGGCGGCAGAACTCGGCCATGAAGCCTTGCACCTGCGAGTAGGGAAAGGCGTAGTCCTCGGCGATGACCATGACGCGCTTGTAGCCCTTGTCCATGGCCGCCTTGCCCAGGCCCACCATCCACTGCGCGCCCTCGGTGTTGAAGCGGAAGAAGTTGGGGCTGGGGTTGACCAACGTGGTGGCCTGCGCGCCCGAGCCGCCGTTGATGAAGGTGACGCCCGGCTGCGTCTTGGAATAGTCCTTGACGGCGATGCCTTCGCCGCCGGAGAGCGGGCCGACCATGATGTCGACCTTGTCCTGCTCCACCAGCTTGCGCGTGGCGTTGACGGCCACGTCGGGGTTGGCGTTGGAGCTGGCCTTGATGATCTCGATCTTGCGGCCACCGGCCATGCCGCCGCGCTGGATGAGCGCGAGCTCGGCGCCGCGCATGCCGTCGGCACCACCGGCGGCGAACGGGCCCTCGAGCGTGGCCAGAAGGCCGATCTTGATGGGCGCGCCCTGGGCCCAGGCGGCCCCGCTGATCGCGACCATGGCGGCCGCACCCAACACTGAACGAACGACGAATCGCTTGGTCACTTTCACTGCTTGTCTCCTGAGAACGGTTGTGGGCGAGAGTCAAGGCCGGCGCGGCGCCGTGGGACCGAAGCGCGTGCGCAACTTCGACCACAGCCCGAGCAGGCCGTCGGGGGAAAACAGGACGATGGCGAGGAACACGACGCCGATCACGAGGTTGAAGCGTTCGCGGTCGATGACGTCGATGGCGAAGGTCTGCAGGAGCACGAAGACGATGGCGCCGAGGAAGGCGCCGATCGGGTGCCGCATGCCGCCGAGCACGGCGATGACGAGGATGTTGATCAGCCACCCGGTGTTGACCGAGTTGGGCGTGATCAAGCCGTTGTACCAGATGAGCAGGATGCCGCCGACGCCGGCGAGGAAGCCGGCCACCGCGTAGGCCGCGACGCGGTGCGCGGTGACGTTGTAGCCCAGCGCCGCCATGCGCCGCGGGTTGTCGCGGATGCCTTGCATCGCCACGCCGAAGGGCGCGCGAACCAACCACTTGACGAGCAGGTAGCCCGCGAGGCTGCAGGCCAGCGCGAGGAAGTAGAAGGGCTTCGGGTCGCGCCAGTTCACCTCGAAAACGGTGGGCGGGTAGACCTTCTGGAAGCCCTGGAAGCCGTTGAAGACGGAGTAGTTCTGCAGCGCGAGGTAGTAGAACGCCACGCCGATGGCCAGCGTGATCATGATGGTGTAGATGCCTTCGGTGCGCACCGACATCCAGCCGATGAGGGTGGCGCACAGGGTGGCGATGGCCAGTGCAAACGGGATCGCCACCCACCAGGGCCAGCCGAGGCTGGCCGCCTCGCCCGAGGCGCCGCTGGTGCCGAGGATGGCGAGCCCATATCCGGCGATGCCGGCCACGGTGAGCTGGGCCAGGGAGATCATGCCGCCATAACCGCCGAGGAAGGTGAGCGAGAGCGCGATGAGGCCGAGCGCCAGCGCCTGGCCGGCGATCTGGAAGGTGATGAAGGGCGTGGCGACGAAGGGGAAGATGAGCACGAAGGCGAGCACGAAGACGTGCCGGGCCGAGAGGTGCTGCCACAGGAACTTGAGCCAGCGCGGGGCGTCGCTTTGCGCGTAGGGGTCTACGGCCGCGGCTGCCGCGGGCGCCATCGATGCGGTGGCCCTGGGCAGCGGCAGCGGCTTCGCTGCTGCGGCGAGGCCCGTGTTCATGGCGCGGCGCCAGTAGGCGGCGCTCATCGGTGCAACTCCTTGAGCGCCGGTGCAGTGGGGAACTCGGCGGTCCAACTGAGCTTCAGTGCTTCGTTGGGCGCGGCAGTGGCTGCACGCCCGCGCTCCGCGAGCGGTGCGGCAAGGCAGCGGGCGGCATGGCGCCGGCGCTTGGCTGCGGCGGCCCTCGCTGACGCTCGGGCTTCCCTGCGCTGCTCGGGCTTGTGGCCTGCGCGCGGAACTCGTTGCACTCGCTTCGCTCGTGCCACTCGAACAGCCGCGCGAGTCAGCTGTGGAAGCTCGCTGACGCTCGCAGGCCACAAGCCCTGCGCTGCTCGGCGCCGCAGATGCGCGCCGTCGCCATGCCGACTGCTGCCTTGCAGGTGCGGCGTTGGAGTTCCAAGAGAACAGCCTTCGCGCGCCATCAGCCCATCGCCTACCTTCAAGTCGCTGCGCGCTCGCAGATCGAATGGCGTTCGCATGTAGGTGCGCCTGAGCCGCGCCGTCCTTCGACCGCCGACTCCCGCGATGGCGAAGCCGAGCCTCATGCCGCTCATGCCGCCTTCCCCATGATCCCGCGCGGCCGAAACGCCAGCACCAGCACCAGGATCACGAACGTGAACACCACCGAATACGTAGGCGCATAGGCCAACCCGTAGGTCTCGGCCAAGCCCAGGATGACCGCGCCAATCGCCGCGCCCACCACCGAGCCCATGCCCCCCACGATGACCACGATGAGCGAGGCGAGCAGCAGCCGCGTGTCCTCGCCCGGCACCATCGACAACTCCACCGCGCCGATCACGCCACCGATGCCCGCCAGCCCCGCGCCGAGCATGAAGGTGATGGCGAATACGAGATTCACGTTCACGCCGGCGGCCGCCAGCATGCCGCGGTCGTCGACCCCTGCGCGGATCATCGTGCCGACCTTGGTGCGGTTGAGCAGCCACCACAGAAACACCCCGATCGCGATGCCGAAGCCGAGCAGGCTCAGACGGTAGGCCGAGTAGGCGCGGATGATCGGGATGTCACGGATGGGGCCTTGCAGCCATTCCGGCGCTTCCATCTGGTGCACCTGGCCGGTGAAGACCCACAGCAGGATATCGGCGATGACGATGGACAGCCCGATCGTCACCATCGTCTGGCGCAGGTCCTGCCCCTGCATGTGGCGCAGGATGATCACCTGGATGAGCAGGCCGGCAATGGCGGCGGAGAGAAAGCCGCCGGCCATGGCGAGGATCCACCAGCCCGTCTTCTCGGCAATGGTGAAACCGACGTAGCCGCCCAGCAGGTAGAGCGAGCCGTGCGCGAGATTGACGTTGCGCATGAGCCCGAAGACCAGCGTGAAGCCGCTGGCGACGATGAAATACAGCGACGCGAGCGTGAGCCCGTTGAGCAGCGTGAGCAGGTACAGGCGCAGGTTGTCCACCATCGCCCAGACCGAGAACACCGCGATCGGGCCGCCGATCAGCAGCCACAACAGCCAGCGGGTTCGCTCGTTGCGTGTCATCTCGCGTTTCGTCCCGCGGTCAGGCCGCGCGCTGCCAGCTTCTGGCGTTCATCGGCGGTGCCTTGGCGAAGACGCCGTCCTTCATCACCGCCAGGATGCGCTTGGGGTCGCGCAGGATGCCGATGTGGGCCAGCGGGTCGCCATCGAGCAGCAGCAGGTCGGCGAGGTAGCCTTCCTTCACCAGCCCGAGTTCGTTCGGCTTCATCATCACCTGGCCGCCATACAGCGTGCAGGAGCGGATCGCCTCCATCGGCGTGAAGCCGAGGTGCTTGATGAAGAGCTCCAGGTCGCGCATGTTCTGCAGGTGCGGGTTGAAGGCGAAGCCGTAGTCGCCGCCCGGCATGACGCGGATGCCGCGCTTGTGCATGGCTTTCAGGCTCTCGCACGCGGCGGCCCACTCCTCCTCGTAGCCCCACTTCACCGCCTGCTCGTGCGTGACGCCCCAGGGTTCGGCCTCCCACAGCATCGCCCACAGGATGCCGATGCCCGGCGCGACGAAGACCTTGTCTTTCACGGCCTCGAGCATGTCCAGCGCCTCTTCATCGGTGAAGCTGGCGTGGTAGATGAGGTGGATGCCGTGGCGCAGCGCCTGCTTGACGCTGGCGCAACTGCGCGCGTGCACGACGATGCGCTTGCCGCGCATCTTCACTTCCTCGGCCGCAGCGGCGACCTCGGCGTCGGTCATCCAGGTGGTCTTGGCGTCGGCGCCGGGCACGAAGTTGTCGCCCGAGAGGTTGAGCTTGATCGTATCGACGCCGTACTTGAGGAACATGCGCACAACCTTGCGCATGTCTTCGGCGCCATTGACCACCTGGCCGAAGCTGAAGTCGGGGAAGGGCAGGTGCGGCGGCATCTCGTCACCCAGGCCGCCGGGCACGGTGATCTCCTGGCTCGCCGCCAGGTAGCGCGGCCCCGGGATCTGGCCGCTCTCGATGGCGTTGCGGATCACCACATCGAGCCGCGGCTTGGCGCACGCGGCGCCCAGGCAGCTGGTGAAGCCGGCCTCGAGATAGCTCTTGGCGACCTTGGCCGTCCACAGCACATGCTCTTCCAGCGGCATGGTCTGGATGGCTGCCAGGGTGGCGGCGTCGTTCCAGCTGAAGTGCGTGTGGGCCTCCGTCATGCCGGGCATCAGCGTGGCGCCGGCGGCATCGATGACGGTGGCCGCACCCGGCGCGATGGGCGCGGTGCTGCGGCCCACCTGGCGGATGCGGTTGCCGCTGACGAGCACGCTGCCGCTGTAGGGCGCGTTCTGGCCCGTGCCGTCGAGGACACGGACGTTGGTGAAGAGGGTGTCGGCCATGGTGCTGCTCCCTGTTCGGTGCGGGTTCGCTTCCGGTTCGGTTCAGGCGGCCCAGCGGGTCATCGCCGGTGCGGCGCCCGGGCGCGAGAGCCCCGCGCCACGCAGTGGCGGCGCACGATGGAACTCGCCGTCCTTCATGACGGCCAAGATGCGCTTCTTGTCCTGCAGGATCGTGATGTCGGTGAGCGGGTCGCCGTCGACCAGCAGGATGTCGGCGAAGCAGCCTTCGCGGACATAGCCGATTTCTTTGCCGTGCCCCATCATCGGCCCGCCCCAGGCCGTGGCCGACAGGAGTGCCTCCATCGTGCTCATGCCGATCACCTTGACGAAAGTCTCGAGGTCCTTCGCGTTGGTGCCGTGCGGCGTCCAGGCGAAGCCGTAGTCGCCACCGGGAAGGATGCGGATGCCGCGCTTGCGCATCGCCTTCATGCTCTCGATGGCCGCTTCCAACTCGCGGTGGTAGCCCATCTTCTTCGTCACCTCGGGCGTCAGGCCCCATTGCGAGGCGTGGTGGCAGGTGTTGATGAGCCAGGCGAGGCCCGGGGCGACGAAGTGCTTGAGCTTGTTGGCCTCAAGCATGTCGAGTGCCTCTTCGTCCGCGAAGCTGGCGTGGTAGATGACCTCGATGCCCTTTTGCACGCACTGCTTGATCGACCAGGTGCTGCGCGCATGCGCGGCCACGCGCTTGCCCCAGCGGTGCGCCTCGTCCACGCAGACGGCGATCTCCTCCTCGGTGAACTGGCTCATCTCCGAGGGCATGCCGGTGATGCTCTCGCCGGAGAGGTTGATCTTGATCTGGTCGACACCGTACTTGGCGAACATGCGGATGCAGCGGCGCATCTCCTCGGCGCCGCTGACGATGGCGCCGAAGGCGAACTCGTGCTGCGGCAGGTGCGGCGCCGTGGTGTCGCCCAGGCCGCCCGGCACGGTGATCTCCTGGCTCGCGGCGATGTAGCGCGGGCCGACGATGGTGCCGTCGTTGATGGCGTTGCGGATGACCACATCGAGCCGCGGCTTGGCGGTGGCGGCGCCGACGCAGCTCGTCCAGCCCATGTCGAGGTACTTCTTCGCCACCTGCGCGCACCAGAGGATGTGTTCCTCGGGCGGCATGCGCTGGATGCTGTCCAGCGTGGGCTGGTCGTTCCAGCTGAAGTGCGTGTGCGCCTCCACCATGCCCGGCATGAGGAAGGCGCCGGCGCCGTCGATGACAGTGGCGCCGGCGAGGGGTGGCGTGCGCTGCCCGAAGGCCGTCTTGACGACACGGCTGATGCGGTTGCCGCTGACGAGAACGTCGCCGGTGAAGGGCGTCTCGCCGCCGCCGTCGAAGATGCGCACGTTGGTGAAGAGGGTGTCGGCCATGTCTGATGTCCTCTCGGCCTCTCAGCGAACACGTTCGAGAAAGTCACGCAGCACGCGTTGCGATTCGACGGGCCGCTCCATCATCGGCCAGTGGCCGCAGCGGCTGAACACTTCCACGCGGCCGGGTGCGCCCAGGCGCTCGGCCAGCTGGCGCGCACCGGACAGCGGCGTCACCATGTCCTCGTCGCCGTTGACCACCAACGTCGGGCAGCGGATGAGTTCCAGCCGCGCCGCCCGCGCCTCGGCCAGGGCGATGCAGTTGCGTGCAAAGCCCTCGGCGTCCTGCGCCGCGATGCTGTCGCGCACGTAGGCCACCGTCACCGGTTGCGTCTCGCGCGTGGAGGGCGAGAGCGAGAACTGCGAGATGCCTTCGGCGATGTCGAACAGGCCCTGCTCGCGTGCCGCTGCGGCACGGGAGCGCATGTTGTCGCGCTGTGCCGGCACCGGCTCGGCCATGGCGCCGAAGAGGGCGAGGCTCCTCGCGCGCTCGGGTGCCTTGGCCGCCACGTGCAGCGCGATGATGGTGCCGAAGCTGTGGCCGACGAAGTGCGCGCGTGCGATGCCCAGGGACTCGCACACGCGCAGCACCGCGTCGGCGTGGGTCTCGGCGCTGATGCGGCCGGCATGCGGTGTGGCTTCGCCCAGCGCATAGGCCTTGCGGGAACGTGCCGCGCCGGGCAGCTCGGGGCGCACGCAGCGCCAGCGGCCGAGCGCGGGCAGCAGCGGTGTCCACGCATTCATGCTGCCGCCCAGGCCGTGGATGAAGACGATGGTGTCGCCGCCCTCGCTCGGGCCGCGCACGTCTACCGCCATGCGGTCGATCCAGGCGATGCTCATGGATCGACAAAGCGGTTCTCGATGACGCCGATGCCATCGATCTCGACGCGCACCACGTCGCCGTGCTTCAACCACTTCGGCGGGGAGAAACCCATGCCCACGCCGCTCGGGGTGCCGGTGGCGATGATGTCGCCTGGGTACAGCGTGATGCCTCGCGAGATGGCCTCGATCTGTGCCGGGATGTCGAAGATCATGTCCGACGTCCGCCCGTCCTGGCGCAGCTCGCCGTTGACCCAGCCGCGCACACGCGTCTTCGTGCCATCGCACTCGTCGGCCGTGACGATCCACGGCCCCATCGGGCAGAAGGTGTCGAAGCTCTTGCCCAGATGCCACTGCTGGTGGCGAGTCTGCACGTCTCGCGCGCTGACGTCGTTGACGATGGTGTAGCCGAACACATGCTCGAGCGCCCGACCGCGCGGGATGTTGAGGCCACCCTTGCCGATGACCACGGCGAGCTCGCATTCGTAGTCGATCTGCTCGGTGATGTGCTTGCCCGGCAGGCGCACCGCGTCGAAGGGGCCGACCACCGTTTCGGGCACCTTGGAGAAGACGATCGGCCAGAGCTCGCGCTCGGGCGACTGCGCCACGGCGTCTCGGAAGACGGTGGTCGAGAGCTCCTCGGCGTGCGCACGGTAGTTGCGGCCGATGCAGAAGAGGTTGCGGCGCGGGCGCAGCGGCGGCAGCAGAGTGATGGCCTCCACCGGCAGGCGGGCACCGGCGGCGGCGGGCAGCGGGTCGCCATGGGCCATCGCGCGCACGAGCTCGAAGGCACCGCGCTCGGGGCGCGGCGCGGCCAGCGGCGTCGCCTCGCGGCCGTCGAGCGAGATCAGGCCGACATGGGGGCGGCCGCCCCAGCTCCAGCTGGCGATGCGCATGAACTCGCCTGTCTCCGTGGCTTCGCGCTTTGCGGGCGGCGCGTGAATTCGGTGTACGGGTTGGTGCGGGTCCGTGAGACTTGCGTCTCAAAACGGGACCGATGCATCATACGGGCGCGCCCGGCGCCGCCACAAGAACCCAACATGATTCACTGACCGGTGAAAACCCGAAGCCGACCACCGCCGATCCGCGGCGCCCGCACCGAGACCGTGCCTGTCGCAGCCAAGGCACCCAAAGACCCTGCTGCGCGTGCGGTTCCGAGCTCACCGGTGCCCGCGCCGGAGCGCGGCGTGAAGGCGGCCACCTTCAAGCTGTTGCTCGATACGGCGATGGAGATCATCCGCGACGGCCACATTCCCGGCGTGGCCGAAGTGGCGGTGCGATCGCGGGTGTCTCGCGCCACGGCCTACCGCTACTTCCCGAGCCGCAGCGCGCTCGTCACGGCGGTGATCGACAGCTCGCTCGGGCCGGTGCGCAGGCTGTCGAGCAACCTGCCTGACGGCCGCGCGCGCGTGCACGAGCTCTTCGAGCAGACGTTCCCTCGCTTCCAGGAGTTCGAGCCCCAGCTGCGCGCGGCGGCGCAGCTCTCCCTGGAGCAATGGGCGCAGGAGCGCGCCGGCCTGCTCGAGGAGGAACCTTACCGGCGCGGCCATCGCATCCGCATCCTCGAGCATGCTCTGGCGCCGCTGAAGGCGCAGCTCACGCCGGCGGCGCGGCAGCGGCTGCACCATGCGCTGTCGGTGGTCTACGGCATCGAGCCGTGGGTCATCCTGAAGGACATCTGGGGCCTGCCCGAACGCGAGGTGCAGCGCGTGGCGCTGTGGATGGCCGACGCGCTGATCGACGCGGCGCTGGCGCAGTCGGCACAGGCGTCGCCGGGGCCCAGGGCCGCGGGCGCTGCACGCGCCCGGCGGCCGAAGGTGGCCGCCCGGCCGCGGGACTGACGCCAGGGCGACGCCGGGATCGGTGCGCGGCGCCCACAATCCGCGGCATGGGCAGCGTCACATTCGTGCGACACGGGCAGGCGTCTTTTGGCGCCAGCGACTACGACCAGTTGAGCGAACTCGGCACGCGCCAGTGCGAGGCGCTGGGCCAGTACCTGGCCGAACGCGGCCGGCGATTCGAGGTGGTGCTGACGGGCACGCTGAAGCGGCATGCGCAGTCGCTCGCCGCCCTGCGCTCGCGACTGGCCGGCCTGCCCGAGGCGCGCGCCGTGCCGGCCCTGAACGAATACGACGCCGAAGCGCTGGTGCGCGCCGTCGCCGGCAACCGGCCGCCGGTGCATCAGCCCGAGGGCGACCGGCGCGAGCACTTCCGGCTGCTGCGCGAAGGGCTTGAGCGCTGGATGCGCGGCGAACTCAGCGTGCCGGGCATGCGCGACTGGGCTGACTTCCAGGGCGGCGTGGCCGCCGTCCTGGACGAACTGCGCCAGTCGGGAGCCGAGCAGGTGCTTGTCGTCAGCAGCGGTGGCCCGATCGCCACCGCCTTGGCACACGTGCTGCAGGCGCCACCCTCGGCCGTCGTGGCGCTGAACCTGCAGATGCGCAACAGCGCGGTCAGCGAATTGACCTTCACGCCCTCACGGCACTGGCTGGTCAGCTACAACGCGCTGCCGCACCTGGATCACCCCGAGCGGAACGGCTGGATGACGCATTCCTAGGGGCCCGCGCGTCGGTCGCAGGTCCAGTAGACACCGCGGAGCCGGCTTTGACGGGCCGTGGGTGTTGCCCCCCTGGGGGAGGCGGCGCAGGCCGCTGCGGGGGGGGGGCGTCAGAGCGGCGGGATGCGCAGCATCTGCCCCGGATAGATCTTGTCCGGGTGCGTGAGCATCGGCTTGTTGGCCTCGAAGATGACGGGGTACTTGTTGGCGTCGCCGTAGAACTTCTTGGCGATCTTGCTCAGGTTGTCGCCGCTCACCACGGTGTGCCACTGCGCTTCGGGTTCGCTGGTGGCCACGGTGAGCATGTCGTTCACCGCCGCCACGCCGGCCACGTTGCCGCAGCACAGCAGCACCTTCTCCTTGGTGGCCTGGTCGGGCATCACCCCGTCGACGGTGACGGTGGAGGTGGCGCCGTCGAAGCTGACGGACAGGCCGTCGGTGGGCAGGCCCTGCGCGCGCACGTAGTCGACGATGGCGTCGCCGGCGGCCTTGCTCAGCGCGGCGACGTTCTCGGGCGTCGGTGCCGAGGCGGCGGCGTCCTGCGCAGCCTTGGCCTGCCCCTTGCCGAAAAGCTTCTCACCGGCATCCTTGAAAAACGACATCAGACCCATTTGCTCACTCCTGCGTTGGTCGGGCCGAGGTGACCCGTACGGACCATGCTACGCCTGAGCCCTGACGGAATGCCATGCCAAGGCATGGGCCCGGCTGCGCTCCGGGGCTTCAGTGCTTGTGGTGGCCGTGGTCGCGCCCGTGCCCGTGGTCGTGGTCGTGATGCTCGTGGTTGCACGTGCCGTGCGAAGGCGGGGACGAACTGGCGGGTCCATGACCGTGTTCGTGAGGGCCGTGTTCGTGGTGGCCGTGATCGTGGAGTGAGTGATCGTGGTGCCCCGGATCGTGCGACGCCTGTCCGTGGGCATGTGGCCCATGCTCGTGCCCTCCACCCTCGTAGGCGCCCGACTCCGGCTCGAAAGCCGCGTTCTCCTCGTGCACGATGAGGTGCATGCGCCTGAGCATGGCGGCCAGCACGTGATCGGGCTCCAGCTTCAGGTGGTCGGGCTTCAACTCCACGGCGATGTGGCGGTTGCCCAGGTGGTACGCGGCGCGCATCAGGTCGCTCGGCGCGCCGTGCGCGTTGCAGTGGCGCACCACCAGCACGGGTTGTGGGGCGGCCTGCACGCGCACCAGGCTGCCATCGTCGGTCACCAGCATGTCGCCGCCGCGCACCACCGTGCCGCGCGGCAGGAAGATGGCGAGTGCACGGCCGCCCGAGTCGGTGGTCTCGAAGCGGCTCCTCTGGCGCAGGTCCCAGTCGAGTGTCACGGTCGCGGCGCGCTTGACGATGGCCGGCGCGAGGCCGCGACCCTGGGCGATGAGCTTGTTGATGGTGAGCATGCTGTTCGGCCGGGGCAAGGGCAGCTGTCGTCCGGCGAGGGTGGGAGGCGAGGGGGCTCAGTTTAGCGAGCGGGGCACCTCGACCGGCTTGTTCGACCGGCTTGCCGGCCTGCGCCCGGGATGGGTCGCCGGCGCACCGCAGGTGACCGCGGATCGCGGCATCGCGCCATCCCGGTGCGGTCTCGACGGGTTGGAACACGGTTGTTTCGCACCACGGTGCGTCAAAGGCCATCTGCTCGCGGTGCGCCGGGTTCGAACTGGTGCGTGTGCGCGGCGAGGCCGCTGCAACGTGCGGCCGGCTGTGCACTGGCACAACGCTTGCAGACGAGAGGGTGCGATCTGCCCAGAAGGCGGCCTGCTCTGGTCGCACCTTCCATCCCTGTCACCGACAACCCCTCCGGAGGAACCTGACCCATGAAACGTCGTGAACTGCTCGCCGCCGTGCCCGCCGGAGTTGCCGGCCTTGCCGCGCCGGCGCTGCTCTCCCTGCCTGCGCAGGCGCAGGGCGCCACCATCAAGGTCGGCGTGTTGCACTCGCTGTCCGGCACCATGGCCATCTCCGAGACGGTGCTCAAGGACACCGTGCTGATGGCCATCGACGAGATCAACGCCAAGGGCGGTCTGCTGGGCAAGAAGCTCGAGGCCGTGGTGGTGGACCCGGCGAGCAACTGGCCGCTCTTCGCCGAGAAGGCGCGCCAGCTCATCAGCCAGGACAAGGTGGCCGCCGTCTTCGGCTGCTGGACGAGCGTGAGCCGCAAGAGCGTGCTGCCGGTGTTCGAGCAGCTCAACAGCCTGCTCTTCTATCCCGTGCAGTACGAGGGCGAGGAGCTGAGCAAGAACGTGTTCTACACGGGTGCCGCGCCCAACCAGCAGGCCATCCCGGCCGTCGAGTACCTGATGAGCAAGGACGGCGGCGCCGCCAAGCGCTTCGTGCTGCTGGGCACCGACTACGTCTACCCGCGCACCACGAACAAGATCCTGCGCTCGTTCCTCAAGAGCAAGGGCATCCCCGAGGCCGACATCATGGAGGAGTACACCCCCTTCGGCCACTCGGACTACCAGACCATCATCGCCAACATCAAGAAGTTCGCCGCGGCGGGCAAGCGCACGGCGGTGATCTCCACCATCAACGGCGACAGCAACGTGCCCTTCTACAAGGAACTGGGCAACCAGGGCCTGAAGGCCACCGACGTGCCGGTGGTGGCGTTCTCGGTGGGTGAGGAAGAGCTGCGCGGCGTCGACACCAAGCCCCTCGTCGGCCACCTGGCGGCGTGGAACTACTTCATGAGCCTGAAGAACCCGGCCAACGACGATTTCATCAAGAAGTGGAGTGCCTACGCCAAGGCCAAGGGCCTGGCCGGCCACAAGGACAAGCCCATCACCAACGACCCGATGGAGGCCACCTACATCGGCTTCAACATGTGGGCGCAGGCGGTGACCAAGGCCAAGAGCACCGACACCGACAAGGTGATCGCCGCCATGGCCGGCCAGACCTTCAAGGCGCCCTCGGGCATCACGAGCAAGATGGACGAGAAGAACCACCACCTGCACAAGAGCGTCTTCATCGGCGAAGTGCAGGCCGATGGCCAGTTCAAGGTGGTGTGGAAGACCCCGGGCCCGGTGCGTGCCAACCCGTGGAGTCCGTTCATTCCCGAGAACAAGGGCAAGAAGGACGAGCCGGTCAAGACCTGACCGGTGTCTGCGCCGCCCGCTTCACCACGCCCTGCGGCGGCCCCAGCCAGGACACGAAGAGCCCGAGGGGTTCTTCGTGCCCCATGAAGCGCCTTGGCCGTGGCCTGACCCATAGCCCCCGCGGTGGGGTGGCTCGCGATCCTGGGCTGCGAGCGGGCAGTGCCCGGTTCGTGGCGCCTGCGGGGCCGGTCCGCGTTCACGCTCTGGAGTCCTTTCGATGTCATTTCGGGTGAGCTGGCGGGCACTGCTCGCGGGCGTGCTGCTGGCGGTCGGCCTCGTGCTGGCCGGTCCGTCGAAGGCGCTGACGCCCGAGCAGGCTGCGGCCATCGCCGCGGGTGACAGCGACGACCGCGTCGCCGCTCTCTCCAAGGTGCTCGCCGCGGACGATGCGGCGACCCTCGCGCCGTTCCTGCAGGCCCTGCTGGCCGACGAGGTCAAGGTGGCCGGCGGCCGGGCCTATGTCGTGCAGGGTGGCAAGACGCTGCTCGCCGGCACCACCACCGAGGCGGCGCTGCCCGAGGGCGCCGAGGACGTGATCAACAACAACCGCATGCGGCGCGAGATCGAAGGGGCGCTCGCCTCGCTGGCGCTGCTGGCACCCGAGCGCGACAAGCGCGCCGCGGCCATCGCCGAGCTGAAGGACCAGGTCGACGCAACCAAGCTGCCGCTGCTGCAGCGCGCCCTGGCCGCCGAGACGGACCCGGCGCTCAAGGCCCGCCTCGCCCAGCTCATCGCCGCCGCGTCGATCGCGGCGCCCGAGAAGGCAAGCCGGCTCGCCGCCGCGCAGGCGCTCGCCTCGAGCGGCGAACCGGCGGCACGTGCGATCCTGAGCGAGCGCCTGGACAAGGAGACCGACGCCGAGGTGAAGGCGGCCATAGGCCAGGCGCTCGATGCTGTGCAGTCGCGCCTGGCCTGGGGCGAGCGGCTGGGCGTGCTCTTCTCGGGTATCAGCCTCGGCTCCATCCTGATGCTGGTGGCCCTCGGCCTCGCCGTGACCTACGGGCTCATGGGCGTCATCAACATGGCGCACGGCGAGCTGCTGATGATCGGCGCCTACGCCACCTACGTGGTGCAGAACCTCTTCAAGGCGTACGCGCCGGGCCTGTTCGGCGCCTACCTGATCGTGGCCATCCCGGTGTCGTTCCTCGTCGCCGCGGCGGTGGGGGCGGTGCTGGAGCGCACGGTGATCCGCTGGCTCTACGGCCGGCCGCTCGAGACGCTGCTGGCCACCTGGGGCATCAGCCTCATCCTGATGCAGGCGGTGCGCACGATCTTCGGTGCGCAGAACGTGGCGGTGGAGAACCCGTCCTGGCTCTCCGGCGGCATTGCCGTGCTGCCCAACCTGACGCTGCCCTACAACCGCATCGCCATCATCGTCTTCGCGGCCATCGTGCTGGGCGGCATGGCACTCCTCATCGCCAAGACGCGCCTCGGGCTCTTCGTGCGCGGCGTGACGCAGAACCGCCGCATGGCCGCCTGCGTGGGCGTGCCGACGGCGCGCGTGGACACCTATGCGTTCTCGCTCGGCGCCGGCATCGCGGGGCTGGCGGGTTGCGCGCTCAGCCAACTCGGCAACGTCGGCCCCGACCTCGGGCAGAACTACATCGTCGACTCGTTCATGGTCGTGGTGTTGGGCGGTGTCGGGCAACTCGCGGGCACGGTCTACGCGGGCCTCGGCCTCGGCATCGTCAACAAGCTGCTCGAAGGCTGGCAGGGCGCGGTGTTGGCGAAGATCATGGTGCTGCTGCTCATCGTCGCCTTCATCCAGAAACGGCCGCAGGGCATCTTCGCCCTCAAGGGCCGGAGTGCCGAGGCATGAGCGGCGCCGCCGTGGCCGCGAGCCTCGCGCCGCGCACCGGCCTGCTCCCGCCGAAGGCGTGGCTCGCCGTCGCCGTGGCGACGCTCGTGATGGTCGTGCTCGTGCCGGTGCTGCACCTCGTGGTGCCCGAGGGGCACGCGCTGCACCTGGGCGCGCACTACGTGGGGCTGCTCGGCAAGATCCTCTGCTACGCCATCTGCGCGCTGGCGATGGACCTCATCTGGGGCTACGCCGGCATCCTCTCGCTCGGCCATGGCCTCTTCTTCGCGCTCGGCGGCTACGCCATGGGCATGTACCTGATGCGCGAGATCGGCAGCGACGGCCAGTACCGCATGCCCATGCCGGACTTCATGGTCTTCCTGAACTGGAAGGAGTTCCCGTGGCACTGGGCGATGAGCGACAGCTTCGTCTTCCAGATGGCGATGGTGGTGGTGGTGCCGGGGCTGCTCGCCTTCGTGTTCGGCTACTTCGCCTTCCGCTCGCGCATCAAGGGCGTGTACTTCTC
>JALHOU010000059.1 GCA_022842825.1 Rubrivivax sp.
GTCAGCAGCGCCTCGACGCGCGCGGCGGCGCGGTTGAAGCTGGCAGCGACGGCGGCCACCTCATCGCGCCCGTCCTCGGCCACGCGGTGGTGCAGCGCGCCGCCGCCGAAGGCCTCGACGCCCTGCTTCAAGGCCTCCAGCCGGCGTGTCAGGCGACGGACCACGGGCCAGGCACCGCCGGCCACGGCGATGAACAGCACCGCCAGCAGCGCCGCCAGGCCCAGGCCCTCGGGCATGCCGGGCATGGGCGGCAGCCAGGGCCAGCGCCCCTCCAGGGTGGCCGCACCCTGCCGCGCACCCGGCGCGGCACCCAGGCGAGCGCCTGGCTCCCCATCCAGGCGGGCGCCTGGCTCCCCACCCAGGCGAGCGCCTGGCTCCCCGCCCTGCCGCAGCCCCGCCTGTGCGCCGGGGCCGCCCATGCGTTCGGCGCGAGCCGACGGGCGCGGCACGCGCAGCAGGCGCCCGTCGTCGAGCCGGATGGTCTGCACGCGCTCGGTGAAGGCCGGGCGGCCGTCGGCCTCGCGCCGCGCGAACATCTCCGAGGCGCCGATGCGGCGCCCCTCGGCGTCGTCCAGCGCCAGCGGCAGGCGCAGGCGCTGCGACCAGTCGCGCAGCGCCGCGGCCTGCTCCTCGCGCGGTGCCTCGGCGCCCGGCAGCGAGCGCTGCAGCAGGTCGGCCCAGGCGGCCATGCGCTCGCGCTGCGCGCTCTCGACGCGGACGCGCTGCTCCTCGAGCGTGCGCTGCACGAGCCAGCCCGACACGAGCGCGAAGAGCGCCAGCGCCGCCACCACGGTGAGGTAGATGCGCAGGTACAGCGAGCGCATCGCGTGCCGCCGGCTCAGTCCTGCTTGCGCGCGAAGACGTAGCCGGCGCCGCGCACGGTGAGCACGCGCCGCGGGTTCTTGGGGTCGTCTTCGATGACGGCGCGGATGCGCGAGATGTGCACGTCGATGCTGCGGTCGAAGGCCTCCAGCGGATGGCCCTTGAGCGAGTCCATGATCTGGTCGCGCGACAGCACGCGCCCCGGCGAGGCCGCCAGCACGGTGAGCAGCTCGAACTGGTGCCCGGTGAGCTCGCAAGCCTTGCCGTCCAGGCGCGCCTGGCGGGCGCCGAGGTCGATCTCCAGGCGGCCGAAGGCGAGCACTTCGTCCAGGCCCGCCTCGGGCGCGGCGCGACGCAGCAGCGCCTTGATGCGCGCCAGCAATTCGCGCGGCTCGAAGGGCTTGCCGAGGTAGTCGTCGGCGCCCAGCTCCAGGCCGACGACGCGGTCGGTGGGCTCGCCGCGCGCCGTGAGCATGAGCAGCGGCAGGCGCCGCGTGCGCGTGCCCTGGCGCAGCTCGCGCGTGAAGTCCAGGCCGTCGCCGTCGGGCAGCATGAGGTCCAGCACCAGCGCATCGGGCAGCGCCTCGGCGAGGTGCCGCCGCCCTTCGGCGAGCGAGCCCGCCACCTGCACCGCAAAACCCTGGCGGCGCAGGTAGTCGCCCACCATCTCGGTGAGGCGGGTGTCGTCGTCGATGAGCAGCAGTCTCTGGGTCATGCGCCGGTGGAGGGGTCCTGGTCAGCGCGGGGCCGGGGCGGCGCCGCGATCGAGCGATTCGCGCTCGGCGCGGTGCCTTTGCATCATGCCGCGCCGCTGCTCGGCGCGCTCGGCCATCTGCTTGCGCTGCTCGGGCGTGAGCACACGGCTGGCGTCCAGCATCGCCTGCGTCATGCGCTTGCTCGACTGCTCGCGGTGGGCCTGCAGTTGCTGGCGCAGGGCCTCCACGGCGCGCGCGTCGACGGTGGGCTGGGCGAACAGCGCCTGCAGCTGCCGGTGCAGGGCCTGCGTCGCCTCGCGCAGCGGCTGGAGGTCGTTGCGTGCGCCGTCCATGATCTGGCGCATCTGCGACTTCTGCTCGGCCGTGACGCCGATGCCATCGAGCATGCGCTCGCCGTGGCGGCCGCCCATCATGCCGGGGCCACCACCCATGTCGCCCATGCCGGGCCCGCCCTTCATGCCCATCGGGCCATGGGCGAGAGCGGGTTGCGCCACGCTGGTCACCAGAGCCAGCAGGCTCGTGAGGGCGAGCAGTTTCCAGGCGCGTCCTTGCGGGCGGCGGCTTGACGTCTTCATCGCGGTGTTCATCTCTTGGCTCCTGGTTGGATGCGGGTCATCGGATGCCAGGATGCTGGAGGACGGCCTTGTCGGGGCTGTGCAGCCGGGGTAAAGATCTGTGAGCCGGCACTCGCGGCCGCCGGCGCAAGAAACCGCAGGTGGCGGACCGGCGTGCGCTCATGTCGCCTCGGCGGTCAGCGCGGCTCCACGCGCACGAGCCGGCGCATGACGCGGAAAGGCGGCACTGCACTGCGCAGGTCCAGGCGCAGCAGCACGCCACTCGTGCGGTCGACGACGATCACGCCGTCCAGCCTTGTCGAGCCGGCGCCTTCGAGCACGTCGCCGAACAGCTCGAGCACCACCGCATCAAAGCGCCGCCCTCCAACCTGCTGCGGACCGAATGCCACCACCTGCGCGCGCACCCGGGCACGCGCCAGCGGGTCGTCGACCACCTGGATCTCTCCGGCCATTACTTGTCCGAGCACGAGGTCGCCCCGAAGCAGGTTCGGCCACATCAGCATGCCGGGGCCTGCAGCCAACACGTTGCCCAGGTGGTCGTGGCGCAGCGGCGAACCCTCTCCCGGCGCATCGGGCGTGCCGGCCCCGGAGGGCGCGGCCGCCGAGTACTCCAGCGCCTCACGACGCAGGGCACGCACCGTCCAGACGCTTTCGGTGGCGGCGCGGCGCGCGTGCGGGCGCTCTTCGTAGACGAGACGCTCGCCCAGTGCCACCGGCAGCGCCGCAGCACGTGCGGCGGGCAGATCCGCCGAAAGTGGCGGGCAGCGCGCGAGCGAAGCCGCTTCGCGCAGTGCCTCGAACCGACCCTTCAGCTGCGCCAGGTCGTCGGCCTCGGGGCCTTGCGGGCGCACGGCCAGCAGGGCGGGCCAGAACACCATCACGCCAACGCCGAGCGCGACGATGTTGTTGCCCGAGCGCTCGTCGACGGTCCAGGCCAACTCGGCAGCGCGGCGCTGCACGCGCTCGGATTCGTCGTCGATGCGCCCGCAGCTCCAGCCGGCAAACTGCGCCGGATTGGCCGGCAGCGGTACGACCTCGCCCGAGCGCGAGGCGCACCCGACCGCCATCAACGCCACCGCCGCGGCACCTGCCACGAGGGCGGCGGCGCGCACGCCTCGGCCGGGGGGCGGGCTCGCCGCCGTGGGCAGATGTCCTGGGCGTGGATTCATCGTGCCGGGATTGTGCAGCGCCGGGGCCACCCGCCCGGGCAGGTTACACGCAGACGCCTGCCGGCCCCTGCGAAGGTGGGTCCTAGAATCGACCGCCATGTCGGGCTCGTTCCCCATCTTCGACGCCGCGTGCGAGCACCTCATCAGCGCCGTGGGGCCGGCCCGGGCCCTGGACATCGGTGTCGGTGCAGGCAAGTACGGCCGCCTGCTAGCGCGCGCCGCACCGTCGTGCCTGCGAGTGGCCATCGAAGTCGAGGCCGCGCACGTCGAGCACTTCGGCCTGCGCGAGCTGTACCAACGCATCGACATCGCCGATGCCGCGACATGGTGGCGCCAGAACACCGACGAAGCCTTCGACCTCGTGATCGCCGGCGATTGCCTGCAGCAGATGCCCAAGAGCGAAGGCATCGATCTGCTCAACGCCCTCGTCTACCGCAGCGCCTGGCTGCTGCTGGTGGTGCCGGAGTTCGTCGTGCAGGGTGCCGTCGATGGCCTGGCCAGCGCCGTGCATCGCTCGGCCTGGAGCGAGCGCGACCTGCAGTGGCACGACGCCTGGGCCTGGGACAACGCGCGCTCGGTGACGCTGGCGCTGCTGCGCGGCTACCGCCCATCGAGCGTGACGCTGGACGCCGTCGTGCGCCAGCTGAACGAAGCGCACGTGCCGCTGCACGACTACGACGGCAGCGGCTTCGTGCGCCCGGCCCGCCTGCGTCTGGTGGACCAGCCCCGCGAGGCGGTCTACCGGCCGCGCTGAAGGCCTGCCGCCGAGACGGCAGCGCACGGGCGCCGACACAATCATGGCCGAGGCCACGCCACCGCAGACCATCTTCATCAGCATCGCCGCGTACTGCGACCCGATGCTGGCCTTCACCATCGCCAGCGCGCGTGCGCAGGCGAGCGACCCTTCGCGCATCTACATCGGCGTCGTCGAGCAGCAGGTGCCCGGGCAGAACCTGCGACTGGACGACGAGTGGTCGCGCCAGCACGTGCGCTTCACGCGCATCGACGCGCTCGAGGCGCGCGGGCCGTGCTGGGCACGTGCCACTGCGATGGGCTTGTACCAGGGCGAGGACTGGTACCTGCAGGTCGACTCGCACATGTGGTTCGAGCCCGGCTGGGACGAGCAGCTCGTGCGTTGGGGGCGGTGGTGCGAGGAGCGCAACAGCCGCAGCCTCATCTCCTGCTACCCGAACCCGTTCGAGATGGTGAACGGCCACCCGGTGGCCAAGCCGGTGACGAACCGCATCCTCGCCTTCGCCGTGCAGGGCACGAGCGAGTTCGCCGCCGAGCACCCGGTGCTGATGTTCGAGTGCGTCGCCGTCGAGCAGGACGAGCCCGCGCTCGGCATCCATGTCGGCGGCGGCTGCCTGTTCGCGCCGGGCTACCTTGTCGAGGACCTGCCCTACGACCCGCGCCTGTACTTCCACGGCGAGGAACAGGCCTTCGCGCTGCGCGCCTGGACGCACGGCTGGGACATCTACCAGATCCCCGGCATGCCGATGTACCACCTGTACACGCAACCCGGCTCGTCGCCGCGGCCGATGCACTGGACGCCCGAGCAGGACGAGCGGCGCGCCGTGCGCTCGGCGATGCTGGAGAAGGCGGCGCAGATGCGGCTGGCGGCCATGCTGTGGGCCAACGCCGACCTCGGCGCGTTTGGCCTGGGACGGACGCGCACGCTCGCCGACTATGCCGAGTTCAGTGGCATCGACTACGCGGCGCGTTGCATCGGGCCACGCGCACGCAAGGCGCGCTGGGGGTACTGAATGCGTCGCTCCATGTCAGCCCGCAGCCGCACGGGATCCGCAACGCCGCGGCGCGGCCGCATCGTGTGGATCGCTGTCCTGTCGCTCCTGGTGCTGATGGTCGCCGGTGGCAGCGCCGCCTGGTGGCTCTACCGCAGCAGCGGGCGATCGCCTGCCGAACTTCTGGACTACGTCGACCGGCGCCTGGCCGGGCACACTCGGCTCGAAGCTGCGGCGGCGCCGCTGCTGGGGCTCGTGCGGACGGCGCTCGATGCCCCCAAGGCGGCCGACCGCTTGAGGCCGCCCTTCGTGGTACCGCCGCCGCCCCCGCGCCGTGGCGCCCAGGAGGTGCCGGCCGCACCGGCGCCTCGGCAAGGCGCCAAGGTCTGGCGCGTCGGCCCTTCAGGACCGCTCTACCGGGTGGCCGACGCGGCGCGGTTGGCCGGCGACGGCGACATCGTCGAGATCCAGGCCGGCGACTACCGCGGCGACGTAGCGGTCTGGGCCCAGAAGCGCCTGACCATCCGCGGCGTGAACGGCGCGGCCCGGCTGTTCGCCGACGGCCAGAGCGCCGAAGACAAGGCCATCTGGGTCATCCGGCGCGGCGACTTCGACATCGCCAACATCGACTTCATCGGTGCCAAGGTCGAAGACCGCAATGGCGCCGGTATCCGCTTCGAAGGGGGCAACCTGCGCATCAGCCATTGCCTGTTCTGGGGCAACCAGATGGGCCTGCTCACCTCTGGCGGCAAGGAGGCTCACGACGCCACGCTGCACATCGACAGCAGCGAGTTCGCCTACAGCCATGTCGACGGCCGCTGGGGACACAACCTCTACGTCGGCACCATCGCCGAGCTGACCGTGACGGGAAGCTACTTCCACCATGCCGCCCGCGGACACCTGCTGAAGAGTCGCGCGCGGCGCAGTCACGTGCTCTACAACCGGCTGACCGACGAATCGGGCGGCCGCGCCAGCTATGAGCTGGACTTCCCCAACGGAGGCGTCGTGCGGGTCCTCGGCAACGTCGTCCAGCAGCAGCCGGAAACCGACCACTCGACCCTCATCGCCTACGGCGAGGAAGGCTATGCGTGGCCCGACAACCGCCTGACGGTGGCCTCGAACACGCTGGTCAACGACCTTCGTCATGGTGGCACGTTCATCATGGCGGCTCCCGGCGCAGCCGCCGTCGTGTCGACCAACAACCTGCTGGTGGGGCCGGGCATCCAGCGCGTCGGCTCCCACTTCACGAGCTGGAACGACGTCAGGGCCGATTGGGAGGACCTGGAGCGCCCCTCCCGGCAGGACTATCGACTGCGGGTCCTGGACAAGCGCTTCGCCTTTCGTGATGCCCCAGGGCCGACGACGCGCGAGGACGTCACGCCGCAGGCGCAGTACACGCACCCGCGCCTGGCCAAGCCGCTGGCCGCGCCGGCACAGGTCGTCGGGGGCCAACAGCCCGTGGCCCGCTGAGGAAGCACAGGCGCATGCCGCCTCAGACCGGCCGCCGCGCCGAGATGACGCGCGTGTTGACTCCCACCCAGTGCAGGCCGCCGAACAGGCGTGCGTGCTCGATCTTCACGCAGCGGTCCATGACCGAGTCGAGCCCCGCGGCGCGGGCCAGCGCATCGGCTTCGAGGTTCTTGACGCCGATCTGCTGCCACAGGCACTTCGCGCCGATGGCGATGGCGCTGCGGGCGATCGGCAGCACGTCTTCGGTGCGGCGGAAGATGTCCACGAGATCGACCGGGAACGGGATGTCCTCGAGCCCGGCATAGCACCGCTCGCCGAGGATCTGCGGGTAGCGCGGGTTCACCGGCACGATGCGGCAGCCCTTGGCCTGCATGTAGCTCGCCGCGAAGTAGCTGGGCCGGTGCCACTCCGCCGAGAGGCCCACCACCGCGAGGGTGCGGCAGTCGCGCAGGATGCGACGCAAGGTCGAGATGTCGACGGCCATGCGTGGATGCTAGGGCACCGCGGCCGGCGCCTTGAAGTAGATGCGGTTCTCGTACACCTGGTCCTCGAACACGTAGTCCCAGCGGCCGAGGTCGGCATAGCCCACGGTCCGGTAGAAGGCGCGCGCCTTCGCGTTGCCGGCCCAGGCGGTCAGCCACAGGCCCGCGTGGCCGCCGGCCTGTGCCAGCGCTTCGGCTTCGCTCAACAACAGGCGGCCGATGCCGCGCCCCTGGAACCCGGGATCCACATAGAGGCGGGCCAGCTCGAGCGCATCGGTCAACTTCGCCAGGGGTGCGGCTTGCGACGCCACGGTCTCGGCAAAGCCAAGAAGGTGCTCGCCGCACACTGCCAGGGTGTAGCGGTGCCCCGCAGCGAGCCGGCGCTCGAAGGCGGGCACCGCGTAGGCCGCAAGCGCCTCACGTGCCTGGTCGGGCCGCAGGCCGCCGGTGCAATAGGTGTCGACGAAGACGTGCGTGGCGAGCACGCACAGCTGCGCCAGGTCGGCGGTACCGCCTTCGCGCAGGGCCACCACCGCGCTCACCGGCCGCGCCTCCCGTGTTCGCTGCGGCAAGGGCTCATGCAAGGACTCACGCGAGGCGGCCGGCATGCCGCTCGATCAGCGCCGCGCGTGTCGTCGGGCTCTCGAGCTGGTCGACCCACCATGCGAGCGCACGCCCGAGCCCGAGCGCACCTCGTTCGGCGCGCCAGGCGTAGAAGAGGCGCCCGATGGCGGCGGCGCGTGCCGTGCGCTTCTGCACCAGGTGCCCTGCCTTCAGGTGTGCCCGCGCCATCGGCTCGGGCACGAAGCCGCAGCCCAGGCCGCGCAGCTGCGCCTCGAGCTTGGCGCGCATGTGCGGCACCGTCAGCACGTCCTGGCCCGGCAGCAGGTTCACCGTGATCGGCGCCATCCTCTGCGCCGTGTCGGCCACGGCGATGGCGCGGTGATGCACGAGCACGGCGTCGGCCAGTGGCTCCTCGGCGGCCGCCAGCGGGTGGTGCGGCGCGACGCAGAAGACAAACGACACATCGCCCAGCGGCCGCAGCTCGATGCCGCCCGGGTTGGCGTGCTCGCCCGAGACGCCGAGCGCCAGATCGACCTGGCCCGTGACCAACGCCTCCCAGGTGCCCGCCAGCACATCGTTGCGCAGGCGCAGCCGCGTCGCCGGGCCCCCTTCGCTGCCCGCATCGCGCAGGGCCTCGCCGCCGGCGCCGCGCCGGCTCGAACGCACCGCGCAGAAGGCCTGCACGAGCTCGAACACCACCGGCATCGAGAGGATGTCCTCGACGCTGATGGCAAGCTCCGACTCCCAGCCGCTGGCCACGCGCTTGACGCGGTTGGCCACCGCGTCCATCTCCTGCAGCAGGCGGCGCCCCTCGTGCAGCAGTTCGGAGCCGGCGGCGGTGAGCTGCGCCTGCCGCGAGCTGCGGTCGAACAGCAGCACGTCGAGCGCCTCCTCGAGCTGGCGCACGCTGTAGGTGAGCGCCGAGGGCACCTTGCCGAGCTCGCGCGCCGCCGCCGCAAAGCTGCCCTCGCGCGCGATGGTGTCGATCATCAGCAGCGCGTCGGGCGTGAGGGCGTGGCGGGCGTGGGCGGACGAGGCCATGGCTTTCATCTTATTTGAACGGCTGCTTCAAGGCCGGTCAGCCACGGATCGGCCTCGGCGCCCTACAGTTCCCCCTCATCGAGGAGACCCACATGCTCACGCTGCGCAAGTCCGCCGACCGGGGTTATGCCGACCACGGCTGGCTCAAGAGCCACCACAGCTTCTCGTTCGCCGACTAT
The DNA here is from genome assembly GCA_022842825.1 of Rubrivivax sp. Classification (GTDB taxonomy): domain Bacteria; phylum Pseudomonadota; class Gammaproteobacteria; order Burkholderiales; family Burkholderiaceae_C; genus Rubrivivax. The sequence goes on from JALHOU010000059.1 coordinate 8,764, forward strand.
CACGACCCGCGCCACATGGGCGTGGGCAACCTGCGCGTCATCAACGAGGACCGCATCGCGCCCGGCACCGGCTTCGGCACGCACGGCCACCGCGACATGGAGATCGTCAGCTACGTGCTCGAAGGCGCGCTGGCGCACAAGGACAGCATGGGCAACGGCACGGCCGGCGGCGAGTCGCAGGGCAAGGCGGCCGGCGTCATCCAGCCCGGCGACGTGCAGCGCATGAGCGCCGGCACCGGCGTGCGGCACAGCGAGTTCAACCACGACGCCGAGCGCACGACGCACTTCCTGCAGATCTGGATCCTGCCGCGCCAGGGCGGCATCGCGCCCGGCTACGAGCAGAAGCGCTTCGAGCCCGCGGCCAAGCGCGGCCGCCTCGCGCTGGTGGCCAGCGAAGACGGCCGCGAAGGCTCGGTGACGATCCATGCCGACGCGAGCCTGCGCGCCGGGCTCTTCGACGGCGCCGAACGGGCCGAGCTGGCCCTCGACCCCAAGCGCCTGGCCTACGTGCACCTCGTGCGCGGCCGCCTGGCCGTGAATGGGCAGAAGCTGGAGGGCGGCGATGCGCTCACCGCGGCCGGCGAGGCGCGTCTCGTGCTCGAAGGCGGCGAGAATGCCGAGGTTCTGGTGTTCGACCTCGCGCCCTGAAGCCGCGGGACTCAGCGCTCCGGCCGGGGCACTCAGGCCGAGGCGGGCTTCTGCCCCGCCAGCGCCGCGCCGGCCACGAGCGCCCGCAGCTTGGCCTCCGCCACCTCGCGGCGCATCGGCGCCAGGCCGCAGTTCGTGCAGGCGATGAGTCGGTGGCGCGGAACGAAGCGCAGGGCTTCCTCGATCGTGCCGGCCACCTGCTCCGGCGTCTCGAGCTCGTCGCTGGCGACGTCGATGACGCCGACCATCACGTCCTTGCCCTGGAGCAGCGCCATCAGGTCGGCCGGCACGTGCGAGTGGAAGCACTCCAGGCTCACTTGGCGGATCGAGCTCTTCGCCAACGCCGGGAAGACCTTCTCGTACTGCCGCCACTCCTGGCCGAGCGTCTTCTTCCAGTCGACGTTGGCGGGGATGCCGTAGCCGTAGCAGATGTGCACGGCAGTGGTACACGTGAGCCCCTGCGCCGCGCGTTCGAGCGCCTGCACGCCCCAGGCGGCTGCGTCGTCCATGTAGACGTTGAAGGCCGGCTCGTCGAACTGGATGATGTCCACGCCATCGGCCTGCAGTGCCAGCGCCTCCTGGTTGAGCAGCTCGGCGAAGGCGAAGGCCATCTTCGCGCGGTCCCCGTAGAAGCGGTCGGCCACCGTGTCGACGATGGTCATGGGCCCGGGCAAGGTGAACTTGATGCGCCTGGCGGTGTGCGCGCGCAGGAAGCGCGCCTCCGTCTCGTGCACGCGGCCCGTGAGGGCGAGCGGCGCCACCACCTGCGGCACCATCGCCTTGTAGCGGTCGTTGCGGATGCCCATCTCGACCTTGTGGGCGAAGTCGATGCCGGCCACGCGCTCGAGGAAGCCGTGCACGAAGTGCTGGCGGCTCATCTCGCCGTCGCCGATGACGGTGAGGCCGGCCTCCTCCTGCAGCTTGATCCACAGCAGCGTGGCATCGAGCTTGGCGCGCGCCAGGTCTTCGCCGGCCGGCCGCCACTGCGGCCACAGTTTGCCGGTCTCGGCGAGCCAGGCGGGCTTGGGCAGGCTGCCGGCAATGGTGGTCTCGAACATCGGGAACTCCTCGTGGGCGGCGCGTAGACGCCTTGGTCCCCGAGCTTAAGCGCTGCCTGCGTCGCGCCGGCGCCCGCACTCATCGGCCGGCAGGCCCGTTTCGTCAGCGGCCGGCCCGCGCGCGGCCCGATTCGATAAGCTGCCGCCATGACTCCCGGCCCGGCCGCCGCGGCGCGCCTCATCACCGTCGACCTCGACTCGCCGCTGCCCGACCAGCTCACCGGCCGCGCGCACGGCTGGTGGATGCGCTACCGGCGCTACCCGGTGTTCAGTCCGACCTGGGTGCGCGGCCGCGCCGCGACGCTGGGTGCAGGCATCCTGCTCACCGCGCTGCTGGTGCTGGTCGGCGCCGTCATCGCGGCGCCCGGCGACCGTCCCTACGGCGCGCTGGTGCAGGCGATCATCGGTGTCGCCGTGCCGCTGTTCGCCGGGCCGTGGCTCGGCAGCGTTGTGCGCCGGCGCGGCTGGGCGCCCCGGCAGGAAGGCTGGGCGCTCGTCGCCTTGATGGTCGCCATCGTCGCCGGCATGGCCGCCTTCCACGAGTGGGGTGCCGAGCCCCTCAAGCAGCGCATTGCCGAGTTCACCGGCATGGTCGACGAGAAGGGCCAGCGTCGCCGCGTGGCGTTGATGATCGGCGTCACCATCCGGTCACCGGAATCCGCGGCTTCGGCACCGCGTGCCGCGGGCGCGCGCGCGGACCCGCCCGCTGCGCCCGCAGACGCGACGCCGGGTGCTTCGCGGGCGGCCGAGGTGGCCGCGTCGGCGGGCCCTGCCCAGGACAAGACCGCGCCCACCGTGCCGGGACCCAACACCCTCGGTCGCTTGTTGGTGGCGCTTTGCACCTTCGCCTTCGCCGGCGGCTTCGCGCTGCCCCGCTGGCGGCGTGAACGTGAAGGGCTGGCCGCGCTCGCACAGGAGCGCGAGCTCGCGCACGCCGAGTCGGCGCGACGCGAGGCCGAACTGCGTCTGTCGGTGCTGGCCGCGCAAGTGGAGCCGCACTTCCTCTTCAACACGCTCGCCGGCGTGCGCAGCGCCATCGCTACCGACCCCGGGCGCGCAAGCGAGATGATCGACCGCCTCACCGAGTACCTGCGCGCCGCCATCCCGCGCCTGCGCAGCGACGGCGGCGCCGAAGCCACGCTCGGCAGCCAGGTCGAGATCGTGCGCGCCTACCTCGGGCTCATGCGCGCACGCATGCCGCGGCTGGACTTCGCCATCGATCTCCCGGCCGAGCTGCGGGCCCTGCCCTTCCCGCCGCTGATGCTCATCTCCCTGGTCGAGAACGCCGTCAAGCACGGCGTCGAGCCGAAGATCGGCCGCGCCCGCATCGAGCTGGGCGCGCGCCGCCTCGAAGACGGCCGGCTGCAGGTGAGCGTCGCCGACGACGGCGCCGGCTTCGTCGGCGGCACCGCCGGCAGCGGCCTCGGTCTGGCCAACATCCGCGAGCGGCTGACGCAGATGTTCGGCGGCCGCGCCGCGCTCGAGCTGCGCGCCCGCCCCGAAGGCGGCGTCATGGTGACCTTGACGCTGCCCGCGGCCTGAACACCGAAGGCGCCGCCACCCCGCACGCGCCCGAAGAGCCCGAGAACGACGCGATGCCCCGCACACAACCCACCGCCCTCATCGCCGACGACGAGGACCTGCCGCGCGAGGAGCTGCGGCGCATGCTGGCGTCGGCCTGGCCCGCGCTCGAAGTGGTTGCCGAGTGCGAGCACGGCCCGGCCGCGGTGGAAGCCATCACCGAGCACGCGCCCGACGTGGCCTTCCTCGACATCCGCATGCCCGGCTCCTCCGGCCTGGACGTGGCGCGCGCCGCGGCCGGCCGCTGCCATGTCGTCTTCACCACCGCCCACGACAACCATGCCATCGCCGCCTTCGAGGCCGGCGCCGTGGACTACCTGCTCAAGCCCATCGCCGTCGAACGCCTGGCCCAAGCCGTGGCACGCGTGCAGGAGCGCCTGAGCGCCAAGGCGGCCGCGCCCGACCTCGGCAGCCTCGTCGAGCAGATCACGGCGCGCCTGCGCGGCGGGGGCGCCAGCGCCGACCCGCCGCGCCTGCGCTGGGTGAGCGCCAACGTCGGCGACACGATCAAGCTCTTCGGCATCGACGAGGTGCTGTTCTTCCAGAGCGACGAGAAGTACACGCGCGTCGTCACCGAGCGCGACGAGGCGCACGTGCGCAAGCCGCTCAAGGAGATCGCCGACGGCCTCGACCCCGAGGTGTTCTGGCAGGTGCACCGCGGCACCATCGTGCGCGCCAGCGAGATCACGCGCGCCGTGCGCGACGAGCTTGGGCGCTTCACTTTGCACCTGAAGCGGCACAAGGAGACGCTGGCCGTGAGCCAGGCCTGGGCCTGGCGGTTCAAGCCGATGTAGCGGCAAGGACGGCTCAGAACGACATGAAAGTCATCGCCATGGATTCAACCCCGAACACAGGAGGCAATCTGTGTATGCCGTAGTCGTGCAACTCAAGATCAAACCGGAAATGCGCGAGAAGTTCCTTGCCGCCGCAATGGATGACTCAACCTGCTCGGTGCGCGACGAGCCGGGCTGCCTGCGTTTTGACGTACTGCTGGATAACAGCGACCCGAACAAATTCTTCTTCTACGAGATCTACCGCGACGAAAACGCGTTCAAAGCACACCAGGCCAGTGCGCACTTTTGGCGCTGGCGTGCGGCGGCTGAAGAAGTCTTGGCCGAGCCTGTCAATGCAAGCCGCTGTACCACGGTTTTTCCGCGGGACTATACGTAGCGGGGGTGTTGACGACGAGAAGAATCGCCGCAAGCGGACGCCACGTCACGATCAACAACCAAATCACTCGAGGCGACATTCGCGCCCACTTCCAGTCGCATCGGCACGCCTCGTACCGGTCGAGTCTGGCCGACACCTCCTACATTGCCGCAATGTCCAGCGGCACCAGCGGCGCTTCGTGCAGCATGACGATCTCGTTGTCGCCCTCCTGCCACGCCGGATAGCGCGTGCGCACCAGCGGATCGTGACCGGGCACCAGATGGTCCGGCGAGTCGGCCAGCTTCAACAGCTTGCCGTAGCCTTCGAGCATGTCGCCGACGTGGAGGATGATGGGGTAAGGCGATTCCTTGTGCAGGTTGGCGTAGTAGTGCGCCGCGTCGGACGCCAGCACCACCCACCCGCGGATGGTGTGCACGCGCACGCTCTGCATGCCAGCGGTATGCCCACCGACATGCACGAGCTGTATGCCCGGCGCAAAATCGGCGTCTCCTTCGTAGAACTGGACGCGCTGGTCGTACACGCCGCGCACGATGTGCACCACGTCGTCCACGTCGTAGGCATGGCGCAACACGTCGTACTTCATGTACTTGCCAGTCGCATACTGCAGTTCCCTTTCCTGCAAGTGCAACCTGGCATTGGGCAGCCTGTGCACGTTGCCGGCGTGGTCGTAGTGCAGGTGGGTGATGATCACGTCCCTGACGTTGCCCGGGGCGACGCCGAGCCTGGCGATGGCGTCGATCGGCGAACACAGAAACTGCCGGCTGCGCCGGACCGAGGCCTCGGCCGAGAAGCCGGTATCGACCATGACGATGCGCCCGGCTCCGCGGATGATCCACACGAAGTAGTCGAGCGGGTAGGGACCGTCATGCGGGTCGAAGGCCATGAAGGCCTCCTGGCGCCTGCGCGGTACGGTGGCGTAACGCAGCGCGTAGATCTCGTATTGCGGCAGCGACGTGCTCATCAGCGTTGTCTCCCCTGGGTTCAGCCTGGACAGCACTCGCTCACCCCCCCTTCGTGCAGCGTCGAGCGCGGCAGCCGGAGTCAGTTCGCGTGCGTGCGCGCTTCGATGGCCGCATGGCGCGAGAGCACCAGCCTGGCCTGGTCCACCACCGGCAGATCCACCATGCGACCCTGGTAGGTGAAGGCTGCACGGCCGCTGCCGACCTCCTTCTCGAACTCCGCCACCAGCCCGCGCGCGAATTCGATCTCGGCAGCCGAAGGGGCGAACTCTTCGTTGATGATTGACACTTGGCTGGGGTGCACACAGAACGCCGACTCGAACCCCAGCCTGCGAGCGCGGCGGATGCGCATGCGAAACGCCTCGAGGTCCTTGAAGTCGGCCACCGTGCCGATGAAGCCGACCGGGATGATGCCGGCGCGGCGCGCGGCGGCCACGCCCATGACATTGGGCACGTAAAGGCCGTCGTCATCCACGGCCATGCGCATCGAGACCGCAAGGTCCTCGGCGCCGACGATCTGCCCGACCACGCGCGTGTGCGAGGCCGCGATCTCGTTCACGTTGGAAAGGCCCTCGGCGTCTTCCACCATGGTGATGATGCGGGTGTGGCCGATGGAGAGGCCCCGCTCGCGCTCCAGTTCGGCCAGAACTTCGGCCACCTGCTGCACAAAGGAAGCGTCCGGGACCTTGGGCAGTGCAATAGCCAGCACCGACTTGCGCACGATGGCTTCGAGGTCGCGCACCAGCATGCGCCACGGGCGGTTGACGCGCACGCTCGCTTCGCGCCCTGCAGCGGCAAAGCGCTCGGCGATGCCGCCGGCGCGGGCGCGCGCTTCATCCTTGTGCGCCGGTCCGACACTGTCCTCGAGGTCGATCTGCAGCAGGTCGGCCGGCTGGCGAAGAGCCGATTCAACGAACCGGTCCGACACCGCCGGCACGAACAGGATGGAGCGCCACAGCGGCAGCACTCGGGTGTCATGGGTGTTGCGCATGTCCCCCTGCTACGGCAGTCGTTCGATCTCGGCCAGCAGTTCATCGGTATGTTCGCCGAGTCGGGGCGCAGCGCGACGAAGTCCGCCGGGCGTCACGGTCAGGCGCGGCACGACATTGTGCATGGGCAGGCTGCCCATGTCGCTGTCCTCGACCTCGACGATCACCTCCCGGCCGATCGTGTACGGATGGTCGAGCAGGTCGGCCATCGACAAGACGGGGCCGACGGTGACATTGGCCGCTTCGAACAGCGTCAGGTTCTCCTCGGTCGCGCGCTCGGCAATGAATGCGCCGATGATGGCGTCGAGTTCCTCACGGTTGGCGACCCGTGCTTCGTTGGTGACAAAGCGCGGATCGTCCCGCAGTTCCGGCCTGCCGATGGTCTCGAGGATTCGCATGGCCATCGATTGCATGGACCCGCTCAAGGCTACGTAGCCACCGTCGCGGCAGGCGTAGATGTTTCGCGGCGCAGTGTGGGTCGACTGATTGCCCGCCCGCATCGTCGCTTTCCCGGTCAGCCTGGTCTTGCCGGCCTCAGGCGAAATCATCGAGAAGATCGGTTCGAACAGGGACACGTCGACGACTTGGCCGCGCCCTTCGCGCTCGGCCACCCGCAGCGCGGTCAATACACCTGCCGCACCATAGATTCCGGCAATCGTGTCGGCAAACGCAAGCGGCGGGAGCGCCGGCGGTCGATCGGCAAAACCATTCAGATAGGCGAAGCCCGACATCGCCTCGACCAATGTGCCGAAGCCGGGCTTGCGCCTGTAAGGCCCACTCTGACCCCATCCGGAGATGCGGGCAATTACGAGCGCCGGATTGCTTTTCAGCAACTCTTCGGGTGCCAGCCCCATGTGCTCCAACGTACCGGGGAGAAAATTCTCTACCAGGACCTGGGAGTGTCGTACGAGCTTCTTCAGACGCGCGAGCCCCAACCCGCTCTTCAGGTCGAGCACCAGGGAACGCTTGTTGCGTCCGTACACTTTCCAATGGATGGGCAGACCGCCTTCGCGCCAGCGTCTCAAGTCATCGCCTTCATCGCCCCGCTCCACCTTGATCACATCGGCGCCGAAATCGGCCAGATACGCTGTGAGCATGTTGCCGGCTACGAGGCGCGAGAGATCGAGTACCCGGACTCCGGCGAGTGGCCCGGCCGCGGCTGGGTCGAACTTGATCATCGAATGTGGCTCCGGGCAGTGGGGTGAGAGGCCTGACGACGGGCTTCTGCCGGCCGCCGATATCCCGGCTCCTCGTCGGGCGGATGAAGATTCGCATGGAGCAAGCTGCTCAAACGAGGCGGCGTCCGTTCGTCGTCCAGATGTCGCCGCCTGGATATCCTGTCGGTGCCTGAGCCGGTGTCGGCGGCAACTTCCAGGTCGGCTTGAACCTCCGGATGAGCGTGACGGCATTGCCGGCTGCGACCTGGGCCGCCTCCACATCGGAGAGCGGCGAGTCTTCGATCAGGCGCTGAACTCTTCGATAGTCGTAGTAGGGCGCATCGCTGCCGAACAGCACTCTGCCCCGCCCGACCCGGGAGATCAGCTTTTGCAGGCTCCACGATGACTCCTCCGGATCGGGCTTCTGCGCAATGTCCAGCCAGATGTTCTCGGCCGACCCGCAGTGTTCGACGACGTCTTGCTCGCCTTCTGGGCTCATGGAAGCGTGACCGACGATGAACGCGATGCCCGGATACCGCGTTGCATAGGCGGCTACCTTTGCGCTGGTACCCGACAAGTGCAGCAGGCACATGCCGCCAAGTTGGTTCACCACCTCCAGGAATGGATGCAGCTCTTCCTCGAGAGCGTGCCCCGACAGAACTGGGTGGCACATGAAGCCAAGCAGCCCGTCGTCCCGCATGCAGCGCTCCAATTCGTCCACGCCGGCACGCTGGTGCCGAACCTCGACGATCCCCAGACCGATCGGAAAGCGCTCAGGATGTGATCTGCACGCCTCGGCAATTTCAATATTCTGGAGTTTCGTGTCGACCACGCCGCGGCTTTGCGGGCCGCCGGCGGTCGGACTGATGATGGCGGCATGGACGTTCGACGTTCCCATTCGTGCCAGGTACTTGGCCGCATCCTGGCCGATCGGGCGGGCCCGGGATACGGTCACGCCAATATGGGCATGAACGTCGACATAGGAATTGCAGGAGGCTCGCATGGCAGATCGGCGGTGAACGTCAGCGGAGCAGGGTTGCGTCAACGGACACCGCTCTGCGTCAGGTCATTGCACGGCGAGAATCTTCCGATAGAGCGTCTCCCACTTTTCTCCCTTTTCCTTCACGTACTTCTCGCGAAAGGCGATCGCCACTCTGCGGAATTCCTCCGGGTCCTTGAGGTCGTTGACCTTGGCGCCGGCGGCAACCAGGCTCTTCACGGCTTGTCCTTCCGACTCTGCCTGAAGCGTGACCTGATGGCGGGAGGCCTCCTCCGCGGCTTCGGTCACTGCCTGCTGCAAGTCCTTCGGCAGCGCATCGAACCACTTCTTTCCGGTCAGGAATACGTTGACCGCTGCGATGTGATTTGTCCTGCTGAGAAACTTGGCCTGCTCCTGGAAGCGCATCGACTGGATGAGCGCCGGAGAAGCCTCCATCGCGTCGATGACGCCGGATTGCAGCCCGACGTAGATGTCGGCCCAGGGAAGAACGGTGGACCGGGCACCGAGCGAATCGAAGAGCGCCGCATAGAACGGGTTGGGCACGCGCAGCTTGACGCCTCTCAGATCCGAGAGGCTCAGAACCGGACTCTTCTTTGTCAGGATGTAGCGAAATCCGACGTCAATGGCCCCGAGTGCCTTGAAGTTGTACGGCGCGAGAATCTCGTCGAGGTGCGGCCTGACCGCGGAGACGACCCGCAGGATGTGGGCATCGTCCTTGTAGATGTACGGAAACTCCAGCAACGCGGCCTGCGGCACCCAGCCGCCGACGCCGGCAGCGAGGCTGGTGGTCATCTCGACGGAGCCGTCTCGTACCATTTCCGTGTTCTCGCGCTCCTTGCCGAGCTCGCTGTTCCACCAGACGCGAACCGCGATCCTGCCGCCGGTCTTCTGCTCGACGAGTTCCTTGAACTTCGCAACGCCCTTTCCGGGCGGGTCGGCCTCGCTGAAGTGAGTCGACAGTCGAAGCTGCGACTGGGCGCTGGCCTGCAGTGGTGCGGCGATCGCAATCGCCGCCACGCCGGCGGCGAGCATGCGCATGAGAGTCTTCTGGATCATTGCCAAGTTCTCCTCGTTCCAAAGGTGATCAGCGTGCCTCGATTCGGACGCTGCTTTCGCGGCGCCCCTACAGGAGCCCCAAGGCGCGGGGCAACCACAAGGTCAATTCCGGGATGAACAGGACGAGCAAGGCCACGACGACCAGGACCGCCATGTACGGGACAAGCAACTGCACGACCTCGTCGACCTTGGCGTTCGCGATGCTCATCGCCACATAAAGAATGGTGCCCACCGGCGGCGTGACCGCCCCATAGAGGGTCACGACGACGAACCACACACCGAAGTGGATCGGGTGGTATCCCAACTTCGCTCCGATCGCCGCGAGCGGCACGGCGAACATCAAGATCAGCACCACCGGGTCGATGAAGAGGCCCAGCAGCAGCAGCAGCGCCATGATCGCCAGGATCTGCATCGTGGGCTGGTCGATCAGCGCGAACGTGCCGACGATGATCGATTGGAAGCCGACGCGACTCAGCACGTTGCCGAAGATCGTCGAGCAGGCGACGATGAACAGGACGACCGAGGTGAGGACCGCTGCTTCGAGCAGTATTGGGGCGAGGCGACGCAGGGAGATCGCGCGGCTGATGAACAGGCCGTAGGTGAGCGCGTAGACGACGGCGATGACCCCGGATTCCGTCGCGGTGAAGACTCCGCTAACGATGCCTCCGATGATCACGAACGGCATGATCAACGCGATCGAGGCCCGTCGTGTCGCGAGGAGGACGTCCGCGAACGTCGGGCGGGCCGACTCGAACACGTAGCCGCGGCGCACACTCACGTAATAGGTGAGCGCCATGAGGCCGAGCCCGATGAGGACACCGGGCACCGCTCCTCCGACGAACATCGCTCCCACGGACACGTTCGTGTAGTAGCAGTAGAGGATCATCGCAATGCTCGGCGGGATGATCGGTCCCATCGATGCCGCGCAGGCAGTCACGCAAACGGCGAAGTCCTTGTGATACCCCTGCCGTAGCATCGGCGGGATAGTCAGGGAGCCGACCGCTGCGGCGTCGGCCACGCCGGACCCGGAAATGCCCGAGAGCACCATCGACCCCGCGATATTCACCTGCCCAAGCCCACCGGGCATTCGTCCGACCAGGATGTTCGCGAAGTCGACGATCCGTCTGGTGATCCCGGCCTCTTCCATCAGGCTGCCCGCGAGGATGAAGAACGGGATGGCCATCAAGGCGAATGAATCGACCCCGGAAAACATCATCGTGATCAGCGACACGGGCGGCACGCCGAGGTAAAGCGTTGCGAGAAACGCGGGTATCGCGATCGCGAAGACCATCGGAAACCCGAGAATCATCAGCGCAATGAGCCCGAGAAAGAGGCCGATGGTGACGATCATGCCGCCTCTCCTTCTTCGGCAACGAAAGGATGGCGCCCGAACGCGAGCATCAGCAGCAGGTCCAGCAGCATGTAGGCGCTGCCGATCGGGATCGCAAGGTAGAAGACGGCAAACGGGATCGGCGCGGCCTTGATGTTCTGATCCAGGTTCTGGAAAGCCTTGAGCGCGCCATACCAGATGAGAATGAGGAGAAACGCGGCGATGGCGATGCCGACGGCCTTCTGCACTCGCTTGCGCGTGTCCGGCGCCAAGAACTTTTCCTGAAAGTAGTCGACGTTGAAGTGCGCGCCCCGCTTCAGTGCCACGCTGGCGCCGAGAAACACGACCCAGATGCTCAGGTAGCGGATCAGTTCCTCCAGGTCACCTCCCCAGCGGAAGGCATCCAAGTGCCGCCCCAGGACCTCGATTGCACAGAGCACGACGGTCGCTGCCAACGCGACCACGATGACCGCGTTCCGGGACACGTCTGCAACCCAGTACAGGCGCCCCCAGATGGATGAATTGGATGTGCTCATGCGGTCGAGTCCCGGTGACGCCTTGGCACGCGGGCGTCAGCCACCTCTCGCCCCGGCCGCGATGTAGTCGTTGACGGCCCAGTTGCCGGTGGCACGGGTTCTCGACACGGGGCTGGTCGGTACCTCAATGACGGTCGGGCGCCCCGATTCGAGCGCCCGGGTGATGGCAGGTGCGAGTTCCGCCGGAGAGTTGACGCGCGAAGCCTCCGCCCCGAATCCTCTGGCGATCGCGACATAGTCTGGGCCATAAGGCGCGCCATCAGGAGACTCGAATCTCGTGCCAAGAAAGCGGTTGTAGTGCTTCGCCTGATACGTCGCGATGGATGCGTAGCCGCCGTTGTTGAGCACGACCCAGACCGCCGGCAGTCTTTCGGCCACTGCCGTCCCCAGCATGGGGAGCGAGCACATGAAGGCACCGTCGCCGACGACAGCCACGACCGGGCGATCACCGGCCGCCAAAACGGCGCCCAGGGCGGCGGGCGGCTCCTGCCCCATCGTCGCGTAGCCGCTGCCAACCACATAGGTGTCGGGCTCGAGGATCGGGAAGTGCTGGCCTGCGACGTGACGAATGCCGACGCCGGAGACAAAGATGCCGTTCGACGGAAGCGCGGCGCGGACCTCGGTCAGGATCCTGGCGATCTGCATCGGCATTTCATCGCTCGCGCGTGACTCCGCTGCCTCGGTTTCCCATGTCGCCTTGGCGGAACGCAACCGGTCCCGCCACGCTCGCCGGCCATCGGCTGGCGCGACAGGAGGGCCGACCCGGTCGACGAGCGCGGCAACCGCGGCTCTCGCGTCACCGACGATCCCGCACTCGGTCGGGAAGATCTTGCCGATCTCGTAGGGATTGACGTCGATGTGAATCAGCTTGGCCGGCGGGATGGCCGCGAAGTGGGTCGGCGACCACGAACTGGTGTCGATGTCGAAGAATCGCGTGCCGACCGCGAGCATCACGTCCGCCTCGCGGACCAAGGCATTGGCGACGGGATGGCCGACGACCCCTGTAAACCCTGCCGACAGTGGATGGACTTCCGAGATCGCTCCCCGACCCGCGAGCGAAGTCACCACTGGGCAGTCGAGGGCCTCGGCAAGAACCGTAAGCGCGGCGCAGGCCCGGGCACGGTTGACGCCGCCTCCGGCGAAAATCAGAGGCCGCTTCGCGTCCTCAAGCAGTTCCGCCGCCCGCGCCAACGCGGCCGCATCGCCTTCGAAGCGCTGCTCTCCCGCGCGATGCAGACTGGCCCGCGGTATCGCGAGATCGACGTGGGTGCTGTAGAGGTCGAGCGGTATGTCGAGGACAACCGGCCCGGGGCAGCCGCTCAAGGCGATGTTCAGGGCCCGGGTGATCGCCCGGGGCAGGTGCTCGGCGCGCTCAACCCTGATCACGCGCTTGGAGACCGGCCGGAATATCTCGCCCTGTTGACTGTTGCCGTGCAATCCCAACTCCTGGAGCGCGTCCAGCCCGAGTTCGGATTGCGGCGTGCTCGCCGCCAGCACGAGAACCGCCGATGCGTCGAGCAGCGCGTCACCCAGCGCCGTGACGACGTTGGTCGCACCGGCGCCGACGGTGGTGATCACGACTGCCGGCTTCCCGGCGATCCGAAAGTAGGCGTCCGCCGCGTGCGCGGCCACCTGCTCGTGGTATGTCGAGACGTAGCGGATGTTCGAATCGAGCAGCGCATCCAGCAGCGCAACGTTCCCATGGCCGCACATGCCCAGGGCGAGGTCGATGCCCGCCTCCTGAAGTGTCCGTGCAACCGCGACCGCACCAACCATGCGCATGTCAGTCAGGCTCCGACGACAACGCTTTGGCGGGTGCGGCTTGCCTGCTGCGCAGCCGAGACGACCGCCATCAGGTGAAGCGCCTCTCGCGCCGGTGCGGGCGGACGCGATCCTGTCGCCGCCGCCTCCAGCGCTGCGACGAGGAACGCCCCGTGACCGGTGGGGTCCTGCTGCGCCTCGCTGTACTTCGGGCCGCCCTGCATGGTTTCGTAGAAGGACGGCCAGCGGTCGGTTCGCCCATCACTGGCGGCGGTTACGTCCTGGTCCTGACCGGCGATGGCAAGGGTTTCCCACTTCTCGCTGGTTCGAGGAACCCGCTCGAATGCGTCCACGCAGCGGTGATTGACGCGAATGGAGCCGAGGGACCCGTGCACTTCGCACCAGCGGCCCTTCTCGTGGCCGATCGAGGGCGCAAACCACGCGGCAGAAACGGTCGACAAGCCGCCGTTCTCATGCTCGAACATCATCAGCGAGACGTCGTCCGCATCCATGTCGTAATTGAGCGTCCGGACCATCGCCTGGACTTGGCGGATCGGCGACCCCATCAGCGCCTCGACGCTGTAGATCTCATGGTAGGACGTGTCGATGAGGCAACCGCCTCCTGACGCCACCGACGTTCGCCAGTCCCCGGCCGGCAGGACCGCAGGCTTGCGGTAGAAGTGCTGCCCGCGGCTCATCAACGGCTTTCCGACGAAGCCGTCGCCGATCTGGCGCAATGCCTCGCGCATCGCAGGCGAGTAGAGCAGATTGTGGACGGTCGAGAAGAAGACGCCTCGACGCTCGACTTCTTCGACCGCCGTCGTGGCCTCTTCCAGCGAGATCGACATCGGCTTCTCGCAGATGATGCTGACACCCGCCTGCGCAGCCTCGCGGATCTGAGTGGCGTGATGATTGTGCGGCGTGGCGATCGACACCACGTCGATGTCGTCGATGCGTCGCAGGAGGTTCCTGTAGTCGGCATAGCGACGCTCTTTCGGAACGCCGAGAATCGAGCCGAGCCTTTCAAGGCGCCGGGGGTCGGGATCGGCGATCGCGGCGAAGTCGGGGCGAACTCCCTGGGAGAAGATGCCGGGCAGGTGACACTCCTCCACGATATAGCCGCAACCGATCAATCCCACGCGCACGTTCTTCAATATGGGCTCCTCTCCGGCGGTCGACCGGGCATCATGGCGTGCGGCAGGCAAACGGGCGACATCCCGAAGCCGCATCGAGAGGCCAATCTAACTGCCAGGGCTCTGCACGGGGAATTGCGAGATCGTCATGGAGTCTTCGCAATCGGCGAAGGTTCGGCCGGGCCGGGGGATCCGAAGGAAAGTGGAAGCCATTCCGTGCTGAAACCTGATGAAGGAGGCCACGCATGTATCCAGACGTTCGATCGCTCGCGTTGTTTGCTCGCGTAGCCGAAGTTCGAAGCATCTCGAAGGCCGCCAAGTCGAGCCACATCGCGCTGGCTGCCGCGAGCAGGCGCATCACGCTTCTCGAGCACGCGTTCGGTGTTCGATTCTTCGAGCGGTCTGTTCAAGGGGCCACGCTCACGCCCGCCGGGGGCGTCGCACTCAAGCATGCGCGCCAGATCCTGGGGCAGGTGGATCAGATGCGTTCGGAGGTCGAGGAGTATGCGAAGGGGCGCTCAGGACGCGTGCGCCTGATGGCGAACGCCTCGGTGATTTCACAGTACCTGCCGGATGACCTGGCGCGCTTTGCCAAGACCGCCAACGGGGTG
>JALHOU010000060.1:0-12338 GCA_022842825.1 Rubrivivax sp.
GTCGCCCTCCTCATGGGCTCCTCCTCAGACTGGGACACCCTGCGCCCCGCCGCAGAGATCCTCGTTGACCTCGGCATCGCCTACGAAGCCCGGGTCGTCTCCGCGCACCGCATGCCCGACGACATGTTCCGCTTCGCCGAGCAGGCCGAGGCTCGAGGGCTGAGGGCCATCATCGCCGGGGCCGGAGGGGCTGCGCATCTGCCCGGCATGATTGCCTCCAAGACCGCCGTCCCCGTGCTCGGCGTGCCGGTGCCGAGTCGCCACCTGAACGGCATCGATTCGCTCTACTCGATCGTCCAGATGCCCAAGGGCATCCCGGTGGCCACGTTTGCCATCGGCGCGGCGGGGGCGGCGAATGCGGCGTTGTTTGCCGCGGCGATGCTGGCACACGACGATGCGGCGCTGCGCGAGCGGCTGCACGCGTTCCGCGCGCGGCAAACGGAAGCCGCGCGGGCCATGACGCAAGACCTGGGCCCGCGATGACGCGACGGCCGCCGATGTCGGCAGCCCCGGCGGCCGCGACCGCCGTCGCGCCTTTGCAGGCGAGCGCCGCCGACACGGGCCCCACAAGTGACGGCCCACGCGCCGAGGCGCGTACCGATGCCCGCACCGATGCCCGCACCGAGGCCCGCTGCGCGAGCCTCGGCGTCCTGGGTGGCGGGCAACTCGGCCGCATGTTCGTCCACGCCGCGCAGCGCCTCGGCCACCGCGTCATGGTGCTCGACCCCGATCCCGCCAGCCCGGCAGCCGCCGCCGCCGACGAACACCTCCGCGCGGCCTACGACGATGCTCAGGCACTGGCGCGCATGGCCCGGGCCTGCGCAGCCGTGAGCACGGAGTTCGAGAACGTCCCCGCCGCGGCGCTGCGCACGCTGGCCGAACTCGGCTGCCGCGTGGCGCCGGGGGCGGATGCGGTCGCGGTGTGCCAGCACCGCCTGCGCGAGAAGCAGCTCTTCATGCGCGCCGGCGTGCCTTGCGCTCCGCACGCCGCCATCGAGACGGAAGCGGATCTCGACCAGCCGCAACTCGACACCCTGCTCCCCGGCATCCTGAAGACGGCCACGCTCGGCTACGACGGCAAGGGGCAGGTCGCAGTGTCCTCGCGCGCGGCCCTGCACGCCGCGTTCGCCGCCCTTCGGCGCGCGCCCTGCGTGCTCGAGAAGCGGATGGCGCTCGCCGCCGAGCTGAGCGTGATCGTGGCGCGCGGCCGTTCGGGTCACGTGGTCCATCTGCCGGTGCAGGCGAACTTGCATCGCGAGGGCGTCCTGGCCGTCACCGAGGTGCCCGCGCCCGGGTTGTCGCCCGACGTGGCCGCCGCAGCGGTGGCGCATGCGCGCCGTCTTGCAGAGGGGCTCGACTACGTCGGCGTGCTGTGCGTCGAGTTCTTCGTGCTCGACGATGGCACTCTGCTCGCCAACGAAATGGCGCCGCGCCCGCACAACTCGGGCCACTACAGCATCGACGCCTGCGACGTCTCGCAGTTCGACCTGCAGGTGCGCACGCTGCTTGACCTGCCCTTGCCGCAGCCCCGCCAGCACTCGAGCGCGATCATGCTCAATCTGCTGGGCGACCTCTGGTTCGACCCGCAGACCGGCCTCGCCAGCGAGCCCGACTGGCCTGCCGTGCTCGCCCTGCCGGGCGCACACCTGCACCTCTACGGCAAGCGCGAAGCCCGGCGGGGGCGCAAGATGGGCCACCTCACGGTGACCGCTGCCCATGCGGACGAGGCCCGCCGCGTCGCCGGCGAGGCCGCGCACGCCCTCGGCCTGCCACCGCTGCCGCCCCACGCCCCTGTCGGCACGAGGTGACGCCCTCCATGCCCGCCGCCGCGTCGCCGGTCGACGAAGCCGCCGAAGCGCTAGCGCGCGGCGAGCTCGTCGGTATGCCCACCGAAACCGTCTATGGCCTGGCGGCACGTGCCGACGACGATGCCTCGGTCGCCCGCATCTTTGCGGCCAAGGGCCGGCCGATCGACCACCCGCTCATCGTGCACGTGGGCGATGCGGCCGCCGCGGCCGTCTTTGCCGGCGAGCTGCCTGGGTCCGCCCGGCGCCTCATGGCCGCCTTCTGGCCGGGCCCCCTGACGCTGATCGTGCCGCGAAAGCCGGGCGTCGCGTCGGCCGCGGCGGCCGGGCAGGCCAGCATCGGCCTGCGCATGCCGTCACACCCGATGGCGCTGGCGCTGCTGCGCGCCGCCGCCGCGCGCGGCGTGCCCGGGGTCGCAGCCCCCAGCGCCAACCGCTTCGGCCGCGTCAGCCCGACGCGCGCCGAGCACGTGCGCGCCGAGTTCGGCCCCGGCCTGCGCGTGCTCGACGGCGGGCCTTGCGAGGTTGGCATCGAGTCGGCGATCGTCGACTGCACGCGCGATCCGCCGGCGCTGCTGCGCCCGGGCCAGATCCCCCGGGCGCGCCTCGAGGCCGCACTCGGCCAGCGCCTGGCCGAACGCGGCGACGACTCGCCGCGGGCCTCCGGCACGCTGCCGACGCACTACGCGCCCAAGGCCGCGGTGCGCATCCTCGGCAGCGCCGAGCTGGCCCGCTGCGTGGCGGTGCCGCCTGGCCCTGCCGATCGGGGCGTGGCGGTATATTCCCGCCTCGTCCCCGTCGAGGGGTGGCAACACCGGCGCATGCCGGAAGAAGCCGACGTGGCAGCGCAGGAGCTGTTCGACGCGCTGCGCGGCTTCGACGAGGCAGGCGCGGAAACCATCTGGCTGGAGCAGCCGCCCGCGGATGCGGCCTGGGAGGGGGTGCGCGACCGTGTCATGCGCGCCGCTGCGGCCGCTGAGGTGCCCGGGCGGTGACCGAGCCCGGCGCCGCTTGGTCGTGCGGTGCCGCTTTCGCTGCTTTCCATGTCCGTGCGACCAACATCCCGCGTTCTCGTCGACCCTGTGCAGCCTGCCCGGTGAGGCCGCTTCCCGTTCCCGGAGTTTCGATGTCCCCGACCCCGTTCCACCCGAAGCCCGCCCGGCGCGCCCACATCGCCACGCGAGCGCTGAAGCTGCTGGCGACCGCCACGCTTGCCGTGGCGGCCGGTTGCGGGGGCGGTACCTCCCAGTTCGAGCCGTTCGTGCCCGAGAGGATGTTCGCGTTTGGCGACGAGGCGAGTGCACTCACCACCAGCGCGCCGACTGGCCGCAACTACAGCATCAACGGCATCAACGGCAACGGCACCACCGACAACACCGCCGACGACTACTTCGATTGCACGCTGCAGCCCAACTGGGTGCAGTCGCTCGCTACGGTCTACGGTTTCGTCTTCGCCGAATGCAACCCGAACAACGCCGCAGCCAAGGCCGTCAACTGGTCGGCACCGGGGGCCCGCGTGGCCGAGGTTGGCGCGCAGATTGACGCGCAGGTGGCCGCTGGGGGCTTCCGCGACAAGGACATCGTCACCCTGATGGTCGGCGTCAACGACGTCCTCGAGTTGTACGGCCAGTACGACGGCAGCAACGAGGCGGCCCTGGTCGCAGAAGCCGGCGCGCGCGGCAACCGGGCGGCGCTGATCGTGAACCGGCTCATCGATCTGGGGGCCAAGGTCGTGGTGTCCAACATCCCCGACCTCGGCTTCACTCCCTATGCAGTGAAGCAGAACCTCGCCAACCCGGGCAGCGACCGCGGTGGTGTGCTTTCGCGCCTGTCGTCCACCTTCAACGAACGCCTGGGTGTGGCGATGCTCATTGACGGCCGCTTCGTTGCTCTCGTGCAGACCGACCAGCGCGTGCTGGTGATGAACCGCTCGCCGGTCAGCTTCGGCCTCGCCAACACCACCGACGCGGTGTGCGCGACGCCGCCGCCGGACTGCACCACCAATACGCTCGTTCCTGACGCCAACGCCAACACCTACCTGTGGGCCGGCGACTACCTGCTCTCCTACGCCGGTCAGAACCAGATCGCCACCCTGGCGATCACGCGCGCGCTGCGCAACCCGTTCTGAGCCGGGCCGCGCAGCCGGTGCGCGGCGCGATGCGCGACGTCGCAAGCGACGCCAAACATGGCCCTACGCGCGCGGTTCGCTGCCGGCGCCTTGCGGCCCTTTCGCCCCGCCTGCCGGCCACGCCGAGCGGGCGCGCGCACGCTCGACGCGCACCTTCGTGACGAGGATGGTCGCGGCCAGCGCCAGCGTCACGACGTTGGCGATGATCACGGGCCACTCGCCGATGGCAATGCCGTAGACCAGCCACAGCGCCACGCCGAGCGTGAAGGCGCCGTACATCGACAGCGAGATGCCGCTCACGTCGCGCGTGCGCAGGGTCAACAGGGCCTGCGGCACGAACGAAGAGGTGGTGAGCAACGCGGCGAGGTAGCCCACGGTGTCGGGCAGGGTCGGCAAGGTCATGGTGAGCAGGCAGCAAAGGTCAGCAGGCAGGCGGGAGGAGGGTCACCGAAGGGCGATGCGGTGAGAGTGCGATGCATGATCGCACGGCTAAACTGGCGCATGTCCGTGCCTGCGCCGTCGACCGTGCCCGGGGCCACGATGGCCCGGCTGTGCGCCGTCACGGTGCTCCTCATCTGGATCAGCTTCATCCTCGTGGCCCGCGGCAGCGCGCACGCCACGCTGACGCCGTTCGACATCGCGTGGCTGCGCTTTGCCTTCTCGGGCCTCGTGGTGCTGCCCATTGCGTGGCACTTCCGGCGCACGCTGCGGCCCGGCCTCGCCGCCGGCGTGGGCGGCGCGACGGCCGGCCGTGTCGCGCTGCAGCGCGCGCTGGCCCTGGGCCTGGCCGGGGGTCTCGGTTACAGCCTGCTTGCCTACAGCGGCTTCTTCCTGGCGCCCGCGGCCCACGCCGCGGTGCTGCTGCCGGGCACCCTGCCGTTGTGGAGCACGATCGGTGCACTGGTCCTGCTCGGCGAGCGGCTCACCCTGCCGCGTCTGGCCGGGCTTGCGCTCATCCTGGCCGGCGGCGCGGCCGTGGCCGGGACCAGCCTGCTGGAGGCACTCGGCGGCCAGGGCACCTGGCGCGGCGACCTGCTCTTCGTCGCCGCGAGCATGATCTGGGCCCTGTATGGCGTCCTGTGCCGGCGCTGGCGCGTCGGTGCCTTGCAGGCCACGGCGGCCGTCGCTCTGGTCGCGCTGGTCCTCGCCGTGCCGTTGTACCCGCTGTTGCTGTGGGCGGGCCAACTGCCCACGCGCCTGACGAGCGCCCCGCTCGGCGAGATCGCCTTCCAGGCGATCTACCAGGGCGGCCTGGCGATGCTCGTCGCCGGCGCCGCCTTCACCAGGGTGGTGGCGCACTTCGGACCGGTGCGCACGACGATGTTCACCGCCATCGTGCCGCCCTTGGCCGCGCTGGCCGCGGTACCGCTGCTCGGCGAGCCGTTGGCCCCCTCGGCGCTGCTCGGCCTGGCCTGCGTGACGCTCGGTCTGCTGGTGGGGGGCGGCGCCGTTTCCTGGCCGCGCTTGGCCTCGAGCGCGGCGCGCTGAAGGCGCGCGCACGAGACGAGACAGGCCGGTGATGGCGATCTTGCATCCACCACCCTTGCTGGCATTCGACACCAGCACCGAGATGCTCGCCGTGGCGGCGGTCGGGCCGCGCGGTGCAAGCCACTGCAACGCACCGGGCGGCGCGGCAGCTTCGGCGCGACTCCTGCCGACCATTACCACCGTGCTGGAGCGGACCGGGCTCGTCCTGGCCGATGTGGCGGCCATCGCCTTCGGCCACGGGCCTGGCGCGTTCACGGGCCTGCGCACGAGTTGCGCGGTGGCGCAGGGCCTGGGCTTCGGACTGGCGCGGCCGCTCTTGCCGCTGGACAGCTTGCTCATCGTGGCCGAGGACGCGCTCGAGTCGCCGCCGCTGGGTGGCACCGCCAACACCGTGGCCGTCGCGATGGACGCGCGCATGGACGAGATCTACGGCGGCGTCTACGAGGGCGGCGGCAACGGCTGGCGCGCGCTGCGCGAGCCGGCGCTGTACGCTCTGGCGGACTGGAACGCCGTGCTCGAGCAGCACGCGGGGTCGCTGCAACTGTTGGCCGGCTCGGCACTGAGCGTATTCGGCTCGCGCCTTCATGCCCCCGCAGGCGCGGTGGTTCGGCAAGCCGAGCGCAACCGGGCGGCCGCGCTCCTGCGGCTGGCCCGCCATGCGTTCGCGGCCGGCGCGGCCGTCGAAGCGGCGCTGGCGCTGCCTCTCTACCTGCGCGACAAGGTGGCACTGACGACGGCCGAACGGGCTGCGGCCAAGGCCGCGGCGTTCGCCACGACCGCCGCCACGACCGCCGCCATCACCGCCGCCAGTGCGTCGAGCGAGGCCAGCGGCCAGGGGGCCGCCGGATGAGCCGGCCCGACCGTTCCCGGTCCGAAGGTCGCCCGGTGACGCCGGAACCAGGCCCTCACGCAGCGGCCCTCGCGCGCCCGGGGCCGAGGCGCCGCCCGATGACGGTGTCCGACATCGGCGCCGTGCTGGCGCTGGAGGTGCAGGCCTACAGCCACCCGTGGAGCCAGGGCAACTTCATCGACTCGCTCGCCGCCGGTCACCTGACCGAGGTGGTGACGATGGGCGAGACGCTGATCGGCTACTTCGTCGCCATGGTGGGCTTTGAGGAACTGCATCTGCTCAACCTGACCGTGGCCCCCGCGTTGCAGGGGCAAGGGCACGGCACGGACTTGCTCGAGGCCGTGCTGGCGCAGGCATGGGCGCGCCGGCTGCCCACGGTGTGGCTGGAGGTGCGCGCGAGCAACGAGCGCGCGCGCGCCCTCTATGCCCGGCGCGGCTTCGACGAAGCCGGGCTGCGCCGCGGCTATTACCCGGCCGTGCGAGGCCGCGAGGATGCCGTGGTCATGCGCCGCGTCGTCGATCTCGGCCCGGCGGCGCAGTTCGCTTCGATGGGCGTGGCGAGGGTCACCGATGCCATGGAATGAGCGCCAGCGCGCCATGCTGCGCGAGATGGGTCTGCGCGTGTGGACATCGGCCGTGGCGGTGCCGGCGTCGGCCGCGCCTGGCGCGCGCACATCCGCCCGGGCGCCGGAGCCGGCGCGGCAGCCGACTCGCACGGAGGCGCGCGAGCCGTCGCCCGAATCGCCGCGTGCAGCATCGCCCGAACCCGGCGTGCCGGCACCGGCCGCCGGTCATGCGGCCGCGCCGCTGGACGCCGGGGCGCTCGAAGCGGTGGCGCGCCTGGACTGGCCCGGGTTGCGCCAGACCGTGGCCGACTGCCAGGCCTGCCGCCTGTGCGAGAGCCGCAAGCAGACGGTCTTCGGCGTCGGCCACCCGCGGGCGCACTGGATGATCGTCGGCGAGGCCCCGGGGGCGCAGGAGGACGAGCAGGGCGAGCCCTTCGTCGGCGCCGCCGGCCAGCTGCTCGACGCGATGCTGCGGGCCCTCGGCCTCGATCGCACGGACGAGGGCGACCCCGCCAGCCGGGTGTTCATCGCCAACACGCTCAAGTGCCGGCCGCCCGGCAACCGCAACCCGCAGCCCGACGAGATGCAACGCTGCGAGCCCTTCCTCGTGCGTCAGATCCAGCTCGTGCAGCCGCGCATCATTCTCGCGATGGGCCGCTTCGCGGTGCAGGCGCTGCTGCGCACGAACGAGCCGATCGGCCGCCTGCGCGGGCGCGTGCACCGCTACCAGGACGTGCCGCTGGTCGTCACCTACCACCCGGCCTACCTGCTGCGCAACCTGCCCGACAAGGCGCGCGCCTGGGAAGACCTGTGCCTGGCGGCCGACCTGATGGACGGGGAGCCCCGTTGACCGCCCACGGCGCGGCGTACCCCGCGAGAGACGGCGACGACGGCCTCGCGCGCCTGCGCGCCGAGCTCGAGCATCTGCGTCTGCTGGCCAACACGGTGCCGGTGGCGATCGCGTACTACGAGGCCGAGCGCCGCACCTGCCGCATGGCCAACCGGCGCTACGCCGAGATGTTCGGCTTCGACGAAGCGAACATCGTCGGCCGCACGCTGGCCTCCGTCATCGGCGAGCACGCGGCGGCAAGCATCGAGCCCTATCGCCACCGCGTCATCGAGGAGCAGACGGCCGCGGCCTACGAGCGCGAGGTGGCCGGCGCCGACGGCATCTTGCGCGTCGTCGAGGTGCGCCTGCTGCCGCACGTGGACGAGAGCGGGCGCAGCCTCGGCGCCTTCGTGCTCATCGCCGACATCACGCACCACCGCCGCGCCGAGGCGGCGCTGCGCGAGAGCGAGGAGCGGCTGGCCAAGTTCATGCATGCCAGCGAGGAAGGGCTCGTCTTCCACAAGGGCGGGTACATCACCGACGTCAACCCGCCGCTGCTCAACCTGCTCGGCTACACGCTGGACGAGATGCTGGGGCGCTTGACGCTGGAGTTCATCGCGCCCGAGGCGCAGCAGAAGGTGGCCGAGGTCATCGCCGCCGCGCCCGAGACGAGCTACGACAGCGTGGTCCTGCACAAGAACGGCACGCGCATCCCGGTGCAGTTCATCGTGCGCACGATGTTGCACCAGGGCGAGTTGCAGCGCCTGACGATCGTGCGCGACATCCGCGACCGCCTGCAGGCCGAGCAGCGCATCCAGCATCTCGCGCACCACGATCCGCTCACCGGGCTGCCCAACCGGCTGGCGTTCACCGAGAGGCTGGAGCGGCGCCTGGCCGAGGCCAGCGTCAGCGGCGAATCGCTGGCGCTGATGTTCATCGACCTCGATCACTTCAAGCGCATCAACGACTCGCTCGGCCACGCCGTGGGCGACACGCTGCTCAAGACGGTGGCGCAGCGCATCACCGAGGCGCTGCGCGTGGGCGACATGGTGGCCCGCTTCGGTGGCGACGAGTTCCTCGTGCTGCTGGCGCCGCGCGCCGGCGCGCCCGCCGTGGCAGAGGTCGGTTCGCGGCTGCTGGCGGCGGTCGGCGAGCCGCTGCCGGCCGGCGGTGTCTCCATCTCGGTGACGCCTTCGATCGGCGTGGCGATGTATCCGCAGGACGGGGTGACGTCCACCGAGCTGATCCAGCGTGCCGACCAGGCCATGTACCGGGCCAAGTCGAGCGGGCGGGCCCGCTTCCGGTTCTTCGAGCCCGGCATGGCCGAGGCGGCGCTGGCCGAGCTGGCGCTCGAAAGCCGCCTCGCGCTGGCCGTGCGGCAGAACGAGTTCGTGCTGCACTTCCAGCCGCAGGTGGCGCTGCACGACCACTCTGCCGGCGACGGCGCGGACATGAAGGCGCGGGCCGGCGCGGGCCGGCTGCTCGGCGTGGAGGCGCTGGTGCGCTGGGCGCACCCTCAGCGCGGGCTGATGGGTCCGGACGAGTTCGTGCCGCTGGCCGAAGCACGACAGCTCATCCTGCCTATCGGGGCCTGGGTGCTCAGAGAGGCGCTGTCGGCGGCGGTGCGCTGGCGCGCGAACGCGCGGCCGGGCCCAGGGGTCGAGGTGCCCGTGGCCGTGAACCTCTCGATGCTGCAGTTCCAGACGCCGGGCTTCGTCGACATGGTGGCCGAGGCGCTCGCCGCCACCGGATCCCGGGGCGCGATGCTGGAGCTCGAGCTCACCGAGCGCATGGTGATGTCCGACCTCGGCGAAGTGCGGCAGGCGCTGGCCCGCCTGCGCGAGATGGGCGTCACGATCACCGTCGACGACTTCGGCACCGGCTACACCTCGCTCGCGCACCTCAAGGACCTGCCTCTGCACCGGCTGAAGATCGACCGCAGCTTCGTTGCCGGCCTGCCGGGTGATGCGGGCGCGGTGGCCATTGCCCACGCCATCGTGCAGATGGGGCACGGCCTGGGGCTGCAGGTGGTGGCCGAAGGCGTGGAGACGGCTGCCCAGCGCGAGGCCGTGCTGGCGATGGGCTGCGACGGGATGCAGGGCTTCCAGCTCGCGCCTCCGATGCCTGAGGCGCAATTGCTGCAGTGGCTGCGCGGGCGCTCGGCGGCCGAGTAGGTGCCGATACCGACGGAATGCACTCTCGCGACGGAGCGAGAGCGCGGCGCTCGCCCGGCTCACGCCGGCGGCGTGCCCCGATCGCCTCAGGTGGTCTTGGGCGTCTTCTTCGGCCGCTTCCAGCCGGCAAACGACATCTGCTTGGAGCGCGCGATCGTCAGCTGCCCGGCCGGTGCGTCCTTGTTGATCGTGGAGCCTCCGCCGATGGTGGCGCCGTCGCCGATCTTCAGCGGTGCCACGAGCACACAGTTGCTGCCGATGTGCACGTCGTCGCCGATCACCGTGCGATGCTTGTTGGCGCCGTCGTAGTTGGCGGTGATGCTGCCGGCGCCGTAGTTGACGCGCGCGCCCACGGTGGCGTCGCCGAGGTAGGCGAGATGGTTGGCCTTGGCGCCGGCGGCGAGCGTCGAGTTCTTCACCTCGACGAAGTTGCCGATGTGCACCTCGGGCCCCAGGTCGGCGCCTGGCCGCAGCCTCGCGAAGGGGCCGATCTCGGCGCGTGCGCCGACGATGGCCTGGTTCATGTGCGTGAACGGCTGGACCTGTGCCCCTTCGCCGATGCGCGTGTCGCGGATGACGCAGTGCGCGCCGATGCGCGCACCGTCCGCGAGGTGCACGGTGCCCTCGAAGATGCAGCCGACGTCGATCTCGACGTCGCTGCCGCAGGTGAGCGTGCCGCGCACGTCCAGCCGCGCCGGGTCGGCCAAGCGCACGCCGGCGTCCATCAGCGCATGGGCCAGGGCGAGCTGGTAGGCGCGCTCGAGCTCGGCGAGCTGGCGCGGGCTGTTGACGCCGGCCACCTCGGCCTCGCTGGCGGCGCTCTCGGCCACCACCGGCACGCCCTCGGCCACGGCCATGGCGACGACGTCGGTGAGGTAGTACTCGCGCTGCGCGTTGTCATTGCGCAGGGCCATGACCCAGCGCTTGAGCAGCGCGGTGGGCCCGGCCATGATGCCGGTGTAGGTCTCGCGGATGGCGCGCTGCGCGGCCGTGGCGTCTTTGTGCTCGACGATGGCGCGCACCCGCGAGCCATCTCGCACGATGCGGCCGTAGCCGCTCGGGTCGGCGAGCTCGATGGTCAGCAGCGCCAACTGCCGCCCGGCGCAGGCCGCGACGAGCTTGCGCAGCGTTTCGGTGCCGATGAGCGGCACGTCGCCATACAGCACGAGCGTCGTCTCGTTGGCATCGTCCAGCGCCGGCACGGCCTGCAACATCGCATGGCCGGTGCCGAGCTGCGGCTCCTGGCGCACGAAGCGGGCGCCCTTTCCTTCGGTCGACCCAGCGAGCGAGGCCTCGACCCGTTCGGCGCCGTGGCCGGTGATGACGACCGTGCGCGACGACCCCAGCGCGGCGGCCGCGTGCACGACGTGGTCCAATAGGCTGCGCCCGGCGATCCTGTGCAGGACCTTCGGGGCCGCGGACTTCATGCGGGTGCCCTTGCCCGCGGCCATGATGACGACGTTGAGTGCCATGCCTGGATGGTGGTTGCGCCGTATCGACGGCGGTGAAGGCCCGGTGGGGGCGCGGTGGCGAGCGGCGATTATCGGCATGCTCGTCGGCGTGTTGTCGCTCGCGCTCGGCGGTTGCAGCGCCCTGCGCGTGGCCTACAACACGGGTCCGCAGCTCGCGTGGTGGTGGGTCGACGGCTACTTTGACTTCTCGCGCGAGCAGACGGCGCCGGTCAAGGACTCGATCGACGGCTGGTTCGTTTGGCACCGGCAGACACAGCTGCCGGCCTACGTGACACTGCTGGCGTCGGCCCAGGCTCGCGTCGGCGAGCCGCTCACGCCGGCCCTGGCCTGCCAATGGAGCAACCGCCTGGCCGACACGCTGGCGCCGGCGCTGGCGCGCGCGCTCGAGCAGTCGGCCGAGCTCGTGCCGGCGCTCGGCGAGGCGCAGTTGCGGCACCTCGAGCGGCGCTATGCCAAGGTGATTGAGGAGATGCGCGACGAGTACCTGCAGGCCGACCCGGCCGAGCGTCTGGCCGATTCGGTGAAGCGCACGCTGAGCCGCGCCGAGCAGCTTTATGGCCGCCTGGACGAAGCGCAGCGCAAGGTCATCGCCGAGGGCGTGGCGGGTTCGCCGTTCGACCCGCAGGGCTGGATGGAGGAGCGCAAGCGGCGGCAGCGCGACACGCTGAGCACCTTGCGCCGCCTGTTGGCCGAGCGGGCCGACCGCGACCAGCGCCTGGCCGCGCTGCGTGCGCTGGCCGAGCGCAGCCAGCGCTCACCCGACGCCACTTACCGCGCCTACCAGCAGCGGCTCACCGACTACAACTGCGCTTTCGCCGCCCGCATCCACAATGCCACCACGCCGGTGCAGCGCCAGCGCGCACGCGCCAACCTCAAGGAGTGGGAAGACGACCTGCGCGGGGTGATCAACGGCGCCACCGGTGCCGGCGACCCCGCAGCGGCCGCGAACTGAGCCGCCGGGTCGCCCGCCTCTCCAGCCTCGCAACCGCCGCAGCCGCCAAAGCAGCGGCACTAAGGCAGCGGCAC
>JALHOU010000060.1:12438-22710 GCA_022842825.1 Rubrivivax sp.
GCAGCGGCACTAAGGCAGCGGCACGTTGATGCGGCGCGGATTGAGGCCGGTCTTCGGGAAGTCCATCAGCGCGGCCTGGAACATGGCCGCCACCACCGGCGGCGTCGCGGCCGAGCCCGACTCGTTGCTGGCCCGCGCCTCGAACAGCGGCTTGCCCGTGGCACGGTCGCGGATGAGCAACGCCACCTCGCGGTCGTAGCGCGGCGGGCTCGCGTACACCGACATCGACCAGGAGGGACCGATCCACGGCCCGCGCCGCCAGTAGCCGAAGCCGCCGTTCCACCACAGCGGGTCGTTCCAGGGGCCGTACTCGGAGCGCGTGGTGCGCGTGCCGACCTGCACCGTCACGTCCGGCGGCACGCCTTCGGCGGCCGGCTTGAAGCCGGCCTTCTCGAGCGCCGGCCGCGCCGCGGCTTCCAGCGTGTCGGCCTCGGCGGCGCGCTGCTGCTGCGAGGGCAGGCGATCGAAGGCGTACGTGCCGGGCGCGCGCCCGGCCGGCCACTCGCCGAAGCTCGAAACCTCGCTCGTCACCGAGTTGAGGCTGGCACAGCCGGCCAGAAGGCCGGCGCCGGTGGCAAGCGCCGCCAGGGCCAGTGTGCGGCGCAATGGGGTCGGCAGGGGATTCATGGCGCGCTTTCCTCCAGGGGGACGAGGCGGGGCAGAGTCGGGTTCAGGCTGATCGGGCGTGCGGCTTCGGCCGACGGTGCGACACAGGGCTCTTCGTCGAAAGCGATGTCACCACCCGCGTCGGGCACGCCGCTGGGTTGGAGCGTGGCGAAGGGGTGCAGGTTCCGGTCCATCAGGTGCGAAGGCACGAGATGGGCCATGGCGCGCAGCATGTTGTCGCTGCGGCCGGGGTACTGACGCTCCCACTCGCGCAGCATCTTCTTCACCAGCACGCGCTGCAGGTTCGCCTGGCTGCCGCACAAGCTGCACGGA
This sequence comes from Rubrivivax sp., assembly GCA_022842825.1. Classification (GTDB taxonomy): domain Bacteria; phylum Pseudomonadota; class Gammaproteobacteria; order Burkholderiales; family Burkholderiaceae_C; genus Rubrivivax. The sequence goes on from JALHOU010000060.1 coordinate 13,378, forward strand.
ATGATCGGGAACCGACGATGCCCGGCCCAGCGCTCGAGGTCCGTCTCGGCGACATAGGCGAGCGGGCGGATGACCACGTGCCGGCCGTCGTCGCTGACGAGCTTGGGCGGCATGCCCTTCATGCGGCCGCCGAAGAACATGTTCATGAGCAGCGTCACGACCATGTCGTCGCGGTGGTGGCCCAGCGCGATGCGCGTGGCGCCGAGCTCGCCGGCGACGCGGTAGAGGATGCCGCGGCGCAGGCGCGAGCACAGGCTGCACATCGTCTGCCCTTCGGGCACGAGCCGCTTGACGATGGAGTAGGTATCCTGCGCCTCGATGTGGAAGGGCACGCCGCGGCTCTTCAGGTACTCGGGCAGAACGTGCTCCGGAAAGCCGGGCTGCTTCTGGTCGAGGTTGACCGCCACGAGGTCGAAGCGCACCGGCGCACGCTCGCGCAGGTTGATGAGGATGTCCAGCAGCGCGTAGCTGTCCTTGCCACCGGACACGCACACCATGACCTTGTCGCCCTCGCCGATCATGTGGAAGTCGGTGATGGCCTGGCCGACCTGGCGATGCAGACGCTTGCTCAGCTTGTTGGCCTCGAAGCCGGCCCTGCGCGCGCCCTGCGCGCCCTGCGCACCCTGCGCGCCCTGCTCGGTCTGCTCGGTCTGCTCGGTCTGCGCGGTCTGTGCGGTCTGCGCGGCCATCGGCATCGCGGCGTCGTCGTGGGAGGAGAACATGTTGGGCCGGCTCTCGTTGTGCGTCGTGGGCAGGGTGCTGACACCTGCGGTCTCAATGCGCCTGCAGCGAACTGCGCGCCAGGAAGACGACATCGCGCGCCTGCCCGCTGAGGTGCTGACCGCCGTCGACCAGCAGCGTCGTGCCGGTGACGGCGGGTGCCTCGATCAGGTAGCGCACGGCGCGGGCGATGTCCTCGGGCGTGGCGCCCCGCTGCAGCGGCGTCATGCGGTGCGCGGCGGCGAACTCGGCGGGGCTCATCTCCGTGGACGTGAGGGTGATGCCCGGCGCGACACCGCACACGCGCGTACGCGGCGCGAAAGCCATGGCGAGCATGCGCGTGGCCACCTCGAGGGCGGCCTTGGAGAGTGTGTAGGAGAGGTGGTCGGGGTTCAGGTTCCAGAGCTTCTGGTCCAGCACGTTCACCACCGCCTGGCCGCCACCGGCGTGAACCGCCTGCGCCAGCAGCAGCGGCGCGCCGGTGTTGGTGCGCCAGTGGCGCTCCATGTTGGCGAAGCTGAAGTCGGCCGCGCCGTCGTGCTCGAACAAGGAAGCGTTGTTGACGAGCGCATCGATGCGCCCCATGGCGCGCCGCACGGTCGGTACGAGGGCGCGGCACTGGATCTCGTCGGCCAGGTCGGCGCCGAAGGCGCGGCAGCCGGCGCGTTCCGGGCCGTGCTGAACGCCGGGCTCGTCACCCCGCATGTCGTCGAGTTGCTGCACGAGCGCCGACGCTTGGGCGGAGGACTGGCGGTAGTGCACGGCCACGCGCCAGCCGGCGGCGGCCATTTCGAGGGCGATGGCGCGCCCGATGCGTTGCGCGCCACCCGTGATCAGCACCACCGGCGCCTCTTCAGGAGGGCGGGGTGCCAATGTGGCGGGAGCCGCGGCGGGAGTGGGAAATGAGCTCATGCTTCCTACAATGCCGCGCGTGGATGAGACCGGGGCCGCGGAATTATCGGCGCTGCTCGAAAAGCGCGTGCTGCAATGCCTCGGTGAAGCCGGAGGCTGGCTGCCCTTCGACCGCTACATGGCGATGGCGCTGTATGAGCCGGGGCTCGGCTACTACGCTCGCGGCGCTCCGATCTTCGGTGCGTGGCCCGGCGGTCCGGGCAGCAGCGACTTCGTCACCGCACCGGAGCTGTCGCCGCTGTTCGGTGCCGCGCTGGCGCGCCAGGTGGCCGAGGTCCTGCGCCTGGGCGGCCTGCACGAGGTGATCGAGTTCGGGGCCGGCAGCGGCGCGCTGGCCGAGCAGTTGCTCGACGGCCTGCGCCGCGCGGGCGTGCCGCTGCGTCGCTACGCGATCGTCGAGCTCCCCGGCGCGTTGCGCGCACGCCAGCAGGCGCGGCTGGCGCGCTTCGGCCCGTTGGTGCAGTGGCTCGACGCCTGGCCCGAGGAGCCCGACGAGCAGGCCGCCGGCGCGCCCGCCGGGCTGCAGGCGGTCGTCGTCGGCAACGAGGTGCTCGACGCGATGCCGGTGAAGCTGCTGCATTGGGACGGCCGCGAGTGGTTCGAGCGCGGTGTCGTGGTCGCCGCGCCCGACGCGGCGCGACGGCTCGCCTTCGGCGACCGGCCCACGGCCTTGCGTCCGCCACGCGCTGCCGAGGCACTGCCCGGCGCGGTGCTCGAAATCCATCCGCAGGGCGCGGCCTTTGTCGCCACGCTGGCTTCCCGCCTGACGCGCGGCGCGGCGTTCTTCATCGACTACGGCTTTCCGCAGGCCGAGTACTACCACCCGCAGCGCCACCAGGGCACGCTCATGGGCCACCGCGCCCACCGCAGCCACAGCGACGCCGGTGACCTGCTGACCGCGCCGGGCAGCATGGACATCACCGCGCACGTCGACTTCACCGCCATGGCGCTGGCGGCACAGGACGCCGGCGCCGAGGTGGTGGGCTACACGACGCAGGCGCGCTTTCTCCTCAACTGCGGCCTGCTCGAGCTGCTGCAGGCTGCCGATGTGCGGGCGGTGGCGGCGGCGCAGAAGCTGCTCACCGAGCACGAGATGGGCGAGCTCTTCAAGGTGCTGGCCTTCGCGCGCGGCCTGGTGTTTCCGGCGGCGGGGCCGCTCGGCTTCGTGGCGGGCGACCGCACGCACATGCTGTAGCGTCGGGCTGCGCCGGTGCGCGCACGCCCCGATGCACCCCCAAGCACCGCCCGCCTCCTCCGGCACCGACCGATCCTGCTCATTCGCCCCCCATGCGCTGGCTGCTCGTCTTCCTGCTCGCCTGCCTGCTCTTCAACGTGCTGCAGGGCTGGATGGCCAAGATCGGCCTCGGCCGGCTGCCGGGCGACTTCCGCTTCCGGCTCGGCGGGCGGGAATGGTTCGTGCCGCTGACCAGCTCGCTCGTGCTCACGGTGCTCGCATCCGTGATCGGGTTGCTGATCTAGGGCCCCCCCGCGGGATCGGGGGGGCCGGATGCACAGGCCGGAGCGCGGCGTGCCGCGTAAGATGGCGCCCGGTTGAAGCTCCGGGCGGGCCCGGGGCAGAGAGCAGCAACGGACACGGTCCCAGCATGGGTGCAAGCGATGTCATAGGTGCGGCTGCCAGCGCAGCGGCGCCCAGCCCCGCCCCGATGGGACGGCGCTGGTTCCTCGAAGGCGTGGCCGCCGACGGCTCGCACACCGTGCACGAGGTGTCGGTGGTGCCCTTCCGCGTCGGGCGCGACGCCACCAACGAGCTCGCGCTGGCCGCGCCGGGTCTGTCGCGCCAGCATGCCGTGCTCGTGGCCACCGAAGACGGCCGCCTGCGCCTCACCGATCTCGGCAGCACCAACGGCACCTACGTCAACCGGGTGCGACTGGCGGCGGCGCGCGTGCTCGAAGAGAACGACGTCATCCACTTCGGCAACGCCGAGTTCCGCCTCGGCGTGCTGGGCGACAGCGGCGGCGCCACCACGACCGGCGGCGACCGCACCATGATCGCCCCCGCCGGCGCCGCGCTCTCGGGCCACTTCGTGCCGCACGAGCGGCAGATGCTCGAACTGCTCGGCGGCACCGGCCTCGGCGGTGCCGTGCAGCCCATCGTCCACGCCACCGGCGGCGAGCGGTTCGCCTTCGAGTTGCTCGGCCGCAGCTCGCACCCCGACCTGCCGGCTTCGCCGGTGCACCTGTTCGCGCTGGCGGCACGCCTGGGGCGCGAAGCCGAGCTTTCCGGCGCCTTCCGCGAGCACGGCGTGCGCACCGTGGCGCAGTGGGCCCCGGGCAGCACGCTCTTCGTGAACACGCACCCGCAGGAGACCTTCGATCCCGCCTTCCTCGAGGCGCTCAGGCGCCTGCCGCAGCAGGGGCTGAGCGTCGACCTCGTCATCGAGGTGCACGAGACGGCGGTGATGGAGGTCGACCGCATGCGCGAGCTGGCCGCGAAGCTGGCCGACCTCAAGGTGCGGTTTGCCTACGACGACTTCGGCGCCGGCCAGGCGCGCCTGAACGAGCTGGCCGAGGTGCCGGCGCACTTCGTCAAGTTCGACTTCGGCCTCGTGCATGGCCTGAACGAGGCCAGCCAGGCCAAGCAGAAGCTCGTCTCCGACCTCGTGCGCATGGTCAAGGAGCTCGGCTCGATGGCGCTGGCCGAAGGAGTGGAGACCGAGGCCGAAGCCGAGATCTGCCGCCAGATGGGCTTCGACCTGCTTCAGGGTTACCTCACCGGGCGCCCGGCGCCGCTGGACAGCCTGCGCGCCTGAGAGTGCACCTGAATCGGCGCACTTGAATCGACGCATCCGCGCGCGGCGCGCGGCGCGTCAGAGCTCGATGCGCCAGCCGTGGCCGCAGCCGCGGCAGCGCACCGCGACGCGCTCGCCGCTCGCATCCGACTGCACGAGGTCCAGCCGCCCGTAGGCCTTGCACTGCGCACACCCGGCCTGGTGGGCGGCCAGTTCGGCGTGGTGCAGCAGGAAGAGGTAGCGGCGCAGTGCCCACAGGCCCGTGCCCGCGCACAGGATGGCCGTCAGGATCTCCTCGGCCCGTTCGACCCAGCCGACAGTGCCGCGCACGGCGTCCAGCGCGGCAAAGATGCCGATCATGCAGAGGAAGGTGAGGATGAGGTGGGCGTGGCTTTGCAGCAGCTCACGCTCGTACCACTTGCGAAAGCCATGGCGGCGGATTCCTTCGGCCAGTTTCATCGGCGCAGTGGTTCCACGAGCAGCCCTCCCGACGCCGCTGCCGCCCTCCAGCCTCGGCGGGGAAGGGATGGGATCAGCGTGCGCGCGGCCGCATCTTGTCATGCCCGGCCGCTGCGATGGCGGCGGCCAGGGTGGCCCGACGCGCCTCGCGCACGGCTTCGCCGACCTCGGGCCCTTGCGCGCCCGATCGTGTGGCGGCCTGCGCGGCCGCGGAGGTGTCGGCTTCTCGCACGAGCGTCAGCAGCGTCTGCAGCGGCAGCACCGACGCGGCCCCTGCGCCAGCGGCCTGGCCGGGTGCATCGTGCGCGGCATCGCAAGCCTGGAGCACGGCCACAAAGCGCTCGGGCCTGCGCAGGGCGTCGCAGCGCTCGAAGAGCGCCAGCAGGGCCGGCGCGTCCGCGGGCTGCCAAGGCGGAGTCAATGCGCCGACATGGTCGGCCTCGCGCACGAACACCTCCGCCACCTCGCGCACCTCGGCCGGCATGCGCAGCCGCCCGGCGGCGCGGCGCACGGCCGCCTCGTCGGGCCAGCCGAGCAGGGCGTGGCGCACGGCCAGCGGGGCGCCCGTGAGCGCGGCGCGGTCCAGGCGCGCGAGGGCAGGCGCATCGAGGGTGGGCTCGGGCAGCAGCCGGTCCAGCGCGCCGCAGCCGCGCAGCACCTCGAACATGCGGCTCGGCCGCGCGGCCATGAGGCCGCGCGCCAGCTCCTGCCACACGCGCTCGGCAACAAGCGCGTCGACCTCGCCCTGCTCGACCAGCTGCACGAGCAGGGCCAACGTCTCGGGCGCCACGGTGAACCGTGGCCAGCGGGCCGCAAAGCGCGCCAGCCGCAGCAGCCGCACCGGGTCCTCGGCGAAGGCGGGCGAGACGTGCCGCAGCACGCCGGCCTGCAGGTCGCGCCGGCCTCCGTAGGGGTCCACGAGCGTGCCGTCGGCGGCCTCGGCCATGGCGTTGATGGTCAGGTCGCGCCGGGCCAGGTCCTGTTCCAGCGTCACCTCCGGCGCGGCGTGGAACGTGAAGCCGTGGTAGCCGCGCCCGCTCTTGCGCTCGGTACGCGCCAGCGCCACCTCCTCGCCGGTGTGCGGGTGCAGGAAGACCGGGAAGTCCTTGCCCACCGGCTTGTAGCCGAGCGCCAGCAGTTCGTCGGGCGTCGCGCCGACGGCGACCCAGTCGCGATCGTGCACGGGCTGGCCGAGCAGCCGGTCGCGCACGGCGCCCCCGACGACGAAGAGTTGCATGCGGCGAATGATGCCTGCGCGCGGCCGGGCGCGACCCGTTCGTGGCCCGTTCGTGCGTGCGCGTGCCTGCCAGCCCGGCTCGTCCCGGCGGCTGCGGCCCGGCCAAGTCCGCCGCGGCGCAGCGCGGCGTGGGGTCGCAACCGGTGCCGCAGCTCAGCGCCTTGTCGGCGGCGTGCGGTACGGCTCGTCCTCGGGCACGAACTCGTGCTCCTGCAGCGCGTCGGCGATCCACGCCGCCGGCCCCGGCGCGGCGAGCAGGCGCTCGGCGTAGGCCGCCGCGGCCTTGGACAGCGGCAGCCCGTAGGTGCGTACGCGCAGCGCCACCGGCGCGTAGTAGCCGTCCACCGCGCCGAAAGCGCCGAAGAGGAAGGGGCCGCTGCCGGCCTGCGCGGCATCGGCCAGCGCCTCGCTCCACATCTGGTCGATGCGGGCGAGGTCGCGTTGCACCTGCGGCTGCTCGCGCAGCACGCGCGCGCCGACCTCGGGCAACGAGGCCTCGACGTTCATCGGGCAATGCTGGCGCAGGGCGCCGAAGCCGGAGTGCATCTCGGCGCACAGCGTGCGCGCACGCGCGCGCTGCCGAAGCTCAGGCGGCCACACGCCGCGGTCAGGGAAGCGCTCGTGCAGGTACTCGGCGATCGCGAGGCTGTCCCACACGGTGAGGTTGCCGTCGATGAGCACCGGCACGCGCGCCGCGGGGCTGATCTTCAGCATCTCTTCGCGGAAGCCGGTGCCCAGGCCGAGCATGAAGCTCAGCTTCTTCTCCTCGAACGGCATGCCGAGGCCGCGCATCAGCACCCAGGGCCGCATCGACCACGACGAATAGTTCTTGTTGCCGATGACGAGCTGCATGGTCCGGTCCTCGATGGGTGGCTGGGTCTGGCGGGCTCGGGCGCACGAGAGCACCTCCGCAGGGGCTCAGGTCTTGCCGGCGGCGCCGGCTCATTCCGAGAGAGGTGCGCATGCTAAGGCGCGACCTCGCGGGCGTGGATCACCATGCTGCATCGCCGCGATGCCGTGGCGGCATCGGCGGGGCACCCACGCTCCTAGCGGTGCGTCGCGCGCCAGCCGTCCAGGCGCGCCAAGCCCTGGCCCGGGGCGAGGTAGCCGGGCGCCACCGCACCGATGGGCGTGGGCTTGATGCCGAGGTCCGGCAGGCCCGGCAGCCGGCCGCTGGCGACGCTGGGCACGCGCATCGAGTCGAGGTTGTCACGCGACATCAGGGGCTGCCCGGGCAGGCACTCGAGCACGAAGGCCTGGATGCGCGCCACCCAGTCGGGCAACGGGATCTGCGGCCGCTCGTGACCCGAGAGGCGGCCGGCCAGGCGCACGATCTCCGACAGCGACAGCACCTGCGGCCCGCAGCACTCGACCGTGCGGCCGATCCACGACGGGTCCTCGAGCACCTTCACGATGGCCGCCACGACGTCTTCCACCCACACCGGCTGGAAGTGCACGTGGCTGGCGGCCAGCGGCACCATCGGGGCCACGGCCTGCAGGCGCGCGAAGAGGTTGAGCAGCCGGTCGCGCTGGCCGAAGATGACCGAGGGGCGCAGGATCGTCACGGCCAGGCCACCCGCCTTCAGCGCCTCCTCGCCGGCGGCCTTGCTGCGCAGGTAGTTCGATGGCGCATAGGAAGCGGCGCCGAGGGCGCTCACGTGCACCAGGCGCAGCACGCCTGCGCCATGCATGGCGCGCGTCAGCGCTTCCGGCAACCGATGGTGCACGGCATCGAAGTCGGCCGCCTTGCCGTGCAGGATGGCCACGAGGTTGACCACCGCGTCGCAGCCGCGCACCAGTGCCGTCAGCCGGACCGGGTCGTGCACATTGGTGACGACGATCTCCACCCCGGGCAGCGTGCGCAGGTGCCCCGCGTGCAGCGCGCGCCGGGTGGGCACGACGAGCTGGATGCCTGGAAACCGACGCACCAGCTGTTCGCACAGCGAGCGGCCGACAAAGCCGCTGCCTCCAAGCACGAGAAGCTTGTTCATGATTCGCGCTGCCGACCTGCCGCCCGGGCCGGCGTTCAAGCGGGCGGCTCCCTCCTGGCGGAGGAGTTTAGTGGGCGCTCAGGGCAGGTCGCGGTTTTCCGCCGGTGCCCCCGGGTCGCGCGGGCCGATGGCCGGGCCGAGGCGCGCGCGCAGGCTCACCGGGCCGATCACCGGCGTGCCACCCCCGCCGACCGCGGCGGAAGGCGTGCCCTGCGTGGCCTGCAGGCGGGCGGCGTAGACGACGGCGTTGGAGAGCACCTTCTTGACGTAGTCGCGCGTCTCGTTGAAGGGGATGCCCTCGATCCACGCCGCCGGTTCCACCACCGGGCCTTCGCGCCAGCGGCGCGGCCGCGAAGGGCCGGCGTTGTAGGCCGCGGCGCCCATCGCCTGGGCGCCACCGAACTCCTCGAGCACGAGCTTCAGGTAGGTGGTGCCGAGCAGCAGGTTGATGTCGCGCTCGTTCACGAGCTCGGGCTTCCAGTCCGTGAGCCCGGCGCGCCGGGCCGTCCAGCGCGCGGTGGCGGGCATCAGCTGCATGAGCCCGGAGGCGCCGACGCTGGAGCGGGCATCAAGGATGAAGCGCGACTCCTGGCGGATGAGGCCGTAGATGTAGGCCGGGTCCACGCCGCTCTCGGCGGCGCGCGCCAGCACCGCCTCGCGGAAGGGCAGCGGGTAGCGCTGCGACACGTCGACGGCGTCGCGCGTGCGCTCGCTCGTGTTGATGCAGCGGTCCCAGACCTCGCGCTCGCAGGCGAGCGCCGCGGTGGCCGTGAGCTCGCGGTCGTTCATGCCGCGCAGCGAGTAGTTCCATTCGCGCACGCCCTCGGCGCGCAGGCCGAGCGACATCAGGCGCAGCGCGCGCCGCAGGCCGGCATGCTCACGGATCGGCTCGCGCTCCGACTCGACGAGCGGCACCGGCAGCGCCGGCAGGCTCACGCGCCGGCCCAGCTCTTCGAGGGCGAGCTGGGGATAGAAGCCGAGCGGGCCGGCGATCGACTCCAGCGTCAGGCGCGCCAGGCCACGCGCGCCTTCGCCCTCCGGGCCGGCGGCGGCGCCGGCGCGGATGGCGCGTGCGCGCCAGTAGACCCAGGTGGGGTCGCGCTGCTCGGCCACACTCATCTCGTCGATGGCACGTTGCACGAGCGGCCAGCGCGTGCGCTCGTGGCTGGGCGTGCGCAGCGCCGCACGCACCATCCAGGCCAGCGTCTCGTCGCTGAAGGCGGGCTCGGGTGCACGGCGCGGCGGCGCGGGCGACGGTATGGGC
>JALHOU010000061.1 GCA_022842825.1 Rubrivivax sp.
ACCGGCGCGCACCGGCACGCGGCGGGCCGCGCCACAGCCGGGCCGTGCGCGGCAGGCGAGCCCTCCCTCGCCCGGCTGCGATCCGGCATTACCGGGGTCTCGGGGCCTCATCCTCGCGGCCGCTAGCATCGCCGCATGACTGCCCTGCAAACCCTCGAACTGAACCCCGGCGAGCCGGCCCGCGCCACCGTCGTCATCCTGCACGGCCTGGGCGCCGATGGCACCGACTTCCTGCCCTTCGCCGACGAGATGAGCCTCGACGCGGTCGGCCCGGTGCGCTTCGTCTTCCCGCGCGCGCCCGTGCGGCCGGTGACGGCCAATGGCGGGCATCGCATGCGCGCCTGGTACGACATCCTCGCGTTCGGTGGCAGCGCCGGCGAGGACGAAGCCGGCCTGCGCCAGAGCTTCGCCGCCGTGCATGCGCTGCTCGACCGCGAGGTGGCGCGCGGCGTGCCCGCCTCGCGCATCGTGCTGGCGGGCTTCTCGCAGGGCTGCGCCATCACGCTCGGCGCCGGGCTGCGCTACGGGCAGCGCCTCGCCGGGCTGGTGGGCATGTCGGGCTACCTGCCGATCGCCGACACCACGCCCGCCGAACGGCACGCCGCCAATGCGGCCACGCCGGTGCTCATCGCGCACGGCACGCGCGACCCCGTGGTGGCCGCCGCGCGCGGCCAGGCGGCGCGCGAGGTCGTGGCGGCGCTCGGCAACCCGGTGCAGTGGCACGACTACCCGATGGAACACTCCGTGTGCATGGAAGAGGTGCAGGAGGTCGAGCGCTTCCTGCTGCGCACGCTCGGAGGAGGCACGTGAGCGGCGCCTCGCCTCCTGCGGCAGGCACGGCAAGCACGGCGGGCATGCCCGGCGCGGGCCTTTCGCCGCTGCGTCTCGTGCGCCCGAGCGCGGCGCACCTGCCCTCCTACCGCGCCGCGCTCGAGCGTGGCTTCAGCCCGGACAACATCCGCGGTGCCGTCGCCGCGCAGGAGCAGCTCGAACAGATCGCGAGCGATCCGGACGCCTTCCTCGCGCTGATGGACGACCCCGAAGGCGCCGGCCCGCCGGTGAAGATGCCCGACGGCACGACCCGCCCGCGCATCCCCGGCCTGCGCCGCTGGATGTGGCTGGGCACTGACGACGCGGCCGAAGGTTTCGTCGGCAGCATCGGCCTGCGCTGGACGAAGGACGGCTCACCATTGCCGCCGCACGTGCTCGGCCATGTCGGCTATGCGGTGGCACCTTGGTACCAGCGGCACGGCCACGCCACGCGGGCGCTGGCGCTCGTGCTGCCGCTGGCCGCCGAACGTGGTGTGCGCGCCGTCGAGATCACGACCGATCCCGACAACTTCGCCTCGCGCAAGGTAATCGAGGCCAACGGCGGCCGGCTCGTGGAGGCCTTCGACAAGGGCGAGGTCTATGGGCACGCGGCGGGGCTGCGCTACGTGATCTCACTCGACCCGCCATGAGCCCACGGTGCACCCGGCGCTGCCTGGCCCTGATTCCGGCCCGGCGGGCCGCCCACTGCACCAAGCTCGGGCGGCGACGCCCGAGCACGGTGCGTCACCATGCCCCGAGCGCAGAATCCGCCCCTGGCATCGCCTTTGCTGTAGCTCCAAGATGGAACTGACCCCGCGCGAGAAGGACAAGCTGCTCCTCTTCACCGCCGCCCTGCTCGCCGAGCGCCGGCGTGCGCGCGGCCTCAAGCTCAACTACCCGGAGGCGGTGGCCTTCATCAGTGCCGCCATCCTCGAAGGCGCGCGCGACGGCAAGACGGTGGCACAGCTCATGAGCGAGGGACAGAAGGTGCTGGCGCGCGCCGACGTGATGGCGGGCGTGCCCGAGATGGTCCCCGAGATCCAGGTCGAGGCCACTTTCCCCGACGGCACCAAGCTCGTGACCGTGCATCACCCGATCACGTGAGTTGGCCCGTGGCCCACGCCGCCTTCGACCGCACCAGGGACCGTGCCTGCGCGGAATCAGCGACGGCGATCGTTGGCGATCGTTGGCGACCGTTGGCGACCGTTCATCGCGAGCGCACCGCGACCCGCACACAACAACCGTTCACATCGACCGGAGAGACTGATGATCAAGAAAGCCGGAGCCCTCGTGGCCACCGCCTTGCTGGCCAACCTGGCCGCTGCGCACAGCGGCCATGGCGCGCCGCTGCTGCACCTGCACGACGCCGAGATGCTCGGCCTCGGGGCGCTCGCGGCGGTGGCCGCCGCCTCGGTGGGCGCGGCACTGTGGCTGTGGTTCCGCGGCCGCGACTGACCGGGGCGCCCGCGATGATCCCCGGCGAACTGCTCACGGCCGACGGCGAGCACGAACTCAACACCGGCCGCGCCACCGTGACGCTGCGCGTGGCCAACACCGGCGAGCGGCCCATCCAGGTGGGCTCGCACTACCACTTCGCCGAGACCAACGGCGCTCTCTCCTTCGACCGCGCGGCGGCGCGCGGCATGCGCCTGAACATCCCCAGCGGCACGGCGGTGCGCTTCGAGCCCGGGCAGGCGCGCACAGTCGAGCTCGTGGCCTACGCCGGCGCGCGCCGCGTGTTCGGCTTCCGCGCGCAGGTCCAAGGCGATCTCTGAGACGCGCTGTCGAAGGAACCCCCTGACATGGCAAAGATCGGCCGCCGCGCCTACGCCGAGATGTACGGCCCCACCGTGGGTGACCGCCTGCGCCTGGCCGACACGGCGCTCGTCATCGAGATCGAACACGACCACACGCTCAAGGCCGGCAGCTACGGCGAGGAGGTGAAGTTCGGTGGCGGCAAGACCATCCGCGACGGCATGGGGCAGAGCCAGCAGCCGAGCGGGTCAGGGCCCGGCGATGCGGTGGACACCGTGATCACCAACGCCGTCATCGTCGACCACTGGGGCGTCGTCAAGGCCGACATCGGCCTGCGCGGCTGCCGCATCGCCGCCATCGGCAAGGCCGGCAACCCCGACGTGCAGCCGGGCGTGGACATCATCATCGGCCCGGGCACCGAGATCATCGCCGGCGAGGGCATGATCGTCACGGCGGGCGCCATCGACAGCCACATCCACTTCATCTGCCCGCAGCAGATCGACGAGGCGCTCGCCAGCGGCGTCACGACGATGCTCGGCGGCGGCACAGGCCCCGCCACCGGCACGCTCGCCACCACCTGCACGCCCGGGCCGCACTACATGGCGCAGATGCTGCGCGCGGCCGATGCCTTCCCGATGAACCTCGGCTTCCTCGGCAAGGGCAATGCCTCGCAGCCGGCGGCGCTGATGCAGCAGGTCGAGGCCGGCGCCATCGGCCTCAAGCTGCACGAGGACTGGGGCACCACACCCTCGGCCATCGACTGCTGCCTGGGTGTGGCCGAGGCCACCGACACGCAGGTGTCGATCCACTCCGACACGCTCAACGAGAGCGGCTTCGTCGAGGACACCATCGCCGCGACGAAGGGCCGCACGCTGTGCGCCTTCCACACCGAGGGCGCCGGCGGCGGCCACGCACCCGACATCCTGCGCGTCGTGGGCGAGGCCAACTTCCTGCCCTCCTCGACCAACCCGACGATGCCTTTCACCGTGAACACGGTGGACGAGCACCTCGACATGCTGATGGTGTGCCACCACCTCGACGCCGGCATCGCCGAGGACCTGGCCTTTGCCGAGAGCCGGATCCGCAAGGAGACGATCGCCGCCGAAGACGTGCTGCACGACCTGGGCGCCATCAGCATGATGAGCAGCGACAGCCAGGCCATGGGGCGCGTCGGAGAGGTCATCCTCCGCACCTGGCAGACGGCGCACAAGATGAAGCTGCAGCGGGGTGCGCTGCCTGGCGATACGCAGCCCGGAGGGCTGCTCAGCGGCGATACCGAACGCGCCGACAACCAGCGTGTCAAGCGCTACATCGCCAAGCTCGGCATCAACCCGGCACTCGCCAACGGCATCGCGCACGAGGTCGGCAGCATCGAGGTCGGCAAGTGGGCCGACCTCGTGCTCTGGAAGCCGGCGCTCTTCGGCGTCAAGCCGAGCCTCGTGCTCAAGGGCGGCTTCATCGCGCTGGCCGCGATGGGCGACGCCAACGCCAGCATCCCGACACCGCAGCCGGTGCACTACCGGCCGATGTTCGGCAGCTTCGGCGGCGCCGTCGGCGCGGGCTCGCTCACTTTCATGAGCCAGGCCGCGGTGGCCGGCAGCGTGCGCGAGAAACTCAAGCTGCACAAGACCGTGGCGGCCGTGCGCGGCAACCGCACCGTGACCAAGGCGAACATGGTGCACAACGCCTACCTGCCGAAGATGGAGATCGACGCGCAGACCTACGAGGTGCGCGCCGACGGCGTGCTGCTCACCTGCGAGCCGGCGAAGGAGTTGCCGATGGCGCAGCGGTACTTTCTGTTCTGAGGGCGCGATGCCCGACTCACTTGCCGGCCCGGGCCGCAGCAGCAGGCACGCCCGAGGCGAGCGATTGGCCTGCACTCCAGAACTCGACACCGCCGGTGACGGCGAACCTTCCACCGCCTCCCCCGAGCACGACGACCCTGCCGTCGAGCAGCAGCGTCGAGGTGTGCAGCACTCGGGCGAGGTTCATCGGGCTCTGCAAGGTCCAGGCACCTGTGGCCGGGTCGTAGATCTCCGTCGAGGCCAGAGGCGGCGACGCGAAGCTGCGGTCAATCCCGCCCGAAGCCAGCACCGTTCCATCGGGCAACAAGGTGGCGACGTGGAACGCGCGTCCGATGGACATCGCGCCCGCATCGCTCCACGTGCCCGACGCCGGGTCGTAGATCTCGGCGCTCGCCAAGGGGATGCTCGTGTCGCCGTATCCCCCCACGACCAGCACCTTGCCGTTGAACAAGCGGGTCGCGGTGTGTCCTCGCCGGCCCGTGGACATCGGCGCCGCGTCGAGCCAGGAGTTGGTCGTTGCATCGAACATCTCCGCCGGCGCCGTGGCGCTGGGGGAGGCGCCGCCCGTTACGAGTACCCTGCCATCGAGCAGCAGCGTGGCGGCATGGCTGGTGCGAGCCCTCGCCATCGAGCCCGCCGCGGTCCACACGTCGGCAGCCCGGTCGTACAGCTCCGCGGAGGCCAGGTCGACATTGCCGACTTCCGTGCCTCCAACGACGAGGACACGTCCGTCGGGCACGGTAGTCGCCGTGTGCCGGCCACGGCCCGTCTGCATGCGGGCCGTGGCGCGCCACATGCGCGTCGCGGGGTCGAAGAGCTCGGCCGTCCGCAAGCGGGGGTCGGTGGAGAGGCGGCTCGCCTGACCTCCCGTCACAAGTACCTCGCCGGTCGTGAGCAACGCCGCCGCATGCCAGGCGCGCGCGTCGATCATGTCACCCACGTCCTCCCAGCGGTCCAGCACGGGGTCGTAGCGCGAGGCACGCCTGAGCGCCTGCTCGCCCTCCTCGCCCGCCGCCTGCAGCAGCGTGCCGTCCCGCAGCAGCGTCGCCGTGTGGCTCGAGGCCGGCCGCGCGTTGCTGCGCCCGGCGCTGCTCCATGTTCCCGTCGCCGGGCTGAATCGCTCCGCGCTCGCCAGCGGTGCCTCCTGGTCAATCCCGCCGACGACAAGGACCATCCCGTTGAGCAGGGTCGTCGAGGTGTGCCAGGCCCGTCCTTCGCCCATGTCCGCGACGCGAGTCCAGGCATTCGTCGCCGGGTCGTAGACCTCGGCCCTGGGCTGCCCCTGAATCCGCGTCGTGACCGCGCCGCCGCTCACGAGCAGCCTGCCGTCCGGCAGCAGGCTGAGTGCATGACTCAGTCTGGGCTCGTTCAGGCGGCCGGCCGGCGACCACGAGCCCGTCGTCGGGTCGTAGACCTCGGCTTCGGCGGGCATGAGCGAGCCCTGCGCGATGCCGCCGGCCACAACCACCCGCCCGTCTTGCAGTTTCTGGGCGGTGTGCCCCCGGCGCCCGATCGCCAGCTCGCCGGCGGTCGACCATCTGTTCGTTACCGGGTCGTAGATCTCAGCGCTCTCCAGCACGATGCCGAGGCGGTCGGTGTAGTCGATACCGCCGCTGAGCAAGGCCTTGCCGTTGCCGAGGAGTGTCGCGGCATGGCCCTCCCGCGGCCTGGAGATCGAGCCCGCGTCGGACCACCGATCCGTGGCGGGGTCGTAGATCTCGGCCGTCAGCACGGGCCCTCCGCCCACCGAGGCCGCGTTCGATCCGCCGGCGAACAGCACCCGCCCGTCCGGCAGGAGCGTTGCCGTGTGGCTGTGGCGGGTTGTCCTCATGCGCGCAACCGCGCTCCACTGTCCGGACGCGGCATCGTAGATCTCGGCGGCCCCGGAGGCCGTCACCGTACCGCTGCCCTCCATGCCGCCGACCACGAGGACCCGGCCGTCCGCCAGCCGCGTGGCCGTGTAGCTCGTTCTTGCCGTGGGGATCGGCCGGGCGAACGCCCAACTGTTCGTCTCCGGGTCGTAGATCTGCGCCGACGTGTTCGGCGCCCCGGAGCCAAATCCCAGCGTGCCGCCCATGACGAGCACGCGGCCGTCGTTCAGCAAGGTCGCCGTGTGGTTCTGCCGGGGCAGCGGCTTGGTGCTGTCCAGCAACCACTCCTGCACCACGCTCAACGTCCGGCTCGAGACGGTGGCCTTGCCGTCGGGCGCCGTGACGGTGGCCTTGAGAACGAACGTGCCGACGCTCGCGCCGGTGGCGAGCCGCACGATGTTCGTGCCGGCGCCCTCGACAATGGTGGCCGTGGCGTCGCCGTTCTCCACCGTCCACGCATAGCGCGCCCCCGGCACCGAGGGCATGGACGCGAGCACGGAGCGTGCGTTTCGCAGCACGCGTCCCTGCGTGAAGAGACCCGCACCGCCCACGTCCTCGGGTGCAGGCTGCTGCTGCGGTGCGGCGTCGTCGCCGCTGCCGCCGCACGACAAGAGCCACGGCACGAGCGCGACGGCGGCCACCAGGGACGCGAGGGTTCTGGCCGCTGTGCGCATGGACGGGTCCCTTCGAAGCACCCCGGCCGCCGCGACACGGACCGGCTCGCATGCAGGAGGCGCGGGTGAGCAACCTTCGAACCAATATAGCACCGGGCCACGATGCGGGCGAGGCTCCAGGCGAGGCCCCCGCCGCGAGGGCAATGACGGGCGCGACGTCATTTCTGCACCTGCTCTGGCTCGCATCGCCTGCGCTGCCGGTAGGCGCCTTCAGCTACTCGGAGGGCCTCGAGGCCGCGGTCGACGAAGGCGTCGTGCACGACGAAGCCAGCGCCGGCCATTGGCTCGCCAACCAGCTCACGCTCGTGGTGGCGCGCTCCGAGCTCGTGGTGGTGGCCGCATCGCACGCAGCGGCCACCGCGGGTGACGAGGCCTGCCTGCGCTCGCTCAACGACTGGGTGCGCGAGACGCGCGAAGCGGCCGAACCGCTGCTGCAGACGCAGCAGATGGGCCGCAGCCTGCTCGCCTGGATCGAAACGCTGCAGGCCGACGACATGCCCCCCTGCGCCACGCTGCCGAGCCTGCGCGACCTGCAGCCGGCGCCGACTTGGCCCGTCGTGCTCGGCTGTGCGGCGGCCTGGCGTGGCGCCGCGGTAGCCGAGAGCCTGCACGCCGCCGCCTTCGGCTGGGCAGAGAACATGATGCAGGCGGCCGTGCGCGCTGTGCCGCTGGGCCATAGCGCCGGGCAGCGGCTGCTCGCGCGGCTGGTGGCCGCCATTCCTGGCGCGGTGGCCGAGGCGCTGGCCATGCCCGAACCACTGGCCTTCGCTCCGCGCCTGGCCATCGCCAGCGCACGGCACGAGGCGCAGTACTCGCGACTCTTCCGTTCCTGAATCGCCCGTCCCGCACGCCGCACCCCGAGACTTCTCTCGCCCCCCATGAGCACCAGCGCCCTGCACCACGTCCCCCACCGCACGAAACGCCTGCCGCCCCTGCGCGTGGGCGTCGGCGGCCCCGTCGGCTCGGGCAAGACCACGCTCATCGAGATGCTCTGCAAGACGATGCGCGACAAGTGGGACCTCGTCGTGGTCACCAACGACATCTACACCAAGGAAGACCAGCGCCTGCTCACCGTGGCCGGCGCCCTGCCGGCCGAGCGCATCATGGGCGTCGAGACGGGCGGCTGCCCGCACACCGCGATCCGCGAAGATGCCTCGATCAACCTCGAGGCGGTGGACCAGATGCTCGGCAAGTTCCCGAATGCCGACATCGTCTTCATCGAAAGCGGCGGCGACAACCTCGCGGCCACCTTCAGCCCCGAGCTCAGCGACCTGACGATCTACGTCATCGACGTGGCCGCCGGCGAGAAGATCCCGCGCAAGGGCGGGCCCGGCATCACCAAGAGCGACCTCTTCGTCATCAACAAGACCGACCTCGCCGCGCACGTCGGCGCCGACCTCGAGGTGATGCGCCGCGACACCGAACGCATGCGCCCCAACCGGCCCTTCGTGATGACCAACCTCAAGACGCGCGCCGGTCTCGCCGACGTGGTGCGCTTCATCGAGCGCAAGGGACTGCTGGTTGAAGCGTGAAGACCTTGCCCTGGACGCGGCGCCAGGGCCCCCTGCGCGCTGGCCCGCTCTTCTGGAGCTGCACGCCCGGCACGACGGCACGGCGACACGCGTGCACAGCGCCCACCACGGGCCGCTGCGGCTGCTGAAGACGCTCTATCCCGAGGGCCCCTGCGTCGCCCATGCCGTGCTCGTGCATCCGCCGGGGGGCCTGGTCGGCGGCGACCGCCTCGACGTGCAGGTGGACGTGGACAGCGGCGCCCACCTGCTCGTCACCAACCCCGCTGCCACGCGCTTCTACCGCAGCGTGGCGGGCGTGGCCGCGCAACGCGTGACGGCCCGCGTCGCCGCCGGTGCGCGCCTGGAGTGGCTGCCGCAGGAGACGCTCGCCTACGACGGCTGCGACGCGCTCAACCGCTGGCAGGTGCATCTCGAAGGCGATGCCTCGCTGATGGCCATGGAACTGCTGGTCCTGGGCCTGGAGGCCTCGAACAAGCCCTTTGCGAGCGGGCGCTTCGTGCAGCAGTTCGAGATCGATGGGCTGTGGCGCGAGCGCGGTGTCATCGATGCGCTCGACGCCGCCTTGCTCGACGGGCCGTGCGGCCTCGCGGGGCACCGGGTGCTGGGCACGCTGGTGTTCGCCGCGGGAGGGGCGATGCAGTCCGTGGCAACCGTAGCCGCGCTCGAAGCGGCGCGCACCGTGCTTGCTTCCAACGCAGATGCCACAGGCGACGCTGCCCGGCGCTGCCTCGGCGGCGCCACGCTGCTGCACGGCCGCCTGCTCGTCGTGCGCGTGCTCGCGCACGAGGTGGAGGTGGCGATGTCGTTGCTGCGCCGTGTGCGCTCGCTGTGGCGCGAGATCTGCTGGGGCCAGGCACGCCACGAACCGCGCATCTGGGCGAGTTGAGCGGCTGCCTCGATCCGAGGTTCCCGGACCTCATGCCCAGGCAAGCAGGCCGATCATCGACAGCACCAGCAGCAGGTAGCGAGCGGCCTTGCCCGCCGCCATCCAGGCCAGGCTCGGGGCGAAAGGCAGGCGCAGCCATCCCGCGGCCAGCACCAGCGCGTCGCCCACCAGCGGCAGGAATGACAAGATGAGCGCCGGCGGGCCATAGCGCCGCAGGCGCGCCATCGCCGGCTCGGAAAGCTGGAACTGCAGGCGCTGGAAACGCTCGTAGCCCTGCCGCGCGGCGTGGCCCATCCAGAAGGTCAGCACGCATCCGAGCACGTTGCCGAACGTGGCCACGCCGAAGGCCGGCCAGGCCAAGTGCGGGTAGGCGGTGAGCAGGCCCACCATCACGACCTCGCTGGACCCGGGCAGGATCGTGGCCGACAGCAGTGCCGAGGCAAAGAGCCCGGCCAGCCCGGCGTCGGCGCTCAGCCAGCCTTGCGTCCAGGAGGCGATCGAATCGAGCCATTCGCGCATGCGACGATTCTGCGCGAGGCCTGCGGGGGAGGGTTGCACGTTGGCGTGCAAGGTTGCGCTGCGGACTGCACAGAATGCACGGGCAGGCCGTCAGGGCACCTCACCCGAACCGACCCTGCAGCATCCACTGCACGTCGCCGCCGCCTTCGTCGTGCGCTGCGGAGCTGGGCAGTCGACTGCGCCACACCCACACGAGCGAGCTGTCGGCGGCGAGCGCGATGAAGTAGTCGCGTGCCGCGGGTTCACCGTCCCACCAGCCGGTCTCGATGCGCTCGGGCCCGCTCAGCAGTTGCAGCGGCTGGCCGCCGAGCAGCGGCAAGGCATTTCGTTCGGCCAGCGGCAGTGGCTCGGGCAGCAGCCACACCGGGCGATGCAGAGGCAGCGCCTCGCCATCCTCAAGGCCCGCAACATGCTGCGACAACACCGACGAGTGCGCAGTCGGCAGTCCAGGGGGCGGCGCGTCGCCTCGCGCCGCCTTGCGCGCGCGCGCGACATTCGCCTTGAGGCGGGCGGCTGGCAGCGACGATGTCGTCGAGGCCGCAGTCGTCGCAGTGGTGGAGGAAGCCGCTGCGACCGAAGCAGACGAAGAAGACGCTGAAACCGCAGAGGCCGTCGCCGGCACGCCGCGGCTGCTGCGCTCGGGCCGGTGGTCGGCCACCGGCACGAGGCGCTGCACCTGCGCATCGCCCAGGCGGGCGCGCAGGCGTTCAAGCAGGCGCGCCAGGCCCAGCGCCTCGCTGCCGCGCGTGGGAAAGAGCTCGCCATTGGGCGGCGCGGCGCGCACGAGCTCGCGGCAGCGCAGGCGCAGTTCCAGCGTCGGCGCGGCGAGCTTCAGCTGCGCCAGGCGCTCGCGCAGCAGCAGTTGCAGGTGCGCTGCATCGAGCGCGGCTTCGGCCAGCTCGATGCGCAGTTCGGTGGCGGGTGAGCACTGCCCGCTCGCATCCCCACGGTGACGCGGCTCGTGCTGCATGGCCAGCGTGAAGGCGGCGATTCGGCCGTGCCGAGCCTGGGCCCACACCACCAGTCGCGCCAGCAATGCCGAAGCGGCGACGAGCACCTGCTCGGTGCTGTCGGCGCGCTGGTGCAGCTCGAGCCGCGCCTCGAACTGCGTGGGCAGTTCCAGCCAGCGCCGGGGGTCGGGTGCACGGCCGAGCACGCGGTCCAGGTCCAGCAGCAGTTCCTCGCCGAAACGCCGGGCCAGGCCGGCGCGCGGCAGCTCGCGCAGGTCCGCCAGTGTGCGCAGGCCCATGCCCTGCAACGCCTCCCAGTGCCCGCGCGCGGGGCCAAGCAGCCACACCGGGGCGGCATCGAGAAGGCGCGCGAGCTCGGGCAGCCGCGTGGCGTGCGGGCCAAGCACGGGCTCGAAGGCAGGCGTGGCACCGGCCTTGGGGCCACCCCTGGTGTGCGATGCCGCGGAAGCGACCGCGGCCTGCCCCCAGCGCGCCAGCAACGCGGCACCCAGGGCCGTGGGCGCTGCGGCGACGGACACACGGTGCCCGAGCGGCATCAGGGCCTCGAGCACAAGGCGGTACAGCGCGGCCAGGCCACCGAAGAGGCGCAGGCTCGCACGCACCTCCATCAGCACGGTGGCATGCCCTTCCTGCAGCGTGACGGCCGGCGTGAAAGCCAGCGCGGCATGGGCCACCGCCCGCAACGCCGCCGCATCGCGACCAGGGTCGACCTCGCCCAGCAGCAGGTCGGCGGCGAGCGCCATCGCGGTGGCGCGCTTCATGCCCGCGCGCAGGCCACAAGCCGCCGCCGCGGCGTTGACGTCGCTGATGCGGTGCTCGGCCACCAGGGCCACGGGCAGGGGCGCGGCCGGTGCCGATGAACCCGGTGCGTCGGCCGAGCCCGCTGAGCCCTTGGCCTCCACGGAACCCGACTTCACAGGCGAGCCTACGTGGGCCACCTCGCACGGCAAGGAGGCACTGAACGCCTCCAGCGAAAGCGAAGGCAGGTGCAGGGCCAGCCACAGCATGGGAGCGGGAGCGCGTCGCGATGAAGGCGGGTCACGCCCAGGACCCCGAAGGCCGCGCTTCGGCCGGCACGGCCCGCTCCACCGCTTCAGGCAGCGCCGGCACGACGCCGGCGCGTGCCCGGGCCTGGGCCGGCCGCCCGAGCACCGAAGCCAGTTCCAGCAGCAAAGGCTGCTCCAGAGGCGGCCCACGCCGCTTGAACACCCGAACCCTCAGCCAGTCGGGTGCGGCCGCGGCGAGTTGCAGGCGCAGCGGCGCAGAGCTCGCCTGGGTGGCCGCCGCTTCGTCGCGCAGCAGGAAGGCCGGTCCCTCGTGACCCTGAGCTGCCAACTGCAGGCGGCGCAGTGCATCGGCAGGCAGCCGCGCCGGCAACCAGGCCAGCACGGCGCCGACATGCCCGCTGCGCAGGGCATGTTCGAGCGCCCACAGCGACGCGTGCGCTGCGGGTACCCGGTGGGGCGGCTGCAAAGCCGGGCGGCGCTGCAGTGAAAGCCGTGCCGCATCGACGCGCGAATGAACGACCACCATCTGCCCTGGCGAGAGACCGAGCGAGCGCAGCGCCCAGGCGCAAGGCAGGCACGGCGGGTCGAACCACATCAGGCAGCGCTCGTGCTGCTCGCGCTGCAGCCGTGCCAGCACCGGCGCCAGCAGGCGCAGCTCACCCACGCCGGGGTGCGGCAAGAGAAGTTCGGTCAGTGCCGAGGCCGGCCAGCCCCCGCCGGGCAGTGCCTCGTCGAGTGAGGCAAAACCGCTGGGAAAGACGAGCTCGCGCGGGCGCCCGACCTGGCTGGCACGCCACAGGCCGGGGTGCAGGTTCTCAGCAGCGAAGGGCGCGGAGGACACGGGGGACACGGGAAGAGGAAGCCATGTCGATACTGTGTGAATATACAGGTATCATCGATTCCCGTGTCTACCCGATCGCGCCTGGAAGGCCGACTTTCCAGTCGAAAGCCGGGCTGCTGCGGGCCTGCGTCTCGACTGGGTCTCGACTGGGTCTCGACTGGGCTCGACCGGGGTCACCAAGGCCACCTGCCTCGGCGCGCCCCCTGCATACCACCTTCGCTTGGCGGCCTACTCCAGCTTGATGCCGCGCGCCGTGATGATCTCGCCCAGCACGCGCGTCTCGTCCTTCACGCGCGCCGCCAGCCCCTCGGCGCTGCTGGCCTGCATGTCCCAGCCCGCCGCCAGCAGGCGCTGGCGCGTCTCGGCATCGCGGGGCAACGCGGCCACCTCGCGCGCCAGGCGTTCAACGGCGGCCTTGCTCAAGCCCGCCGGCCCGACCAGCGCCACCCACACCTCCAGCGCATTCATCTTCACGCCCAGGTCGGCCAGCGGCGCGATCTCCGGTGCCAGCGCGCTGCGCGGCCCGGTCAGGCCCACCGCCTGCAGCTTGCCCGCCTTCACCTGCGGCAGCGCAATGCCCGGGGGCACCAACGCCATCTGCACCTGGCCGCCGAGCATGGCCGTCACCACCGCCGGGTTGCCGTTGAAGGGCACATGCACGGCCTGCAGGTTGCCCACTGCGGCCTTCACCACCTCCATGCCCAGGTGACCCACCGAGCCGATGCCCACCGAGCCATAACTCCACTTGTCGCCGGAGTTGCGCAGCGCCTGCACCCAGGCCGCGCCGGCAGGCTGGTCGGCCGGCGCCACCAGCACGAGCGGCGCCGTGGCCAGAAGCGAGATGAGGCTGAAGTCCTTGCCCGGGTCGTAAGGCAGCTTGGGGTTGAGCAGCCTCGCTGAGGTGAGGTTGCCATTGATCACGACCCCCAGCGTGTGGTCGTCGTTGGCCTTGGCCACGGCGTCGGCCGCCACGTTGCCCGAAGCACCAGGCCGGTTCTCCACCAGCACGGGCTGGCCGAGCGACCTGCCCCACACCTCGGCCAGCGCGCGCGCCGCCATGTCGGGCGTGGAGCCGCCGGGAAAGCCGACCAGGATCTTCACCTGCCGCGTCGGCCAGGCCGCTGCAGGCGCCTGGGCCAGCGACCACTGCGGCAGAGCCGCCAGCCCGGACAGCGCCAGCAGACCCGGGGCCCACTTGCGCAGGCCCACACCACGAGACAAAACACGAAACAAGGGGCTCAACAGATTCATCGTCGCTCCAACGCTCGCGGCCCGCACCCGCGCGCCGCTTCGACCGCGAGTATCTCAGCGCGCCCCGCCGGGCCCGCCAACGCCCGCAGGCCGGGGCGGCGGGCAGCATGCGGTCGGTGGGCGCGTGTCACGCACTCACGGTGCCATAGCCGTGGCTTCGGTGTGTGGCCCGTGCAAGAACCGAGTCAGGCCACCTTGGCCTTGTCGCCCAGCCAGCGCACGGTGTCGCGTACCGCGAGGTCGAACTTGGCAAGCAGCTCGTCGATCTCGCCCTCGGTGATGACGAGCGGTGGCGAGAACGCGACGATGTCGCCGGCCATCACGCGCACGATGAGGCCGTGGTTCTGCGCGGCCTTGGCGAGGTAGGCACCGACGCCAGCGGCCGGGTCGAAGGGCTGGCGCGCCTTCGGGTCGGCCGCGAGCTCGATGGCGCCGATGAGGCCGATGCCGCGCACGTCGCCGACGATCGGGTGGCCCACGTACTTGCGCAGCCCAGCCTGCAGGCGCGGCGCGACGCGCTGCACGTGCTCGACGACGCGGTCGCTCTCGTAGATCTTCAGCGTCTCCAGCGCCACGGCGCAGGCCACGGGGTGGCCGCTGTAGGTGTAGCCATGGCCGAAGGTGCCGACGCTCGCAGCGGCGTCGGCAATAACCTGGTAGACCCTGTCGTTGATGTACAGCGCCGACATCGGCACGTAGGCGCTCGTCATCATCTTGGCGACGGTAATGAGGTCGGGCTTGAGGCCGTAGTACTGCGTGCCGAAGTTCGTGCCCAGGCGGCCGAAGCCGGTGATGACCTCGTCGGCGATGAAGAGCACGTCGTGCTTGGCCAGCACGGCCTGCACGCGCTCGAAGTAGCCGGGCGGCGGCACGATGACGCCGCCGGCGCCCTGCACGGGTTCCGCGATGAAGGCGGCCACGGTGTCCGGGCCTTCCTTCAGGATGGTCTGCTCCAGCTCGTCGGCCAGGCGCGCGCCGAAGGCGTCGGGTGACTCGCCGTCCTTCGCGAACTGATAGGCGTGCGGGCAGCCGACGCGCACGATGCCCGGCAGCGGCAGGTCGAACTGGGTGTGCATGACGGGCAGCCCGCTCATCGACGCCGCCGCCGCCGTGACGCCGTGATAGCCCTTGACGCGCGCGAGGATCTTCTTCTTCGCCGGCAGACCGCGCGCGTTGTTGTACATGTGCACGAGCTTGTAGGCGGTGTCGTTGCTCTCCGATCCGGAGTTGGCAAAGAGCACGCGCGCCATCGGCACCGGCGCCCAGCGCATCAGCGTCTCGACGAGCTCGGCCACCGGGCCCGGCACCTTGCCCGAGAAGGCGTGGTAGTAGGGCAGCACCTGCATCTGCCGCGTGGCAGCGTCGACCAGGCGCTTCTCCGAGAAGCCGAGCGAGGCGCACCACAGGCCGGCCATCGCCTCGAGGTACTTCTTGCCGTCCTCGCCATAGACGTACACGCCCTCGCCGCGCGTGATGACGAGCGGGCCCTCGCGCTCGAGCTGGCGCGGCTGCGTGTAGGGGTGCAGGTGGTAACGGGTGTCGGCGAGGGCGGTGGCGGTGAGCGTCATGGGCGGTCCGGTCAGACCCCGCGGGCAGCTTGCCGCGGGGCAACGCGGAATGTAATGCCGCCCGCCGGCCGCCACCCGGCGGCAACGACGCCGGCTGCTGCCCGGACCGGTCAGCGCACCTGCAGCGTCATCGCACCTGCAGCAGCTGCGCCACGCGATCGCGCAACAGCGACGGCGACACCTGCGCGGCCGCCAGCGGCGGCCCCGCCACCAGGCCCACCGGCGTGAAGAAGCCGCGCCGGAACGGCTTCACCATCGCCACGCCCTTCTCGATGCGCGAGAAGAACGAGCCCCAGAGGTTCTGCAGCGCCAGCGGCACCACGGGCACCGGGTGCGCCGCAAGCACCTTCATGATGCCGCCCTTGAATTCCGCGAGCTCCCCGTCGCGCGTCAGCGCGCCTTCGGGGAAGATGCACAGCAGTTGGCCGTCGGCCAGCACCGCGTTGGCCTGCGCGAACGCGTTCTCGTAGGCCGCCGGGTCCTCGCGCTGCGGCGCGATCGGGATCGCCTTGGCCAGGTGGAAGAGCCACCCGAGCACTGGGATCGCGAAGATGCGGTGGTCCATGATGAAGCGGATGGGCCGCGGGCTCGCCGCCATCAGCAGCACCGCATCGACGAAGCTGACGTGGTTGCACACGAGGATCGCCGCGCCCTCGGTGGGGATGTGCTCCTCGCCGCGCACGCGGAAGCGGTAGATCACATGCGTGAGGATCCAGGCCGCGAAGCGCAGCAGGTACTCCGGCACGAGCAGGAAGATGTAGGTGGCCACGAGCGCGTTGAGCAGCCCGACAACGAGGAACACCTCGGGGATCGTCAGCCCCGCCTTCAGCAGCAGACCGACACCGAGCGAGCTGACGATCATGAACAGCGCGTTCAGGATGTTGTTGGCGGCAATGATGCGCGCCCGGTGCGTGGGCTGCGCGCGCAGCTGGATGAGGGCGTACATCGGCACGCTGTACAGGCCGGCGAAGAGCGCCAGCAGCGAGAGGTCGGCCAGCACGCGCCAGTGCGCCCAGGCGTGCGCGCCGGCCGTGAAGCCGGCCAGCGTGTGCGGCACCGGCGGGATGGCCAGCCCGCGCGAGGCGAAATAGAGGTCGACGGCGAACACCGTCATGCCGAGTGCCCCCACGGGCACGAGGCCGATCTCCACATGCCGGCGCGACAGCGTCTCGCACAGCAGCGAGCCGATGCCGATGCCCACCGAGAACACCACCAGCAGCAGCGAGGCGACGTGCTCATTGCCATGCAGCACGTCCTTCGCCAGGGCGGGGAACTGGCTCAGAAAGACCGCACCGAAGAACCACATCCACGAGATGCCGAGCAGCGAGCGGAAGACGACGACGTTCTGGTACGCGAGCTTCAGGTTGCGCCAGGTCTCGCTGAATGGATTCCAGTTGACCTTCAGGCCCGGCGCCGTGGAAGGCGTGGCCGGCACCCAGTGCGCCACCACGCGGCCGGCCACTGCCAGCGCCAGGCTCGTGAAGGCCACCGCCTTGGCGCTGGGCAGCCAGTAGTCGGCCGGCAAGGAGACGAGCACGCCGCCGATGACGTTGCCCAGCAGGATGGCCACGAAGGTGCCCATCTCGATCATGCCGTTGCCTCCGGTGAGCTCGCGCTCGCCGAGGTGCTCGGGCAGGTAGGCGTACTTCACCGGCCCGAACAGCGTGCTGTGCAGGCCGAGCAGGAAGATGCACGACAGCAGCAGCGGGATGTGCTGCACCCACAACCCGATCGTGCCGAGCACCATGATGACGATCTCGAGGTTCTTCACCATGCGCGTGAGCATCGCCTTGTCGTACTTGTCGGCGAGCTGGCCGGCGGTGGCCGAGAAGAGCAGGAAGGGGGCGATGAACACCGCGCCGATCACCAGGCCCGCCATCGCCGGCGGCATCCAGCCCACGCTGATGCGGTAGGTGACCAGCATCGTGAAGGCGAACTTGAAGACGTTGTCGTTGGCCGCGCCCAGGAACTGCGTCCAGAAGAAGGGCGCGAAGCGGCGCTGCGACAGCAGGGCGAACTGATTCGGGTGGGCGGCCTGGGGTTCTGGCATCGAGATATCCCTCGTGGGCTTCTTGTCGGCGACTTGTGGCTTCTTGTGGCTTCTGTGTTCGGGCGTCGCCGGCGTGGGGCGCAGGCGCGGCGCCGCGCTGCCGTCAGGGGCGCACCTCACTGGCGGACGATTGTCGGCCGGCCTTCGCCCAGGCCCGAGCGCGCCAGCCACTCGAATACCGAGTCGGCCGTCACGGTCTCGATGCGATCGGCGAAGCGCTTGTGGTTGGGGTGGTCATCGAAGGCCACGTGCGCCATGCCCACGCGGGCACCGAGCCGCGTGAGAGCGCCCAGGCGCAGCACGTGCGGCTCGTAGCCCTGGGCGCCCAGCCAGGCCTGCGCCTGCCGGCGTGCGTCGGCGCCGCCCGCTGCGCGAGGGTCCATCGCGCCGGCCAGCGTCTCGATGGCCCACTGGTTGCTCTGCTGGTAGCGCGTGGCCCAAGGGTAGGCGACCATGCTGTAGCGAGGCTCGTGCCAGCGCGCCACCTCAAGGTTGCTCTGCAGCACCGGCAGCAGGCGCGCCTGCGCGTCGGCGTCGAGCACGACGTAGGCGGCTTCGTAGCGGTGCGGGCGGTCGAGGAAGAACTCGCCCAGGCCCTGGCGGTAGACGGCACCCTCGGCCGTGCCGCAGTGGTTGAGCTTGTGCACGACGCGCCAGTGCGCGCCGGCGCCGTCGCCGCTGCGGTAGGCAAAGCCGAGGTGCGACCAGCGCAGCTGGTAGCGCGCGAGGTCCTGGCCGGCGCGCGCCAGCACCACCACCTGGGCGCCGCTGCGGTCGAGCGCGCGCGCCGTGGCTTCGGCCAGCGCCATGCCCTGCATCACCTCGCCCGCCGTGCTGGACTGGGTCTCGCACGGGCGGCCCGCCTGCACGGCCGGCGCGAAGGCCAGCGCCGCGGCCCAGGCCAGGCCTGCCAGCCAGCCGCGCCCTGCCGCCGAGGCCGCAACGAAGGCACCGCCCGGGTTTGCGGCGCTCATCGCGTGACGCGCTCGTTGTGCAGCAGCGCGCGGCCCAGTTCGTTCGGGATGAAGGCCAGCGCCGTACCGGCGGCCGAGATCACCCAGCCCGTGGAGACCACGGCCACCACCACGGCCGTGCCGACCGCGGCCGAGACGTGCCCGGCGAAGTGCACGCTGGCACGGGCGCCGTCGCTCGCCCGTTCCAGCATCCACACCGTGCCGGCCGCCGTGGCTTCGACCGCGACGATGGTGAAGGCGGCGCTGCCCGCCACCAGCAGCACCGGCCCGGCGACGGACACCGCCACCGGCAGCGAGAGCGACAGCGAGCTCGCCTCCGAGGCGTTGACGCCGTGCGCATGCACCGGCGCGGCCACCGCGGTGGCCATCGACAGCGCGAGCACGAGGGTCTTGATCAAGCCATGCAGCGACATGGTGCTCTCCTTCAATCCTGGCCGCGCGACTCGGCGTGCGCCATCGCGCGGCCGGCCAGGCGGGCTTCCTGCAGGTCGGCTTCGTGCTTGTCGCGCAGTGTCTTGGCGAGCGTGAAGACGGTGGAGATGAGGAACAGCCAGCTCACGAGCAGGAAGCTCTTGTAGGTGGGGTTGATGTCCATGCGCCACAGGCCCCAGCCGGTAAGCGCCATGGCGAGCGCGAAGCCGCTCCACACGACCATCCTGAACATCGGCGTGTCGACCTTGCGGCGCTCGTTGTCGCGCACGAACTTGGCGAGCGCGAACGCCGCCGACATGCAGAACACGTAGCCCATGATCATGAAGGCGCGGTCGAGGTCGTTGCCGGGCAGCCAGGCCAGGCCGACGGCACACAACGTGACGGCCACGCCGAACGACAGCCACACCTGCGTCTGCCAGGCGCGCGTGTCGCGCTTCAACATCATCGGGACCTGCTCGTTCATCGAAACCCTCGCGGGTGGTTGGACATGCAGGTCATTCTGGGCAGCGGCCTCGGGCGCCGTCAAAGCCGAAGCGCGCCGTGCCGCCGGGGTGACCCGAAGGTATCGGCGGCCGAGCCCCACCTTCGGGGGGCCAGCGAAACGACTGGCGAAAGGACTGGCGGACCGGACCGGCGAAGGAACTGCCGAGACGAACGGCGAAAGCGGCCGCGCCACGCCGGCGCCGGCCACGCATGCCACGCGGCTCGCCAGGCGTGCCGTCAGGCCGCGGCGCCGAAGTGCCGTCGCGTCGCGAACACTTCCGGTCCCAGGCGTGCCTCGCCGCGGCGCAGACACCGCTTGAGCGCCAGGTCGAACAGCAGCGGGTTGTGCTCGCGCAGTTCCGCCAGCAGCGACTCGTCCGCCTCGGCCAGCAGGCCGGCCGCGCGCAGCCTGGGCAGACTGGTGAGCCACTTGAGGCCGGGCAGCGGGTAGTCCGAGCCGTGCAGCAGCCGGCCCTGCCAGCGGCCCTCGTGCGAACGCTCGAGCAGCGCCTGCCACACCGCCGGCCGGCGATTGCGCTGGAACACCGCCGAGATGTCGCCGAAGAGCCGCCCTTCGAAGGCGCGCTCGTCCATCAGCCGCGCGAAGAGGTCGAAGGCGGGCACGTCGGGGGCCGAGGGCCGGTCGAGGTCCGCCGCCTGGCCGAGCGAGGCGCAGTGCGCGACGATCACGCGCACGCCGCGCTCGAGCAGCGCACGCACGTGCAGCGGGTTGACGAGGTCGTCACGCTGGGCGCCCGGCACCGCCTTCTCCTCGCCGCAGTGCACGATGAGCGGCAGCCCCAGGCCGGAGGCCGCCTCGCCGAAGGCGAGGCTGCGCGGGTCACGCAGGTCGATGTTCATCGAACTGGGGAGCCACTTGACGGCCACGGCACCGTCGCGCCGCGCCTGCTGCAACGCCGCGCGCGCGTCGGGCCGGTAGGGGTGGATCGAGGCGACCCAGGCGAAGCGCTGCGGGGTGGCCGCCGCCACGCCGGCGGCGTAGCGGTCGGGCACGTGCACGGTGGTCCGCTCGCGATGCACCCCGCCCGTGTCGTCGTGGGCCTGCTCGAAGGCGAAGAGCAGCCAGCGGGCACCCGGTGGGAAACCGTCAGCGAGCTCGCGCAGGCGGCGCACATAGGCCTCGTCGATGGAGGCGCCTTCGGGGTCGACGCAGGCGGCGTCGAGGATGACGCGCCGCCGCGCCCGCTCGACGATGTCGAAGCCGCTCGTCAGGCTCGGGTGCAGGTAGCAGCCCGAGCCGCTGTCGCCGTTGCCGAGCAGGTGGCAGTGCATGTCCCAGAGCTGATCGACGGCCAGGCCCAGCCAGGTGCGCTGCAGCAGCTCGGCGGCAGCGGCGGGCAGCGCCGGCCGGCACTCGGTGGCCCAGGGCGCGGCGGCGCGGGCCTCACCCGCGAAGCCCCCGAGGCCGGTGAAGAGCCCGGCTGCCGCGGCGGCGCCGCAGCAGCCCAGGAAGGCACGCCGGGACGGGCCGCCTCGCCGGGCATGCCCATGGGCCCGGCCGGGCCCGCGTCGGGCGCGCGGGCTCGCTTGGAATGCTTCGGTCATCGGACGATTCGGCATGGGTGCAGCGCCGCCTTCCACGGGGGGAAGTGCGGCAAGTTCACGACGGGCCACGATGCTGCGCACTCCGCCCGCCGCGCGCCAGCGTGCCGCGCGAGGTCGCTGCTAGAGTGCCCCGCCCGTATCGCCACTCGATACCCCAAACCCACCGCATGTCGACCACGCGCGATCTCATCGACGCCTTGAAGGCCGAGCTCAAGAGCGCCGGCGTCACCTACGCCGACCTGGCCGCGCACCTGGGCATGGCCGAGAGCAGCATCAAGCGCATGTTCTCGCAGGCCGACATGCCGCTGTCGCGCATCGACGAGGTCCTGCGCGTGCTGCGCATGGACTTCGCCGAGCTGGCGCGGCGCATCGCCGACACGGCACCCCTTCGGCGCGAGCTCACCGAGGAGCAGGAACGCACCTTGGTGGCCGACCGCAAGCTGCTGCTCGTGGCCATCTGCTGCATGAGCCAGTGGACCTACGAGCAGGTGCACGCCACCTACCGGCTGGCCGAGCCCGAGCTGGTGGGCCACCTGCTGCGCCTGGACAGGCTGGGCGTCATCGAGCTCAGGCCGCTCAACCGCTACCGGCTGCTCGTCGACAAGACCTTCCGCTGGCGCCCCGACGGGCCGTTGATGCGCTACTTCCGCGAGCACGTGGTGGCCGACTACTACAGCGGCGGCTTCGATGGCGACGGCGAGATGATGATGCTGGTGCACGGGCAGATCGGGCAAAGCCTCGCCAATGCCTTCAACGAACGCCTGGCCCGGCTGGCGCAGGATTTTGCGCGCCAGCACCTGGCCGACCAGAAGCTGCCCGCGGCGCACAAGCGGCCCTACACGCTGGTGCTGGGCATGCGCTCGTGGTTCTTCGCGGCCTTCCGCGACCTGCGGCGCGAAGAGGCCTGAGCGGCACCGGCACGCAGCGGCGTTCAGGCGCCAAGCTCGCGCCAGCGCCGGCGCAGCACGGCACCGCTCAGTTCCACCGCACTGAGCGCCTCGTCGATGACGCGGCTCATCGTGATGAAGCCGTGCACCTGGCGCTCGAAGCACACGTACTGCACCCGGTTGCCGGCCGCCGAGAGCGCATCGGCGTATTGCCGCCCCTCGTCGCGCAGCGGGTCGAAGCCGGCGGTGAGCACGAGCGCCGGCGGCAGGCCGGCGAGGTTCTTCGCCAGCAGCGGTGAGGCGCGCCAGTCGCTCCACGTCGCCGGCTGCGGCGTGTAGTGCCCGCGGTAGTAGGCGATGCTGTCGGCGGTGAGCAGGTAGCCCTGCGCGTTGGCCTGGTGCGAGGGGGCGATCGCACGCATGTCGGTGGCGGGGTAGATCAGCAGCTGCGCGGCCAGCGGCGGCGCCCCGGCAGGGGCCGCATCGCGCTCCGTCAGCGCCACCACGGCGGCGAGGTTGCCGCCGGCGCTGTCGCCGCCCACGGCAATGCGCCGGGCGTCGATGCCGAGCGCCGC
>JALHOU010000062.1 GCA_022842825.1 Rubrivivax sp.
CCGGGTTGGCCGCCGGCGGTACGCTGCTGGTCACCGGCGGCCTGGGCGGCATCGGCCTGGCCATGGCGCGCCGGGCCGTGCAGCGTGGCGCTCGCCAGGTGCTGCTGCTGGGGCGCAGCGGGTTGCCGGCGCGCGCGCACTGGGATGCCGTGCAGCCAACGAGCGCCGAAGGACAGCGCATCGCCGCGGTGCGTGAAATGGAAGCCCAAGGTGCACAGGTCGAAGTGGCGGCACTCGACGTGGCCGACCGCGACGCGCTGGCGGCCCTGCTCGCCGCGCGCGCCGCGCGTGGCGCGGCGCCGGTACGCGGCGTCTTCCATGCAGCCGGCGTGGTCCGGTTCGAGGCCCTGGACACCTCGACCGCCGACGCACTGCAGTTGCTCGTCTCGGCCAAGGTCGGCGGCGCCTGGAACCTGCACGAACTGCTCGCCGACGAGCCGCTCGAGTACTTCATCATGTGTTCGTCGTCCTCCACGCTGCTGGCCTCGCCGCTGCTGGGCGGCTACGCGGCGGCCAACGCCTTCCTCGACGCGCTGGCCTGGCACCGGCGTGCGCGCGGTCTGGCGGCCCTGTCCGTCAACTGGGGGACCTGGGGTGAAGTCGGCATGGCCGTGCAATCGGGCCACGCCGGCGGGCTGCTCACCGGCATGCAGGTCATGGACACGGCGCGCGCGCTGGCCGCCCTTCAGGCCTTGCTCGACCAGGGCGAGACGCAGGCGGCGGTGATGCCGGTCGATTGGGCGGCACTCGCGAGCGCCTACCCCGCTTTCGCTCGCGACCCCTTCTTCGAGCATCTGGTCGGTCCGGCCAGCTCGGACCCCGAAGGCACGGCCACGACGCGCGCCGTCGCGACCCGGCTGCGCGAGGCGCCTGCCGCGGAGCGCGCCGCGCTCCTGCGCAGCCATCTGCAGCATGCGGCCGGCGAGCTCCTCGGCATCTCCGCCGAGAAATTGGAGACCGGCACGCCCTTGTCGGGCATGGGGTTCGACTCGCTCATGGCGGTGCAGCTGAAGAACGGCCTCGAGGCGCAGCTCGGCATCGTGGTGCCGATGATCCGCCTGCTGCAGGGCCCCAGCGTGGATGAGCTCGTGCCGCTGCTGCAGGAATCCCTCGGCGCCCTGCCCGCGCCGGTGCCCGCAGAGGCACCCGGCGCCGCCGAGGAATGGGAAGAGGGCACGCTGTGAGACGCACCTGCGGGCAGGCCTCGAGGCCGAACGGAGCGCCATGAGTGCCGAACCGCTGATCGACCGGCTCGAGAAGCGTGCCGTCGAACTCTGGTTCGAGGGGGACCGGCTGCGCTTCCGCGCGCCCAAGGATGCTCTCGGCGCCGACGACCGGGCCACCCTGGCGGCCCAACGCGACGAGGTGCTAGCGAGGCTGCGGGCACGCGCCGCGGCCCACGAGCAACGTCACCCCCTCTCGGCCAGCCAGCGTGCGCTGTGGGTACTGCACCAGATGGCCCCGCGCAGCGCCGCGTACCACGTGGCGCTGTCGGCGCGGCTGATGACGCCGCTCGACCCCGCTGCATTGCGCCATGCCGCACAAGCGCTGGTCGACCGCCATGCCGTGCTTCGCACGACCTACGGCCTCGATGGCGACAGCGCGTGGCAACACGTGGCCGGCATCGCGGCCGCACAGGTGGAGCAGCACGCGGCCGAAGACCTCGACGCGGCGGCGTTGCGCGATCGCGTGCTGGCCGACTACCGCCGGCCCTTCGACTTGGCCCGTGGGCCGGTGTGCCGCTTTTCGGTCTACACCCGCGCCCCCGAAGAGCACGTGCTGCTGCTCACCGTGCATCACATCGCCGCCGACGGCTGGACGCTGCTGCTGATGATGGAGGAGTTTGCGAAGCTCTACGCCGAGGCCGCTTTCGGCACGCCGGCGCGGTTGGAGCGCACGACGCTGCAGTACACCGACTGCGCACGCCTGCTGGAAGAGCAGCTCGGCGGCGCCGAGGGCGAGCGGCAGTGGGACTACTGGCGCCGGCAGCTGGACGCGCCGCCGACGCCCGTGGAGCTTCCCGCCGATCACTGCCGCCCGGCTGTGCCGGCACTCGAAGGCGCGACCTGCGAATTCACGCTCGACGCCGGCCTGACCCAGGCCCTCTCGCAGCTGGCGAGGCGCGAAGGCACCACACCCTTCGTGCTGCTGCTGGCCGCCTTTCATGTGCTGCTGCACAGACTCAGCGGGGCCGAGGACCTGATCATCGGCACCCCCGCCTTCGGCCGCCCGAAGCAGGAGTTCATCCGCGTCGCCGGCTGCTTCGTCAACTCGGTCCCGGTGCGCGCGCGGCCTGACGCGCAGATGAGCTTTCGCGCGCTGCTGGCGCAGGTGCGGCAGACGATGCTGGGTGCGCTCGACGCGCAGGACTACCCGCTGTCGCTGATGGTGCAGCGCCTGGGTCTCGGCCGCGATGCGTCGCGCTCGCCGCTGTTCGATGTGATGTTCGCGCTGCAGCGATTCGACCGCTTCAAGGCGTTCGAGTCGCTGCTGGCGGGCCGCGACGACGACGCCGAAGTCGCGCTCCACGGCCTGCGGATGCGCCCCTACGTGCTGCCGCAGCAGGAGGGTCAGTTCGACCTCTCGCTGGGCATGGTCGAGGTCGATGGCCAGCTGGTCGGCGCAATGAAGTACGCGAGCGCGGTCTTCGACGCCGGGACGGCGCAGCGCATCGCCGCGCAGTACGCCGCGCTGCTGGCGGACCTGGTGCGCCGCCCCGACGCAAGGCTGGCCGAGCTGAACGTGCTCGCGGCCGACGACCTGGCCTCGCTGCAGGCCTGGAACGCCACGGTGGCGCCGTACCCGCGCGAGGCCACGGTGCACGGCCTGTTCGAGGCGCAGGTGGCGCGCACGCCGCAGGCCACCGCACTCGTGTTCGAAGACACGCAGTGGAGCTACGACGAACTCAACCAGCGCGCCAACCGCATGGCACACGCACTGCGCTCGTTGGGCGTGCAGCGCGGCGCGCTCGTGGGCATCTGGCTGGAGCGTTCGGCAGACATGGTGGCCGCCGTGCTGGCCGTGCTCAAGGCCGGCGCGGCCTACGTGCCGCTGGACCCGGCCTTCCCGCAGGAGCGCATCGACTACATGATGGCCGACGCCGCGCTGGCCGCCGTGCTCACCCAGGACAGCCTGCGCGCCGGCCGGCAGCCCGCCTGCGCCGTGCTCTCGGTGGACGGCGACGCCTCGCTGATCGCCAGCCACAGCACTGCCAATCCGCCGCCGGCCTGCGGCAGCGGCGACCTCGCCTACGTCATCTACACCTCCGGCTCCACCGGCCGCCCCAAGGGCGTGATGGTCGAGCACCGCTCGGTCGTCAACTTCCTTCTGTCGATGCAGCGCGAGCCCGGCATCGCCCCCGGGGACCGGTTCGTCTCGGTGACGACGCTGTCGTTCGACATCGCCGGGCTGGAGATCCATGGGCCCCTGACCTGCGGCGCCACGGTGGTGCTGGCCTCGCGCGTCACGGCGCTGGACGGGCCCGCGCTGGGCGCGCTGCTGCGCCGGCACGACGCGACGCTGCTGCAGGCCACGCCCACCACCTGGCGGCTGCTGCTGGACAGTGGCTGGCAGGGCCAGCGCAGCCCCCAAGGCGCAACCGGCGGACTCAGGATGCTGTGCGGCGGCGAGGCCCTGCCGCGCGACCTCGCCGAGCGCCTGCTCGCCCTGCCCGGTGAGCTGTGGAATCTCTACGGGCCCACCGAGACGACGGTCTGGTCGACGCTGGCACGCGTGCGCGATCTCGACCGGCCCATCGCCATCGGCCGGCCCATCGCCAACACCCAAGTCCACGTGCTCGACGCGCTCGGCCAACCCACCCCGGTCGGCGTGGCCGGGGAGCTGGCCATCAGCGGCGACGGCCTGGCCCGCGGCTACCTCCACCGCCCCGAGCTGACGGAGGAGAAGTTCGCCACCGTCGAGCTGCCCGGCCTGGGCCCCACGCGCGTCTATCGCACCGGCGACGTGGCCCGCTGGCGCTCCGACGGCCAGCTGGAGTTCACCGGTCGCCGCGACCACCAGGTCAAGCTGCGCGGCTTTCGCATCGAGCTGGGGGAGATCGAGGCCGTGCTGGGCGGCCTCCCCGGCCTCACGCAGGCCGTGGCCCAGGTGCGCGAGGACCGCCCCGGCGACCAGCGGCTCGTGGCCTACGTCGTGACCAAGGCCGCCTTCGACGCCGAAGCGGCGCGCGCCACACTGCGGGCCAGGCTGCCCGAGTACATGGTGCCCAACCTGTTCGTCAGTCTGGCCGCCCTGCCCGTCACGCCCAACGGCAAGATCGACCGCAAGGCCCTGCCCGCGCCACCCCAGCCGCAGCCGGCCGACGACGACCGCCCCACCGTCGTCATGACCGCCACCGAGCAGCGCGTGGCCACCGCCTGGCGCGATCTGCTCGGCATCTCCCGCGTCGGCCTGCACGACAACTTCTTCGACCTCGGCGGGCATTCGATGCTCCTGACCAGACTGCACGCCCGACTGCAGCGCGAGTTCGCCGGCAGCCCGCTGGCCCTGGTCGACCTGTTCCAGCACACCACGGTGCAGGCGCAGGCCACACGGCTGTCCCGCGGCGAGATCCCCGTCGCGCCGGGCGCCGAGACCGCGTCCGCCAACGCCCTGCAACGTGCCCGCGCCCGCGCCGACAAGGTGCGGCGCGGGCTCTGAGCCATGTCTGATCGACCCGACACCGCGGACGCGCTGCTGGCCCGTTTGCACGGACTCGGCGTCAAGCTGGAGGTCGCCGAGGGCGGCCGCCTGAAGCTGGACGCGCCGAAAGGCGTCATCGACGAGGCGTTGCGCCAGGAGCTCGTCGCGCACAAGGCGGCACTGGTCACGCTGCTGGCCGCCGGGCCGGCAGCCCTGGCGCGGGCCGATGCCCGACCGGCCCGCGCGAGCACAGTGCCCCCGGCCATCTTGCCTCGGGACAGGCCGCTGCCGGTCTCGCACATGCAGCAGCGGCTATGGTTCCTCAAGCAGCTCGATCCGGGCAACGCGTCGTACAACCTCCTGTGCACGATGCGCTTCCACGGCACGTTCGACGTGGCGCTGATGCAGCGCTGCCTGCAGAGCCTCGTGCACAGGCACGAAGGCCTGCGCACGCGCTTCGTCGCCCTGGACGGCGAGCCGCGCTGCGTCATCGAATCCGGCGCCACCCTTCCGGTGCGACACGAAGACCTGAGCAGCCGCGCTGACCGTGCGGCACGCGAGGCCGCGCTGAACGAGGCGATGCGGCAGTTCGCCGCGCAGCCCTTCGAGCTCACCGATGCACCGCTGGCACGCGTGCTCTGGGTTCGGCTGGCCGCGGACGAGGTGGTGATGTGCCTCGTCATGGACCATCTCATCGCCGACGGTCTGTCGCTCGCCGTGCTGAGCGCCGAGCTGCGTCATCTCTACAGCCACGGCCATGCCGACGGGCCTGCGGGCGCGGCGGAGCTGCCGCCTTTGCCGGCACAGTATGTCGACCTCGTCGCCTGGCAGGAGGAGGAGTTCGCCCGCGGCATGCTCGCCGAGCACACGACGTTCTGGACGAAGCAGCTGGCCGACCTGCCCGAGATGCTGTCGCTGACCACCGACCGGCCGCGACCGCCGGTGCAGGGCCATCGCGGCGCGCGCCTGAAGCACGAGATGGCGCCGGGCCTCGTGTCCGAGGTCCGGCGCGTCGCGCGCGAAGCGCAGGCAACGGATTTCATGGTGCTGCTGGCCGCCTTCATGGTGCTTCTGCAGCGTCACTCCGGCATGGTGGACATCCCGGTGGGCACGGCGGTCGGCAACCGCCTTCACCCCCACGCGGCGGGCGTGGTCGGGTTCTTCGCCAACAACATCGTGCTGCGCAGCGACCTCTCGGGCGAGCCGACAGTGCGCGAGCACCTGGCGCGCGTGCGTGCGATGTGCCGGGCCAGCATGGCCCACCAGGAGATGCCTTTCGAGCGCCTGGTGGACAAGCTCGTCAAGCGCCGCGCCACGGACCACTCGCCCCTGTACCAGGTGCAGTTCGTGCTGCACAACTTCACGGCCATGGAAATGGCGCTGCCGGGCGCCATCGGCAAGGGGTTCGCCCTGGACGCCGGAATGGCGCGCTTTGACATTTCCGTGGACGTGTTCGAGGACGAGCAGCGCCTGGACACCTACTTCGAATACAACACCGACCTCTTCGACGCCGACACCGTCGTGCGCATGGCGCGGCACTACGAGGCGCTGCTGGCGGACCTGGTGCGCCGCCCCGACGCAAGGCTGGCCGAGCTGAACGTGCTCGCGGCCGACGACCTGGCCTCGCTGCAGGCCTGGAACGCCACGGTGGCGCCGTACCCGCGCGAGGCCACGGTGCACGGCCTGTTCGAGGCGCAGGTGGCGCGCACGCCGCAGGCCACCGCACTCGTGTTCGAAGACACGCAGTGGAGCTACGACGAACTCAACCAGCGCGCCAACCGCATGGCACACGCACTGCGCTCGTTGGGCGTGCAGCGCGGCGCGCTCGTGGGCATCTGGCTGGAGCGTTCGGCAGACATGGTGGCCGCCGTGCTGGCCGTGCTCAAGGCCGGCGCGGCCTACGTGCCGCTGGACCCGGCCTTCCCGCAGGAGCGCATCGACTACATGATGGCCGACGCCGCGCTGGCCGCCGTGCTCACCCAGGACAGCCTGCGCGCCGGCCGGCAGCCCGCCTGCGCCGTGCTCTCGGTGGACGGCGACGCCTCGCTGATCGCCAGCCACAGCACTGCCAATCCGCCGCCGGCCTGCGGCAGCGGCGACCTCGCCTACGTCATCTACACCTCCGGCTCCACCGGCCGCCCCAAGGGCGTGATGGTCGAGCACCGCTCGGTCGTCAACTTCCTTCTGTCGATGCAGCGCGAGCCCGGCATCGCCCCCGGGGACCGGTTCGTCTCGGTGACGACGCTGTCGTTCGACATCGCCGGGCTGGAGATCCATGGGCCCCTGACCTGCGGCGCCACGGTGGTGCTGGCCTCGCGCGTCACGGCGCTGGACGGGCCCGCGCTGGGCGCGCTGCTGCGCCGGCACGACGCGACGCTGCTGCAGGCCACGCCCACCACCTGGCGGCTGCTGCTGGACAGTGGCTGGCAGGGCCAGCGCAGCCCCCAAGGCGCAACCGGCGGACTCAGGATGCTGTGCGGCGGCGAGGCCCTGCCGCGCGACCTCGCCGAGCGCCTGCTCGCCCTGCCCGGTGAGCTGTGGAATCTCTACGGGCCCACCGAGACGACGGTCTGGTCGACGCTGGCACGCGTGCGCGATCTCGACCGGCCCATCGCCATCGGCCGGCCCATCGCCAACACCCAAGTCCACGTGCTCGACGCGCTCGGCCAACCCACCCCGGTCGGCGTGGCCGGGGAGCTGGCCATCAGCGGCGACGGCCTGGCCCGCGGCTACCTCCACCGCCCCGAGCTGACGGAGGAGAAGTTCGCCACCGTCGAGCTGCCCGGCCTGGGCCCCACGCGCGTCTATCGCACCGGCGACGTGGCCCGCTGGCGCTCCGACGGCCAGCTGGAGTTCACCGGTCGCCGCGACCACCAGGTCAAGCTGCGCGGCTTTCGCATCGAGCTGGGGGAGATCGAGGCCGTGCTGGGCGGCCTCCCCGGCCTCACGCAGGCCGTGGCCCAGGTGCGCGAGGACCGCCCCGGCGACCAGCGGCTCGTGGCCTACGTCGTGACCAAGGCCGCCTTCGACGCCGAAGCGGCGCGCGCCACACTGCGGGCCAGGCTGCCCGAGTACATGGTGCCCAACCTGTTCGTCAGTCTGGCCGCCCTGCCCGTCACGCCCAACGGCAAGATCGACCGCAAGGCCCTGCCCGCGCCACCCCAGCCGCAGCCGGCCGACGACGACCGCCCCACCGTCGTCATGACCGCCACCGAGCAGCGCGTGGCCACCGCCTGGCGCGATCTGCTCGGCATCTCCCGCGTCGGCCTGCACGACAACTTCTTCGACCTCGGCGGGCATTCGCTCATGCTGGTGAAGCTGCAGATGCGCCTGCAGCGGGACTTCGCCACGGAGCTGCCGCTGCTGGAGCTCTTCCAGCGGACGACGGTGCGGTCGCAAGCGGAACGGCTGCAGTGTGCAAGCGTGCGCACGAATGACGCTGCGCTGCAGCGGGCGCGCGCCCGCGCGGATAGAGTCCGCCGAGGCAGCCATGATTGATCTCCAAGGCCACTCCTCGTCCGCCGCGTCCGCGATGCCGGCACACGCCATCGCGGTGGTGGGACTGGCAGGCCGCTTCCCGGGCGCCCGCGACCTCGACGAGTTCTGGCGCCAGGTCGCCGATGGCGTGGAGGTGCTGCAGGAACTCAGCGATGCCGAGCTCGACGCCGCCGGTGTCAGCGCTGAACATCGCGCCCACCCGCACTACGTGCGGCGCGGCACCTTCCTCGAGCACTGCGAGGACTTCGACGCCGGCTTCTTCGGCTTCTCGCCGCGCGAGGCGCAGGTGCTCGACCCGCAGCATCGGGTGTTCCTCGAGTGCGCCTGGGAGGCTCTCGAGCACGCGGGCTACGCCCCCGGCTCGCTGCCCGAGTCGGTCGGTGTCTTCGCCGGCTCCAGCATCGGAACCTACCTGCACACGCAGATCCTGCGCAATCCGGCGCTGGCGGAAGCGGTGGGTGGCTACCAGCTGATGCTCGCCACCGACAAGGACTTCCTCTGCACGCGGGTTTCCTACAAGCTCGGTCTGAAGGGCCCCAGCATGGCCGTGCAGACGGCCTGTTCGACCTCGCTGGTGGCGGTGCAGGTCGCCTGCCGCGCGCTGCAGCGCGGCGAGTGCGACATGGCGCTGGCCGGCGGCGTGTCCATCCTGTTTCCCCAGCACGCCGGCTACCTGTACCAGGAAGGCATGATCTTCTCGCCCGACGGGCACTGCCGCCCCTTCGACGAGCGGGCCCAGGGCACGCGGGCCGGCGCCGGTGCGGGCATCGTCGTGCTGAAGCGCCTCGACCAGGCCCTGGCCGACGGCGACACCGTGCATGCGGTGATCCGCGGCATCGCCATCAACAACGACGGCGCAGGCAAGGCGGGGTTCACGGCACCCAGCATCGAAGGCCAGGTAGAGGTCATTGCGACCGCCCAGGCGCTGGCCGAGGTGAACGCGGGCACGATCACGTACGTCGAGGCACACGGCACGGCAACGCCCCTCGGCGACCCCATCGAGGTGGCGGCGCTGACACAGGCCTTCCGCGCCGACACCCAGGAGGTGGCCTACTGCCGCCTGGGATCGCTGAAGGCGAATCTCGGTCACCTGGACGCCGCTGCCGGCGTGGCCGGTCTGATCAAGACGGTCCTGGCGCTTTCGCACCGCACGTTGCCGCCGCTGGTCAACTACGCGAAGCCCAATCCGGCGCTGAACCTCCCGTCCAGCCCCTTCTACGCCAGCCCCGAAGCCGCGGCGTGGGAAACGCCCGCGGGCATGCCCCGGCGCGCCGGTGTCAGCTCCTTTGGCATCGGCGGAACCAATGCGCACGCCGTGCTGGAGGAGGCCCCCGTTGCTGCGCCGCGCGCAGCCGACGCGGGGCCGCATCTGCTCGTCTGGTCGGCGCGCAGCGAGGCGGCGCTGGACGAGGTGGGCCGGCGCCTGGCCGCGCACCTCGCGGCACACCCCGAGCAGGACCTGGCCGACGTCGCGTTCACCCTCAAGGTCGGGCGCGAGGCCTTCGCGCACCGCCGTGCGGTGGTCGTGCAGCGAAGCGAGCAGGCCGTCGCCGCGCTGCGTGAACCGCCGCGCAGCGGCGTGCTCGGGGCCCGACACGAGGGCGGAGTGCGTCCCGTCGCCTTTCTCTTCAGTGGGCAAGGCAGCCAGTACCCGCTCATGGGCCAGGGGCTCTACAAGACCGAACCTGCCTACCGCGAGGCCGTGGAGCGTTGCGCGGCGTTGCTTCATCCGCACCTCGGGCTCGACCTCAGGGAGCTCCTGTTCACGGCTCCGGCCGAAGGCGAGGCCAGTCTGCTGCACGAGACGCGCTACACGCAGCCGGCGCTCTTCGTCACCGAATACGCCTTGGTCGCGTGCCTGCGTGCACACGGCATCGAGCCGGCCGCCATGCTCGGCCACAGCATCGGCGAGTTCGTCGCGGCGCACTGGGCTGGCGTGATGACGCTGCCCGACACGCTGGCCCTCGTGGCCGCGCGAGGGCGGCTGATGCAGCAGCAGCCCGCGGGCAGGATGGCGGCGGTCCACCTCGGCGCGAAGGAGGTGGAGCGCTGGCTGCAGCCCGGCGTGGAAGTGGCCGCCGTGAACGCGCCGTCCCTCTGTACGCTCTCGGGGCCGACACAAGCCATCGAATCGCTTGTGGCGCGGCTCGCCAACGCCGGCGTGGAGGCGCGCGTCGTGCAGACGTCGCACGCCTTCCACAGCGAGATGATGGCCGCGGCCGTTCCGCCCTTTGTCGCCTTGCTGGAGCGCGTCACGCTCTCGCCGCCCAAGAGGCCGTTCGTCTCGAATGTCACCGGCACATGGATCACGCCCGCGCAGGCCGTCTCGCCCGCCTACTGGGGCGAACACCTGCGCCGACCGGTGCTCTTTGGGGCCGGCATGCGCACGCTGGCTGCCGACGCGGCGCTCCAGTTCCTCGAGGTGGGCCCCGGGCAGGGGCTGACCGCCCTGGCGCGATTGAACCTGGAGGCACAGGCGGGCGCACGCGGGGGCAGCCAGATGGGCGGACAAGTGAGCCGACAGGCAGGCAGCCCCGCGCACGCCGATGCGACACGTCGCGTCGTCGCTTCGATGCGCAGGCCGAACGATGCGCGACCCGATGCGGAGGTCTTCCTGGAGGCCACCGCTCGCCTGTGGTTGGCGGGATGCCTCGCAGGGTGGCAAGGCCCTGCGCAGACCGCTGACGTTGGTTTGCCCGCCCGGCGGCGCGTGCCGCTGCCCACCTATCCGTTCGAGCGTCGGCGCCACGCAGTCGACCCGGCCCCCATGGCCGCAGCTGCGCGCGGCCACGTGGCCAAGCCCGCGCAGTCGCGGGAGGCCATGCCCGTGCACCGTTCGGCGCGGGTCGACGACTGGTTCTATGCCCCCACCTGGAGCCGGGACGACACGGTGCCGGTCGGCGCCCCGAGGGTTGCCGGAACGAGCGCCCCCCGCTGGCTGGTGCTGGGCCGCGACGATGCATTGACATCGGCATTGGTCCTGGAACTCGGCCGACGCGGATGCGCGGTCCTGCGCGCCGATGCGGGCGATCGCTTCGAGGCGCCGGGGCGCGACCACTGGCGCGTGCGCACCGAGGTCCGTGAGGACTTGCAGCGCCTGCTTGATGCAGCCTCGGACTCGCCACTGACCGGCATCGTCCACCTCTGGGGCCTGCCGGAAGTCGGCGAAGCGGCCGCCTGCGAAGGAGCCGCCGCGTCGGCCTGGCCCTCCCGCGCACACGAGCCCGCGTACGACGGCCTCGTGTCGCTGGTCCTGGCATTGCCCGACCTGTCCTTGGGCTCGCCGCTGCAGCTGCTGCACGCCACGGCCGGTGCCCAGTCCGCGCTGGGCGAGTCGGCAAGCGGCCTGCGGCAAACGCTGTCGACCGGGCCCGTGCTGGTGCTGCCACGGGAGACACCGGGGCTGCAGATGCGTGCCGTCGACCTGGACGTGAGCGATCTCGCCCTCGCCGCGGCAGAAAGAGCGGCTACCGCGTTGGCCGACGAAACCGAGCTTCGATCTGTGGAACCGCAGGTGGCACGCCGCGCCGGCTGCCGATGGGTGCGTCGGTACGAGCGCGTGGCCTTGCCGGCCTTGCCGGACCAGGCCTTGCCACACCCGACGGCCCTGCGGTCGCAGGGCTGCTACCTCGTCACGGGTGGTCTGGGCGGGATGGGCGTGACCATCGCACGCTGGCTCGGCCAGACCCTGCAGGCACGGCTGGTCCTGACCTCGCGCCGACCCCTGCCCCCCAGAGAGACCTGGGATGACTGGATCGCCAGCCACGCGCCCCAAGAACCACAGGCGCAGGCCATGGCCGCCGTGCGTGCAATCGAAGCGAGCGGCGGCCAGGTCTTCCTGTCCACCGCCGACGCCGCCGACGAGGCCGCCATGTCGGAGGCGCTGCGCGAGGCCCGGGCACGCTTCGGTCCGCTGCACGGGGTCTTCCACGCGGCCGGCGTCTCCGGGCGAGGCAGCATCGCCCGCCGATCGACAGGCGAAGAGGCTCGTGCCGTCTTCGCGCCCAAGGTCAGGGGACTGCAGGTGCTTTGCCGCCTGTTGGGCCACGAGCGACTCGACCTCGTCGTGCTCATGAGCAGCATCAGTGCCGTGCTGCCTGCGGC
Source organism: Rubrivivax sp. (assembly GCA_022842825.1). Lineage (GTDB taxonomy): Bacteria > Pseudomonadota > Gammaproteobacteria > Burkholderiales > Burkholderiaceae_C > Rubrivivax. The sequence goes on from JALHOU010000062.1 coordinate 12,244, forward strand.
TGGGGCCTGCGACTACGCCGCCGCCAACGCCGTCCTCGACGCCTTCGTCGAAGACGGCGCGCGCCCGCCCCTCTGGCGGCACGTCGTGGCCATCGACTGGGGCGCGTGGCGCGACGTGGGCATGGCGACCAGGCTTGCCGTTCCCGAGGACCTGCGCGCGCAATGGGAGGCGCACGTCGCAGGCGGCATCGGCTCGGCCGCGGGCATCGAGGCGCTGTCGCGCGTCCTGGCCTCGAATCGCCGCCGTGTCATTGTCGAAACCTACGACGTCGCGCATCTGCATGAGCTGCTTCGGCATCCGCCGAAGCAAGGCCCGGCCGCCGGCGAGGCGGCCCTGCCGGCGCCGTTGTCAGGCGCAGGCACCAGCAGCGGCACGGATGCCGCGGCGGTCCGGTCCGCGCCCGCGGCGAATGCGAGGCCGTCGCTCTCCACACCCTATGTGCCACCCGCCACAGACGTGGAGCGTAGGTTGGCAACGATCTGGGAAGAACTCCTGGGCGTGCAGGGCATCGGCGCCAACGACGACTTCTTCGAGCTCGGCGGCCACTCGCTGATGTTCACGCGCGTGCTGGCACTGATCGACGAGGGCTTCGGCGCCAAGCTGCCCCTGCGCGAGGTCTTCGACGCCTCGACGATCCGGCTGCTCGCCGAACGCCTGCCCGCCCCGATGCCCTCGTCTGCCGCTGCAGCGGTGGGCGAAGAGCCGCGCGAAGTCCTGGAGATCTGACGCACGCCACTCCGCAGTGGCGGCTCGGTTAGCCTTCGTGTGCGCCACGGGTGCGCGGCGACGGGACGACAACGGCATGAACATCCAATTGACCCTGGGCCAGGCCTGGGCCGTGCTCGGGCTGGCCATCATCCTCGAGGTCGCCGGCACGACGAGCATGCGCCTGTCCGAAGGCTTCTCGCGACTGACCCCCTCGGTGCTGATCTTCGTCTTCTATGCCGCCTCCTTCGCGCTCAACACGCTCATCATCCGCACGCTCGGGCTTTCGGTGGTCTATGCCGTGTGGTCGGGCGTCGGCACGGTGCTCACGGCGGCCATCGGCTTCCTGTACTTCAAGGAGCCCGCCACGGCGATGAAGCTGGTGTGCATCGGGCTCATCGTCATCGGCGTCATGGGCCTGCACGCGGCCTCGCGCGCACCGGCCTGAGGGCGCGCGCTGCGCTGGGGTGCCTGTCCGAACCGGTGTATGGTCACGGCCACGCTGCCGACCAACGCGGATCGAACGGCCCTTCGATGACGCCCAACGAGATCTCCATCGCGCGCTACCGGCGCCGCGCTGCCCGCTACGACGCCTCGGCCGCGTTCACGATGCCGCTGCGGCAGCGCACCATCGCGCTGCTCGCCCTGCAGCCGGGCGAGGTGGTGCTCGATGTCGGCGCCGGCACTGGCCTCAGCTTTGCGCCGCTGCTGGCCGCGGTAGGCGAGCAGGGGCGCGTGCTCGCCTTCGAGCAGAGCCCGGAGATGTGCGAGCAGGCGCGGGCCCGCATCGCGCGCGAGGGCTGGCACAGCCGGGTTTGGCTGCAGGAGGCCAGCGCCGAGAACGTTCAGTTGCCCCGACCTGCCGATGCCGCGCTCTTCAACTACGTGCACGACATCACCCGCACACCGGCCGCGGTGGACAACCTGATGCGCCAGCTGAAACCCGGCGCGCGCATTGCCATCGCCGGCATGAAGTTCTTCCCCTGGTGGACCGGCCCTCTCAATCTGCTGGCATGGTTGAAGAACCGGCCCTACAACGCACGCGCGTCCGACCTCTGGCGCCCTTGGGATCTGGTGGCGCCACATTGCGAGGACTTCGAGCGCCGGAGCACGCAATGGGGCATGGGCTACATTGCGCGCGGCCGCCGGCGCGCCTGAAACGGCGAGCGAACGCGCCGGAGGAGACGCAACAATGAAGCAGACCCTGCCCCGCTCCCGGTCCGAGCGGGCGGCCCGCCCGATGGCGTCCGCACCGGTGGCCGACCACTTTGCACGCGTGCGTGCACAGACGATGGCGCTTGCCTCGCCGCTTTCGGAGGCCGACTGCCAGGTGCAGTCGATGCCCGACGCCAGCCCGACGAAGTGGCATCTGGCGCATGTCACCTGGTTCTTCGAGACCTTCGTGCTCGAGCGCTTCGAGACGGGCTTCCGGCCGTTCCATCCGGCCTTCCGCGTGCTCTTCAACAGCTACTACCTCGGCGTGGGCGAGCAGCATCCGCGGTCGCAGCGGGGTCTGGTGACACGCCCCGGGCTGGCCGAGATCCGGTCCTACCGCGCCGCCGTGGACGAGCGCATGGCCACCCTGCTGTCGGCCAGCCCGCGGGGGCCACGCCGCAAGGAGATCGAGACACTCGTCGAGCTCGGCCTGCAGCACGAGCATCAACACCAGGAACTCATCCTCACCGACCTCAAGCACCTGCTCGGCTGCAACCCGCTGGCACCGGTGTACCGGCCGGCCTGGCCGCTGGCCGCGGTGGCGCCGGTACCGCACGGGTGGTGCGACTTCGACGGCGGCCTCGTGCACATCGGCCACGAAGGCGACGGTTTCGCCTTCGACAACGAGACGCCGAGGCACCTGGTCCACCTGCGCCCGTACGCGCTGGGCAACCGCCTCGTCACGCATGGCGAGTGGCTCGACTTCGTCGAGGCCGGCGGCTACACCGACCCGCGCTGGTGGCTTTCGGCCGGCTGGGAATGGGTGCGCCAGCAGCGCATCGAGGCGCCTCTGTACTGGCGCCGCCGCGGCCAGACGGGCGCCGGCGCCGGTGACATCCCGGGAAACGGCCCGAGGGCGCATCGCGGCTGGGCGAGCTTCACCCTGCACGGCGAGGTGCCGGTGGACCCGCACACGCCAGTGGTGCATGTGAGCCTGTACGAGGCCGACGCCTATGCCCGCTGGCAAGCCGCCGAGAGCGGCGAGTCGGTACGCCTGCCCACCGAGGCCGAGTGGGAGCACGCGGCGCAGGAACGGGAGGCCCAAGCCATCGCCGAAGGCAACTTCGTCGAGAGCGAGGCGCTGCACCCGATGCCGCTGGCCAGGGCACGACCCGGCCCGCCGATGCAGCTCTTCGGCGACGCGTGGGAGTGGACCACCTCGTCGTACCAGGCCTACCCCGGCTTCCGGCCCTGGGCCGGCGCGGTGAGCGAATACAACGGCAAGTTCATGGTCAACCAGTACGTGCTGCGCGGCGGCTCCTGCGCCACGCCGCGCGAGCACATGCGCGCGAGCTACCGCAACTTCTTTCCGGCCGAGACGCGCTGGCAGTTCAGCGGCGTGCGGCTCGCGAAAGACCTTTGAACCCGATCCAGAGTCGACAAGGAGGACCTCGATGACCGTCGATACTGCACGACGCCGGACACTCGCCCTCGGCACGCTTGGAATGGTGAGCGCCACGATCGGCTCGTTCTCGCTTGGCGCCTGTGGTGCGCCACCCGTGGCGCCGAGTGCCCCGGCGCAGCCTGACAGCCCCAACGACGGTCCTTTCCGTACCGGCACCGGCGGCGTCGAGACGGGGGTGATGCTAGAGGGCCACGACGCGGTGGCCTACTTCACGCGCCAGGCGGCGGTGCGCGGCGACCCGGCCATCACATCCAACCTGCGCGGTGTGACATGGCGCTTCGCCAGCGAGGCGAACAGGGCCGAGTTCCTGCGCGACCCGAAAAGGTACATGCCGCAGTTCGGCGGCTTTTGCGGCAACGGCATCAACTACGCCATTCCATGGGGCGGCGGCGGTGCCGAGAACACCTGGCGCATCTACCGCGGCAAGCTGTATGTGTTCGGAGGGCGGAAGTCGCGCGACCATTTCGAGATGGACACCGAGTTGAACCTGAAGCGAGCGCACCACTACTGGAATGCCGAGGTGGCCGGGTCGAGCGCGGTCGTCACCCGCTACAAGCGCCTCGTGTTCCGCGTGCCCCACTACAAGAGCGACTCGGCACTGCAGGCCGAGTGGGAGGCGCAACGCGCTGCCGGCAAGCTGCCGGTGATGCCGGGCCAGCCGCAGGTGGTGCCCGCAGCGGTCTAGGACCGGTGCAGTGCGCGCAGGCGCTCGGCCTGCGCCATCGTTTCGCGGTAGCCGGCGGCGATGGCTCGTTCGCGAAATACGCGCGAGAAGCTGACCCAGTAGCCGAAGTCGGGCTTGAGCACGAGGTCGGCGTGCAAGGCGTCTGCGGCAACGAGCGCCTGCTTGCGTTGGTCGCCTTCTCGGTAACGCGCCGCGGCGGCCGGGGCGCGGTCCAGGTGCACGCTCGCATCGACGGCCAGCACGCGCGCCGCACCGAGCCGGCGGGCGATGCGCACGGGTAGAGGCGCCACCCAGTCGGCATCGACATAGCTCTCGCCACGGATCCGCACCGGTGCCAGTTGCCCCTCGATGGCGGCCGAAGCCTGCACCGCCAGGCCGATATCTCCCGCCGTAAAGGCCATGGGCTCAGCATCGCGTTGGCGGGCGGCCACGCAGGCCAGCGCCAGGGGCAGTTTTTCGATCCGGTGCTGCGGCACGTGCTCGCGCATGAGCTCGGCCATTGGCGTGCCGCTCAGCCGCTCCGCGCCGCCGACCGCCAGGCGCGCCACCGAGAGCGGATTGAGCGTGAGTGCCAGGTACTCGATGTCGGCCATGCTCCGGCCGGCGGCGCGCAGGCCGCCCACCACCGCGCCCACCGAGGCGCCGACGATCAGGTCGGGTGCGAGGCCAAGCTCATCCAGGGCGCGCAGCACGCCCACATGAACGAAGCCGCGCGGCCCACCCGAGCTCAGGACCCAGGCCATGCGCACCGGCCGCGGCAGCGGCAGCGCACGCGGTGCGTCCTCGCCGCGGTGGTCGGCATCGGGGGCGAGCGTGCAGCCCGCGAGTACCGCTGCCCACGCCGGCGCGCCAAGGGCCGCGGCGCCGACGAGGCGGCGCCGCTGCAGTGTCATGCGAGTCGCCTCGCCACGGAGAGGAACCTGCGCGGCACTCAGCGCTGCGCCAGCGCCTTCACATCCCGCCGCGGCGAGCCCGCATACAGCTGTCGCGGCCGCCCGATCTTGTACTCGGGGTCGCCGATCATCTCGTTGAGCTGGGCGATCCAGCCCACCGTGCGTGCGAGCGCGAAGATGGCGGTGAACAGGCTCACCGGGATGCCGATGGCACGCTGCACGATGCCCGAATAGAAGTCGACGTTCGGGTACAGCTTGCGGGCGACGAAGTATTCGTCCTCGAGCGCGATCTTCTCCAGCGCCATCGCCAGCTTGAACAGCGGGTCGCTGCCCAGGCCCAGTTCGCTCAGCACCTCGTGGCAGGTCTCGCGCATCAGCTTGGCGCGCGGGTCGTAGTTCTTGTAGACCCGGTGGCCGAAGCCCATCAGCTTGACGTTGCTGTTCTTGTCCTTCACCTGCTTGATGAACTCGCCGATCTTCTCGACGCCGCCGTTGCGCTGGATCTCCTCCAGCATGTTCAGCGCCGCCTCGTTGGCGCCGCCGTGCGCCGGCCCCCACAGGCAGGCCACGCCGGCGGCGATGGCCGCGAACGGGTTGGTGCCCGAGCTGCCGCACAGCCGCACCGTGGAGGTACTCGCGTTCTGCTCGTGGTCGGCATGCAGGATGAAGATGCGGTCCAGCGCCCGCACCAGCACTTCGTTGGGTTTGTAGTCCTCGCAGGGCGTGGCGAACATCATGTGCATGAAGTTCGCCGAATAGCTCAGGTGATTGCGCGGGTACATGTAGGGCTGGCCGACGCCGTACTTGTAGGCCATCGCCACCAGCGTGGGCATCTTGGCGATCAGCCGGATCGCCGCCACGTCGCGGTGGCGCGGGTTATGGATGTCGGTGCTGTCGTGATAGAAGGCCGACAGCGCGCCCACCAGGCCCGTCATGACCGCCATCGGGTGCGCGTCGCGGCGGAAGCCGCGGAGGAAGAACTGCATCTGCTCGTTCACCATCGTGTGGTTGGTGACGAGCTTGTGGAAGTCGCGTTGCTGCGTGGCGTTGGGCAGCTCGCCGTAGAGCAGCAGGTAGCAGGTGTCCAGGAAGTCGCACTGCGTGGCCAGTTGCTCGATCGGGTAGCCACGGTAGAGCAACTCGCCCTTGTCGCCATCGATGTAGGTGATGGTGCTGTTGCAGCTGGCGGTGCTCAGGAAGCCCGGGTCGTAGGTGAACTTGCCGGTCTGGCCGTAGAGCTTGCGGATGTCGATGACATCGGGCCCGATGGTGCCCTTGTACAGCGGCAGTTCGATGCTCGGGCTGCCGTCACTGAACGACAGCGTCGCTTTCACGTCGGAGGGGGTCATGGCCACGGGACTTCCTTTCAGGCGGTGGGCGAAAGCGGCGGGGGCGAGCGGCGCATCAGCGCCAGCACCTCGCGCACTTCCTGCGTGTCGATGGCGATCGATGGATCCTGCGGCTCCTTGCGGGCCAGCAGAAGATCGAGCAGGTCGTTGTCAGCCAGATCCATCAGGGCCTCGAGCCCCTGGGCCATACTGACAGTGATCGTCTCCTCGTGACGGCGAAAGAAGCGCTCGATAAACAGGTCGTTTTCCAGCAGGCCGCGTCGGCAACGCCATTTCAGCCGGCTGAGCGAACGGTCGTCGAGGCGCTGCCCGTCCATGGTCGTTTCTTCTTTCTCAGACGGCTCGGCGGACCATCAGCTCCTTGATCTTGCCGATGGCCCTGGTCGGGTTCAGCCCCTTGGGGCAGACATCGACGCAGTTCATGATGGTGTGGCAGCGGAAGATCCGGTACGGGTCTTCGAGGTTGTCCAGCCGCTCGGCGGTCGCCTCGTCGCGACTGTCGGCAATGAAGCGGTAGGCCTGCAGCAGCCCGGCCGGGCCGACGAACTTGTCGGGATTCCACCAAAAGCTCGGGCACGCGGTGCTGCAGCTGGCGCACAGGATGCACTCGTACAGGCCGTTGAGCTCGTCGCGTTCCTCGGGCGACTGCAGGCGCTCCTTCTCGGGTGGCAGCGTCTCGCTGACGAGGTAGGGCTTGATGCTGTGGTACTGCTTGAAGAATTGCGTCATGTCCACGATGAGGTCGCGGATCACCGGCAGCCCGGGCAGCGGCTTGAGCACGATCGTGCCGGGCAGCGTGCGCAGGTTCGTCAGGCAGGCCAGGCCGTTCTTGCCGTTGATGTTCATCGCGTCCGAGCCGCACACGCCCTCGCGGCAGCTGCGGCGGAACGAGAGCGTGGGGTCCAACGCCTTGAGCTTCATCAGGGCGTCGAGCAGCATGCGTTCCGAACCGTCGAGCTCGACGGTGTAGGTCTGCAATCGCGGCTTGTCGTCCTGGTCGGGGTCGAAGCGGTAGATCTGGAAGGTGCGTGCGGTCATGTTCTCGGGGGTCTGGTGGCGGCCGGCTCGGAAGGACCCGTCAGAAGGTCCGGACCTTGGGCGGGATCGACTCGACGGTGAGCGGCTTGAGGTTCACCGGCTTGTAGGCCAGCCGGTTGCCCTCGCTGTACCAGAGGGTGTGCTTCATCCACTCGCGGTCGTTGCGGCCGAGCGGGCACTCGGCGTCGTCGGCCCCTCGCTCGTAGTCCTTCACGGTGTGGGCGCCGCGGCACTCCTTGCGCGCGGCGGCGCTGGTCATCGTGGCCTGCGCCGACTCGATCAGGTTCTCGACCTCGAGCGCCTCGATGCGGGCGGTGTTGAAGACCTGACTCTTGTCCTTCAGCGCGATGGCGTTCACGCGCTCGCGAATGGCGTTGATCTTGGCCACGCCTTCGTCCATGCCGGCCTGGGTACGGAAGACGCCGGCATGCTGCTGCATGGCGTTGCGGATGTCGTTGGCCACGTCCTGCGCGTACTCGCCGCCGGTGCTGCCATCGAGCCGCGCCAGGCGCGCCAGCGACTTGTCGGCCGCATCGGCGGGCAGCGGCTTGTGCGTCTTGTCTGCGGCCTTGAAGCTCTTGACGATGTGGTCACCCGCCGCCTTGCCGAAGACGAGCAGGTCGAGCAGCGAGTTGGTGCCCAGGCGGTTGGCGCCGTGCACGCTGACGCACGAGCACTCACCCACGGCGTAGAAGCCGTTGACGACGTCGTTGTGTACGCCACCCTTGGGTGCCACCACCTGACCGTTGACGTTCGTCGGGATGCCGCCCATCTGGTAATGGATGGTCGGCACCACCGGGATCGGTTCCTTGGTGATGTCGACGTTGGCAAAGTTGTGCCCGATCTCGAAGACGCTGGGCAGGCGCTTCATGATGGTCTCGGCACCCAGGTGCGTCATGTCGAGCTGGATGTAGTCCTTGTTCGGACCGCAGCCGCGCCCTTCCTTGATCTCTTGGTCCATGCAGCGCGAGACAAAGTCGCGCGGCGCCAGGTCCTTCAGCGTCGGTGCGTAGCGCTCCATGAAGCGTTCGCCGTTGCTGTTGCGCAGGATGGCGCCCTCGCCGCGGCAGCCCTCGGTGAGCAGCACGCCGGCGTTGTGTACGCCGGTGGGGTGGAATTGCCAGAACTCCATGTCCTCCAACGGAATGCCGGCACGCGCCGCCATGCCGAGGCCGTCGCCCGTGTTGATGAAGGCGTTGGTGCTGGCCGCGTAGATGCGCCCGGCGCCGCCCGTTGCGAAGAGCGTCGTCTTGGCCTCGAGGATGTAGACCTCGCCCGTTTCCATCTCGAGCGCGATGACGCCGAGCACGTCGCCCTCGCTGTCGCGGATGAGATCGAGCGCCATCCACTCGACGAAGAAGTTGGTCTTCGCGCGCACGTTCTGCTGGTACAGCGTGTGCAGCATCGCATGGCCGGTGCGGTCGGCGGCGGCGCAGGCGCGCTGCACGGGCTTCTCGCCGTAGTTGGCGGTGTGGCCGCCGAAGGGGCGCTGGTAGATGGTGCCGTCGGGGTTGCGGTCGAACGGCATGCCCATGTGCTCGAGTTCGTACACCACCTTGCCGGCCTCGCGGCACATGAACTCGATGGCGTCCTGGTCGCCGAGCCAGTCGGAACCCTTCACCGTGTCGTAGAAGTGGTAGTGCCAGTTGTCCTCGGCCATGTTGCCCAGGCTCGCGCCGATGCCGCCCTGCGCCGCCACCGTGTGGCTGCGCGTGGGGAAGACCTTGGACAGCACGGCCACGTTCAGGCCGGCCAGCGAGAGCTGCAGCGAAGCGCGCATGCCCGAGCCGCCGGCGCCAACGACGACGACGTCGAATCGGCGCCTCGGAAGCGATGCGGAAAGGGACTTGGAAGTCATTGCCATCGTGGTTCTCGGGTTCTCGCTCAGGGTCGCGGTGGCCTCAAAGCCGCCACAGCACCTGCACCATCCAGCCCATGTTGCCTACCAGCCACACGATCGTGACCACCTCCAGCACCAGGCGCAGGCCGACCGGCTTGATGTAGTCCATCCAGATGTCGCGCACGCCGACCCAGGCGTGCCAGCCGAGCGCAACGACGATGGCGAAGGTGAGCACCTTCATCCACTGCGCGGAGAAGATCGCCGACCAGGTGTCGTAGCCGAGCGGGCGGCCGGGCCAGGCCACCTGTACCAGCAGGGCGAGCGCGAACAGCGCCATCAGCGCCGCCGTGACACGCTGGCTCAGCCAGTCGCGCATACCGTAGTGCGCGCCGACGACGACGCGCTTGGAACCGTAGTTGACTGCCATCGCTAGCCTCTTCTTCGTGCCCGCAGCTCAGTACCAGCCGAACAGCTTGCCCATCAGGATGAGCGTGAGGCCGATGCTGCCGGCCAGCGTGACGATCGCCGACGTCCGCCCCTGCTCCTTGGTGACGCTGTGCGTCACGTCCATCCAGAGGTGCCGAACGCCGGAGATGGCGTGGTGCAGGAGGGCCCAGATGAGCGCCAGGGTGACGAACTTGACCAGCCAGGCCGGAACGCCGCCGATGCCCACCGCGTAGGCGGCCGTGAAGCGCTCGTAGCTGGCCTCGGAGCTGAGCGTCACGTCGAACAGCCACACCACGAACGGCAGCAGGACAAACATCAGCGCCCCGCTCAGGCGGTGCAGGATGGACACCACGCCGGCCAGCGGCAGCCGGTAGCCAAAGGCGTCGATGAGACGCATCGTGCCAGGCCGGCTCGTTGTGCGCGTTCGTCTGGCGCGCGCGCGATCCATCGTCCCGGAGGTGTCTGCCATGCCTCGTCGCCCTCGTCGTCTTGCTTTGATGGGTTGGTCGACCGG
>JALHOU010000063.1:0-3986 GCA_022842825.1 Rubrivivax sp.
GGCGTGCCGGTCATGAAGCCCATGCCGCCGTGCAGCTGCTGGCACGCGTAGGTGACCTCGTTCACGAGCTCGCCGGTGAGCGCCTTCAGCATCGACACGTCCTGCACCACCGCGTTCGTCTCGTGCCCTTGCGCCACGCGCCAGGCGCAGTGGTAGAGGTACTGGCGGGCGGCACGCGTCTTCGCATCGAGCATGGCGACCTTCTGCCGCACCGACTGCTTGGCCCAGAGCGTGTCGCCGAAGGCGCGGCGCGTGCGCACGTGCTCGAGCGTCAGCTCGATGGAGCGGCGACAGGCGGCCACCGCCATGGCGCCCAGCGCGATGCGCTCGGTCTGGAAGTTCTTCATCACGGCGTAGAAGCCGCGCCCCTCCTCGCCGAGCAGGTGGCCGGCCGGCACGCGGCAGTTCTCGAAGAAGAGCTCGGCCGTGTCGCTGGCGCGCCAGCCGGTCTTGTCGAGCGAGCGACCCACGCGCAGCCCGGGCGTGCCCTTCTCCACCGCGAAGATGGAGATCTCGTGCCGCGCCGGGCCGGTGCGCGCGGCCACGAAGTAGAGGTCGGCGAGCACGCCATTGGTGATGAAGAGCTTGCTGCCGTCGAGCACCCATTCGTTCCCGTCGCGGCGCGCGCGCGTCGCGAGGCCGGCCACGTCGCTGCCGGCCCCGGGCTCGGTGATGGCCACCGCGGTGATCGTGCGACCGCCCGTGATGCCGGGCATCCAGCGCGCCTTCTGCGCCGCATTGCCGGCGTGGTGCAGGTGCGGCCCGGCCATGTCGGTGTGCACGAGCACGGTGATGACGAAGCCGGCGCACAGGCTCGCCGACAGTGCCTCGGCGAAGACGAGGTTGGTCAGCGCGTCGGCACCAGCGCCGCCGTATTCGGGCTCGAAGGCGATGCCGAGCAGGCCCGCCTCGCCCATGCGCCGCAGCACGTCGCGCGGCACACGGCCTTCGCGCTCCCAGGCGTCGGCGTGCGGCTCGACCTCGCGCGCGAGGAAGCGCGCCACCTGCTCGCGCAGCAGCTCGCGCTCGGGTGTGGTGTAGGCGGTGTCCAAATGGTTGCCTCTGCCAGCGCTACATGCGGAAGACGCCGAACTTCGGGCTGTCCGGGATCGGCGCGTTCAGGCTCGCCGAGAGCGCCAGCCCCAGCACACGGCGCGTGTCGGCGGGGTCGATGACGCCGTCGTCCCACAGCCGGGCGCTGGCGTAGTACGGGTGCGCCTGGTGCTCGAACTGCTCGAGGATGGGCTTCTTGAACGCCGCCTCCTCGTCGGCGGACCACTTCCCGCCCTTGCCCTCGATGCCGTCGCGCTTGACGGTGGCCAGCACGCTCGCCGCCTGCTCGCCACCCATGACGCTGATGCGCGCGTTCGGCCACATCCAAAGGAAGCGCGGCGAATACGCACGGCCGCACATGCCGTAGTTGCCGGCGCCGAAGCTGCCGCCGATGATCACCGTGAACTTGGGCACCGTGGCCGTGGCCACCGCCGTCACCATCTTGGCGCCGTGCTTGGCGATGCCCTCGGCCTCGTACTTGCGCCCGACCATGAAGCCGGTGATGTTCTGCAGGAACACGAGCGGCACGCGCCGCTGGCAGCACAGCTCGATGAAGTGCGCGGCCTTCATCGCGCTTTCGGAGAACAGGATGCCGTTGTTGGCCACGAAGCCCACCGGCATGCCCTCGATGTGCGCGAAGCCGGTGACGAGCGTGGTGCCGTAGCGCGCCTTGAACTCGTCGAACTCGCTGCCATCGACGATGCGGGCGATGATCTCGCGCACGTCGAAAGGCTTGCGCGGGTCGGTGGGGATGATGCCGTGCAGCTCGCCCGCGTCGAAGAGGGGCGCGCGCGGCGGCTGCGTCAGCACCTGTGGGCGCTTCTCCCAGTTGAGATTGGCGACCGTGGCGCGCGCGATGGCCAGCGCATGCAGGTCGTTCTCGGCCAGGTGGTCGGCCACGCCCGACAGGCGCGTGTGCACGTCGCCGCCGCCCAGGTCTTCGGCGCTCACCACTTCGCCGATGGCCGCCTTCACGAGCGGCGGGCCGCCGAGGAAGATGGTGCCCTGGTTCTTGACGATGATGGTCTCATCGCTCATCGCCGGCACGTAGGCGCCGCCGGCCGTGCACGAGCCCATCACCACGGCGATCTGCGGGATGCCCTGGGCGCTGAGGTTGGCCTGGTTGTAGAAGATGCGGCCGAAGTGCTCGCGGTCGGGGAAGACCTCGTCCTGGTTGGGCAGGTTGGCGCCGCCGCTGTCGACGAGGTAGATGCACGGCAGCCGGTTCTCGCGCGCGATCTCCTGCGCGCGCAGGTGCTTCTTCACCGTCATCGGGTAGTAGGTGCCACCCTTGACGGTGGCGTCGTTGCACACGATGAGGCACTCGACCCCGCTGACCCGCCCGATGCCGGCGATCATGCCCGCGCCCGGCGCCGCGTTGTCGTACATGTCGAGCGCCGCCAGCGGCGCGATCTCGAGGAAGGGCGTGTCGGGGTCGAGCAGCATCTCGACGCGCTCGCGCGGCGGCAGCTTGCCGCGCGCCGTGTGCTTGGCCAGCGCCGCGGCGCCGCCGCCCTCGGTGATCTTGGCCAGCTTCGCGTTCAGGTCGCCGACGAGCAGCCGCATCGCGTCGGCGCTGGCCTTGAACTCCGCCGAGCGTGGGTTGAGCTGGGACGCGAGCGCGGGCATGGGGTCGGTCTCCTCGGTTCGGCCCATGCGCCGGGCACATGCGATGCGTGTGGCGGCGCCAGGCGAATTGACGTTTGCGTCAATGCGATTCTAGGCAGCGCCCCGGGCACCGGTCCGCAGGTGAACCCGCGCGCGCCGGCGCGGCCGAGCTCAGGCGCCGGGCAGGGGCCCGTACACCTCGCGCTCGTTCCAGTCGAAGGCCAGCATCTCGCCTTCGCGCAGGTGCCCTTCGCTGGGCATCAGGAACTCGTCGAGCTGCGGCGGCTTCACCGCGGTGCCCGAGAGCATCGCGTGCACCTGGCCGCGGTGGTGCGTCTGGTGCATGAAGAGATGGGCGAGCACGTGCGCGGCGCGGTCTTGCTGCACGCGGCCGCCGCCGCGCGGCATCGCGACGATGCGGTTGCAGCCGTCGGCGTCGAGCGCCTCGCACACCGACAACAGGCGCATGTCGCTCGCGCGCTGGGAGGCCACCAGCGGCGCGAGGTCCAGCGCCGGGCGATACCCACGCCACGCCGCCTCGGGGTTGGCGTCGCCGGCGAGCGCGGCGACGTAGTAGACGTCCACGGCCAGGATGTGGTTCAGCGTCGCCATCAGGCTGGGGAAGAAGCTCGTGCGCCTGGCCTGCAGCTCCTCGCGCGACAGCGGCGCCATCGCCGCGTGCAGGCGCAGGTTGGCCAGCGCGTTGGCGTGCGCCTGGATGCGCAACGACTGGGCAAGGTCAACCACGGATGGGCCCTTCCTCTTCCTTTTCGCGTCTCGCGCGGCGCGTCGGGGTCGTCAGGCGACCTGGGGTCTGGCTGGCGCCTTCTCGGCCACCGGCGCACCAGCCGCCTTCCAGGCCGAGAAACCGCCCTCGATGTGGCTGACCTCGGCGAAGCCCATCTCCAGCAGCGCCTTGGTGGCGAGCGCCGAGCGCCAGCCGGCGGCGCAGAACAGCACCATCGGTCGGCCCTCCTGCACGCCCTCGAAGGCCTTGTGGAAGTACGGGCTGGTGGGGTCGACCCAGAACTCGAGCATGCCGCGCGGCGCGTGCACCGCGCCCGGGACGACGCCTTCGCGCTCGAGCTCGCGCAAGTCACGCAGGTCGACGAAGAGCGCATGGCCCTTGGCGTGTTCGGCCTGCGCCTGCGTCAGGCTCAAGGTGCGCACCTGCGCCATCGCCTCGGCGACGAGCTGGCTGGCGGTCTTCTTCAAGGGGATCGGCATGCGGGCTGCTCCTGTCGCCGGCGGCGAGTGCGCAGCGTACCATCGGCGCGGCCTGCGAGGCGGCCCCGCCGCCGTGTCGCCGTGTCGCCGTGTCGCCG
>JALHOU010000063.1:4086-22316 GCA_022842825.1 Rubrivivax sp.
CTTCTTCAAGGGGATCGGCATGCGGGCTGCTCCTGTCGCCGGCGGCGAGTGCGCAGCGTACCATCGGCGCGGCCTGCGAGGCGGCCCCGCCGCCGTGTCGCCGTGTCGCCGTGTCGCCGATGATCCTCTCCCACCGCGAAACCACCGCCCTGGCCCGCGTCTTCGCCCTGCTGGCCGAGGACCTGGGCAAACGCGAGGTTCGCCTGGGTGTCGGCCGCGCGCTGCTCGACCTGCTGCGGGCCGACCAGTTCGCCTCCTATGTGTGGGATGCGGCGAGCGGCCGCTTCGCGGACGGCGTCTCGCTGCACATGGACCCCGCCAACCTGGCGCGCTACGAGCGCTGGTACCGCGGCGCGCCCAGCGTCGTCGCGCCGCCCCGGCGCTGGAGGCCCTGTCGCCGCGCGAGCGCGAGGTGGCCGGGCTCGTTGCGCGCGGGCTCACCGACAAGGCCATCGCGCGCGAGCTCGGTGTCAGCGTCAGCAGCGAAGCTCACCGCGCCGTTCAGCTCCATCAGCCTGGGCATCTCGACATCGACGAAAACGACGCCGGCATCCTTCAGCCGGGCCGTCGCCGCGTCGAACGCAGCCTGCGTATCGGCGTCCATGTTCGCCAGCAGCTCCTTGACGCGGCCCAGGCGCAGGCCCTTCAGCCCGGCGGGCCGGGCTGCCTCTTTCGTGCCGGCGATGACGCGGTCGAGCAACTCGACATCGGCCATCGCCGGCGCCATCGGCCCGGCGGTGTCGCGTGTGCGCGAGATCGGCAGGATGCCGGCCAGCGGGTAGCGCCCCACCGCGGGCCGCAGGCTGGCGCAGCCGTTGAAGGCGCAGGGCACACGCACCGAGCCGCCGGTGTCGGTGCCCAGGCCCGCGAGAACGACGCGCGCGCCGAGCGCCACGCCGGTGCCCGAGGACGAACCGCCGGCGCTCTTCGTCTTGTCGTACGCGTTGCGCACGCCCGGCTCGGGCCCGGTGTTGTACGCCGGGTTGAACCCCGAGATGCCGAAAGCGAGCTCGTGCAGATGGGTCTTGCCGAGCACGATGGCGCCGGCTTCGCGCAGTTTCTTCACCACCGGGGCGCCGGTCTTCGGCACCTAGCCCTTCAGCGCCGGGGTGCCGCCGGTGCTGGGCAAGCCGGCAACCTCGATGTTGTCCTTGATTGCGATCGGCACGCCGGCCAGCGCCCGGCAGCGCCTTGCCTTGGGCGCGGCGTCGAGCGCCTTGGCCGCCGCCAGGGCGCCGGCTTCGTCGAGGGTGACGAAGACGTTGTACGCCGCCACCGCCTTGGCGCGTGCAATGGCGGCGCTGACGAGGTACTCGCTCTTGAGCGTGCCGGCACGCACCTCCGCTGCCGCTGCGTGGGCGTTGGCGGGCGACTGGGCCAGCACCTGCCAAGGCAGGAGGCCCAGCACCACGCCCATGGGCAAGGCGAGCGCCGTGCGAAGGCCAAAGCGGCCGCTGGAGGAACTGTGCTCGTCATCGTCGGTCTCCTGTGCACGACGCCAAGGCTTCACGACGGGTCGCGGCGGCGCACCGGCGCCACATAAGGATGCTGCAACGACGCCAGGCCGCCAGTGATGTCGTCGAGATCGACGACAGGTGCCGGCGCCGCACCGCGGCCCGGCGACATGGTTCGTGCCGGCATGCTGTGCGCGTGCCGGGTTGAACATTGTGTATTCCCGTGGGGGACTGGTGAGAATCGCTGCGCCGCGCGTCTGGCCCTCGCCGGGCGGTCGGCGCAGCAGGATCAAGGGGGTTCGGGGGCCTTGCTTAGCCAGGCCCTCGAAGGAGGACATTCGCGGAGCCGAGCGCCCCGCGGGCTCGACGCGCCATGACCTCGGTCTGGTTCCGGCACGGGCCTGGAGCCCCAGACCTCACCGAAGGCCCGACAAACCGGCTTCGCTCGGGGGCTCTACAGCCCCGCTGCCGCGCGGAGCGCGGCCGCCTTGTCGGTTCTTTCCCAGGTGAACTCCGGCTCCTCGCGCCCGAAGTGCCCATAGGCCGCCGTCTTCTCGTAGATCGGCCGCAGCAGGTCGAGCATCTGGATGATGCCCTTCGGGCGCAGGTCGAAGTGCTCGTTCACGAGCTTGGCGATCTTCTCATCGGAGATCTTTCCCGTGCCCTCGGTGTAGACGGTCACGTTCATCGGCCGCGCCACGCCGATGGCGTAGGCCACCTGCACCTGGCATTGCTTGGCGATGCCGGCGGCAACGACGTTCTTGGCCACGTAGCGCGCGGCGTAGGCGGCCGAGCGGTCGACCTTGGAGGGGTCCTTGCCGCTGAAGGCGCCGCCACCGTGCGGGCAGGCGCCGCCGTAGGTGTCGACGATGATCTTGCGGCCCGTGAGGCCGCAGTCGCCCTGCGGGCCGCCGATGACGAAGCGGCCAGTGGGGTTGATCAGGTACTTGGTGTCCTTGAGCCACTCCTTGGGCAGCACCGGCTTGATGATCTCCTCGATGACGGCCTCGTAGAACTCGGGCTTCATCTTGTTGCCCAGGCTCATCTCGGGCGCGTGCTGGCTCGAGAGCACCACGGTGTCGATGCTGTGCGGCTTGCCGTCGACGTAGCGCATCGTCACCTGGCTCTTCGCATCCGGGCGCAGGAAGGGCAGGCGGCCGTCCTTGCGCAGCATGGCCTGGCGCTCGACGAGGCGGTGCGCGTAGTAGATGGGCGCGGGCATGAGCACCGGCGTCTCGTCGCAGGCGTAGCCGAACATCAGGCCCTGGTCGCCGGCGCCGGTGTTGAGATGGTCATCGCTGGCGTGGTCGACGCCCTGCGCGATGTCGTTGCTCTGCTTGTCGTAGGCCACGAGCACGGCGCAGCCCTTGTAGTCGATGCCGTACTCGGTGTTGTCGTAGCCGATGCGCTTGACGGTGTCGCGCGCGACCTGGATGTAGTCGACGTGCGCGTTGGTGGTGATCTCGCCGGCCAGCACCACGAGGCCGGTGTTGGTGAGCGTCTCGGCGGCGACGCGCGAACGCGGGTCCTGCTTGAAGATCGCGTCGAGGATGGCGTCGGAGATCTGATCGGCCACCTTGTCGGGATGGCCTTCGGAAACCGATTCGCTGGTGAAGAGGAAGTCGTTCGCCACGTGGGGGCTCCAATCTCGGGTTGCACTGATTTGCGTCGTCGCTGGTCAGTGTTGCTGGAGCCGCGGCGAACGCTTTAGCGGATGGGGGGCCACCGCCCCGCGCGGTGCGTGCTCTCAACGTGCCCCTTTGGCTCGCTTAAGCTTCGCACCCGACGGCCGCCCCGCAAGTTGTCCTGTTAACTCGGCGGCCAGCATGAATTATACGAACCATGTCTCTTGCGCTCTGGCTGCTGCGTGGTGTGGCGCGTTGCCCCCTGCGCCTTTTGCACGGCCTGGGCAGCGGGTTGGGCTGGGCGGCGTATGCGCTATCTCCCAGCTACCGCGCGCGGCTGAACGCCAATGCCGCGCTGGCCGGCGTGAGAGCGGGCGACCGGCGGGCCGCCATCGGCGCTGCGGGGCGCATGTCCCTGGAAACGCCGCGCCTGTGGCTGCGCGCGCACGATGCGCCGATCGCCGACCCGGTGCGATGGGAAGGTGCCGAGCTGATCGAGCAGGTCGTCGGCCGCGAACCCCGCCGGGGCCTCGTGCTGCTCACGCCGCACATGGGCAGCTTCGAGGTCGCAGGGCAGGCGTATGCCGAGCGCTTCGGCGCGCGCCAGCCGCTCACCGCGCTGTACCGCCCGGCGCGCCAGGCCCTGCTGCGCGAGCTGCAGCAGACGGCGCGGGCGCGCCCGCACCTGGCCACCGCGCCGGCCACGCTGGCCGGTGTGCGGCAGTTACTGCGCGCGCTCAAGCGCGGCGAGACGGTGGGCATGCTGCCCGACCAGGTGCCGCCAGAAGGCATGGGCGTGTGGGCGCCGTTCTTCGGCCGGCCGGCCTACACGATGACGCTGGCCGCAAGGCTGGCGCGGCAGGCCGGCGCCGAGATCCTTGCCATCTGGGGCGAGCGGCTGCCCCACGGCGCCGGCTATGTGGTGCGGACATCGTCGCTGGCCGAACCCCTGGCCCGCGCCGATGCGTTGCCTGCCGATGCCGAGGCGGTGGCGCTGGCCGATGCCACCGCCATCAACCGCAGCATGGAGGCGCTGATCCGCCAGGCGCCCTCGCAGTATCTGTGGGGCTACCACCGCTACAAGCAGCCGCGGCAACAGCCGGCGGCGGCACAGGAATGAGCCCGGCCCTGCCGCAGCGGGCATCGGCGGGGCTCGCGCAGCGGGCCGCCGGCTTGGGCGCCAACATCGGTGCGCGCGCGCTGCTCGCCGTGTTCTGGCTGCTGCAATGGCTGCCGCTGGGCCTGCAGGCGGCACTCGGCCGCTCGCTCGGCCGCTTCTTGCACCTCTTGGGCCGCAGCCGGCGGCGCGTGGCACTGGCCAACGTCGCCCTCTGCCTGCCCGAGCTCAACCCCGCGGCGCGCGCCGCCCTCGTGCGCGAGCACTTCGAGTGGCTCGGGCGCAGCCTCGTCGAGCGCGCGCTGCTCTGGTATGCGCCACGTGCCCGGCTCGAGAAGCTCATCCACGTCGAAGGCGACATCCAGCTCGCCGAACGTGGCGACCGCGCAGTGATGTGGCTGGTGCCGCACTTCCTGGCCGTGGACGTTGCCGGTACGGCGACGCAGCTGTTCCAGCGCAAACGCGTGTGCAACATCTACACGGCGCAGAGCAACGCCGTGCTCGACGCGGCGCTCAAGCGCGGACGCGGCCGCTTCGGCCTGGCCGACATGTTCGCGCGGCAGGAGAGCGCGCGGCCGCTGGTGCGTGCCATCAGGCGCGGCCAGCCCTTCTTCAACCCGAGTGACATGGACTTCGGCCTGCGCGACGCAGCCTTCGTGCCCTTCTTCGGCCAGCCCGCAGCGACGCTGCTCGCCCCTTCGCGCCTGGCGCGCTCTCTGGACATGGTGGTGCAGCCGGTGGTGGGCGAGCTGCTGCCCGGCGGCCAGGGCTACCGCATCCGCTTCCTCGAGCCCTGGATCGACTGGCCGAGCGACGACCCCGAGGCCGACGCAGCGCGCATGAACCGCTGGATCGAGAGCGAGATCCGTCGCTGCCCGGCGCAGTACCTGTGGGTGCACAAGCGCTTCAAGACGCGGCCGCCGGGGGCGGCGCAGGTCTACTGAACACCGGCGCGGCGTGACGCCGGCGCTGCACGACAATCGCGCCACCATGTTCCCCGCGTCCAGGCTGGCCCTGCCCCCCGAGCAGGCGCGCCCCGTCAAGCAGCGCCTTCGCTTCACCAAGATGCAAGGCGCCGGCAACGACTTCGTCGTGCTCGACGGCACGCGCGCGCCGGTCGAGCTGAGCACGGCGCAGGCACGGCGCCTGGCCGACCGGCGCTTCGGCATCGGCGCCGACCAGATCCTCGTCGTCGAGAAGAGCGAAACGCCCGGCGTCGACTTCCGCTACCGCATCTTCAACGCGAGCGGCGACGAGGTCGAGCACTGCGGCAACGGCGCCCGCTGCTTCGTGCGCTACGTGCACGCGCGCGGCCTCACGAGCCAGCGTCGCATCAAGGTCGAGACGGTGAACAACCTGCTCGAACTGGTGCTGCAGGACGACGGCCAGGTCACGGTGGACATGAACCGGCCGGTGTTCGAGCATGGGCTCATTCCCTTCGACGCCGGTGGCCTCGTGCCGCGGCGCGTCGGGCCAGGCGCGGGCTTCGAGTTGTGGCCGCTGACGGGGCCCAAGGGCGACAAGCTCGGCGATGTGGCCACGTTGTCGATGGGCAACCCGCACGCCGTGATGCGCGTGGAGGACGTCGTGGCCGCGCCGGTGGCGCTGCTCGGCCCCCTCGTCGAGGGCCATGCCCGCTTTGCGCGGCGGGTGAACGCCGGCTTCATGCAGGTGCTGGCGCCCGACGAGATATACATCCGCGTCTACGAGCGTGGCGCGGGCGAGACACTCGCCTGCGGCACCGGTGCCTGCGCCGCCGTCGTGGCCGGCATCCGGCTGGGCTGGCTCGATGGCACGAAGCGGCGCGTGCACGTGCATACGCGCGGCGGCGACCTGCTCATCGAGTGGCCGGCCGACGGCGCGCACGTGCTGATGACCGGGCCGGCGGAGTTCGTGTACGAAGGCGAGATCGAGCTGTGAGCAGCGACGGAAGAGACTACATCCCATGAGCAAGGACGCCCCCCTGGACGAGACCGCCGTCGCCGCCTACCTCGCGCAGTCTCCGGGCTTCTTCGAGCACCATGCGGAGCTGCTGGCCAGCATCCGCCTCACCAGCCCGCATGGGCAGCGCGCCGTCACGCTCTCGGAGCGGCAGATGGAAATGCTGCGCGAACGCATCAAGGGCCTGGAGCTGAAGATCGTCGAGATGATCCGCGCCGGCCAAGAGAACATGACGCTGGTCGACCGGCTGCATCGGCTCACGCGCACGCTGATGCGCACCACCGACCCGGCCGCGCTGCCGGCGGCGATGGTGACGACGCTGAAGCACGAGTTCCTCATCCCGCAGGCGGCCATCCGGCTGTGGTCGCTCGCGCCGGCCTATGCGGCGCACGACTTTGCGCAGAGCGTCAGCGAGGACGTGAAGACCTTCGCCGGCAGCCTGACGCTGCCCTATTGCGGCGTGAACGCCGGCTTCGAGGCCGTGGGCTGGCTCGAAGACCCGGGCACCGTGGCCAGCCTGGCGATGATCCCGCTGCGCCATGGCGACGCGGTGTTCGGCCTGCTGGTGCTCGGCTCGCCCGACCCGACGCGGTATGCGGCCGAGATGGGCACGGACTTCCTCATGCGCATCGGCGAGTTGGCCGGTGCAGCGCTCTGGCGGCTGCGGCCGACCTGAGGCGCCATCGGCCCGACATCGGCTGCAACCACAGAATTCGATGACGCGCACACCGGGTGAGCCACTGAACGAGGCCGCCTACGGCGCCCTGGCGCCCGAAGTCGAAGACTACCTGCACCACCTGGGCGTCGAGCGCCGGCTGGCGGCGCGCACGGTCACGCTTTACCGCGACGCGCTGCACCGCCTGCAGGGCAGTGCCGGCGCCGAGGGCGTGCCTCTCAAGCAGGCCCAGCCGCACCACCTGCGCTCATGGGCGGCGCGTCTGCGCGGCACCGGGCTGGGGCCACGCAGCATTGCCTTGGCGCTCGCGGCGTGGCGGGGCCTCTACCGGCACTGGGGCCGCCGCGGCGAGGTGGTGGCCAACCCGGTGGAAGGGTTGCGCGCGCCGAAGGTCGGCAAGCCGCTGCCCAAGGCGCTGTCGGTCGAGCAGGCGGTGCAGCTGGCCGAGCATGCGCAGCACCAGGCCGCCATGCCTGAAGCCGAGAGCGACCCGCGGCTGGCGCTGCGCGACCACGCCATCGTCGAGCTGCTCTACGGCAGCGGCCTGCGCGTGGCCGAGATCCTGGGGCTCGATGCGCGCGCGAGCGGGCAGGCGGAGCGCGCAGGACACGGCTGGATCGACCTGCCCGACGCCACGGCCCATGTGCTCGGCAAGGGCAGCAAGCGGCGCAGCGTGCCTGTCGGGGGCGCCGCGCTCGGGGCGCTGCAGGCGTGGCTGTCGGTGCGCCCACTGCTCGCGCGCGGTGACGAGCCGGCGCTGTTCGTCAGCCGGCGCGGCACGCGCCTGAGCGCCAGCCAGCTGCGCCTGCGGCTCAAGGCGCAATCGCAGGCGAGCGGCCTCGCCACGCCGGTGCACCCGCACATGCTGCGGCACAGCTTCGCCAGCCACCTGCTGCAATCCAGCGGCGACCTGCGCGCGGTGCAGGAGCTGCTCGGCCACGCCAGCATCACGACGACGCAGGTCTATACCAAGCTCGACCACCAGCATCTGGCCAAGGTGTATGACGCAGCGCACCCGAGGGCGCGGCGGAAGGGCCCCTGAGCCGGCGACCCTGGCGCGGCGCGCTCAGCCACGCTCGAGCGCCACTGTGGCCAGCGGCGCGCCAACGACAATCCGCGCATGAAGTCGATCCGCCTGCTCGAAGGCAAGGAACGGTCGCTGCTGCGCCGCCACCCCTGGGTGTTCCAGGGCAGCGTGGCGCGCGGCAAGGCCGACCCCGGCGAGACGGTGCGCGTCGAGGCCGCCGACGGCCGCTTCCTCGCCTGGGGCGCCTACAGCGGCAGCTCGATGATCCGCGTGCGTGCCTGGAGCTTCGACGAGGCCGAGCGCATCGATCACGCCTTCTTCAAGCGCCGCATCGCGCGCGCGCTGGCGCTGCGGGCGCGGCTACCGATCTATCCTCATGCGAGCACTGGCGTGCGCCTCGTGCATGGCGAGGCCGACGGGCTGCCCGGGCTCATCGTCGACCGCTACGGCGACGTGCTGAGCGCACAGTTCCTCTCTGCCGGCAGCGAGCGCTGGAAGGGCGCCATCGCCGACGCCCTGCTCGCCGCCACAGGGCTCACCCGCCTGTACGAGCGCAGCGACTCGGGCGTGCGCGGGCTCGAAGGCCTGGAGCCCGTGACGGGCTGGCTGCGCGGCGCGGGCCCCACCGAAGTGGCGATCACCGAGCACGACTGGCACCTCACCCTCGACGTGGCGAGCGGTCACAAGACCGGCTTCTACCTCGACCAGCGCGACAACCGGGCCCACTTCGCGCGCTGGGTGCGGCAGTTCGGGTTGAAGCGTGTCCTCAACTGCTACTGCTACACCGGCGGCTTCACGGTGGCCGCTCTCGCCGGCGGTGCCGAACACGTGACGAGCGTCGACTCCTCCGCGCCGGCACTCGAACGCGTGGCGGCGCACCTGGCGCTGAACGGCTTCGACGCCACGCACAGCGAGGCGCTCGACGCCGACGTCAACCAGTTCCTGCGCGACGCACTCAAGGGCGGGCGCAGCTTCGATGCCATCGTGCTCGACCCGCCCAAGTTCGCGCCCACTGCCTCGCACGCCGAGCGCGCCGCGCGCGCCTACAAGGACATCAACCGGCTCGCGCTCAAGCTGTTGGCGCCGGGCGGACTGCTGCTCACCTTCAGCTGCAGCGGCGGCGTCGGCGCCGAGCTCTTCCACAAGATCGTCGCCGGCGCGGCCATGGACGCCGAGGTGGACGGCGCAATCCTGCAACGGCTGGAAGGCGCGCCGGACCATCCGACGACGCTGGTCTTCCCGGAGGGCGAGTACCTCAAAGGGCTGGCGATCCTGAAGGCCGCCTAGCACGCACGCCCACGGCCGTGGGCGCCGCGGTTGCCGACCGATCGGGCGCCGCGGGCATACCGCCCTCAGCCCTCCCACCGCAGCACGATGCGCGGGTCGAACTTGGCCCGCCTGACACCGAAGTACGCCTTCACGTTGCGCACGTTCGCGTCCTGCGTGAACAACCGCTGCACCAGCGCCTGGTAGCCCGGCATGCCGCCGGCGCAATGCACGACGAGCACGAAGTCGGGTCCGGGCGAGACGCGCCAGAGCTGCTGCACCTCGGCATCGGGCTGCACACGCTGCTCGAACGCATCCAGGTGCTCCGCGCCCTGGCGGTCGAGCGAGATCTCGACGATGGCGCTCAGCCCCTGCCCGCCGAGAGAGACGCGCTCGGGGTTCAGAAGTGCAACCCGGCGGTCGATGACACCGGCGTCGATCAGACGTCTCACCCGGCGCAGCGCGGTGGCGGGGGAGGTGTGCGCCGCCGCCGCGAGGTCCTGGTTGGACAGCGAGGCGTCGTTCTGCAGTTGCTCGAGCAACCTCAGGTCGGTTGCATCCAGATCGGAGGCGACGTATTCCGTCATCATAGTAGTCTTCATGAAGGAATATTCTGCCTGTTTTCACGGTCGATCGTTTTCACCTAAGCATAGTCCGTTTTCGGCAGAACATTTCTCCCGTAGCTTCCTAGCATCCTGCTCCTCGTTACCGGAAGGACCCAAAACCATGTGTGGCATCGTCGGCGCAGTCAGCACCCGCAACATCGTCCCGATCCTCGTCGAGGGCCTGAAGCGCCTCGAGTACCGCGGCTACGACAGCTGCGGCGTCGCCGTGCACCAGGGTGGCGAGCTGAAGCGGGCGCGCAGCACCTCCCGCGTGGCCGAGCTTGAAGTGAACGTGCAGCGCGAGGGCGTGGCCAGCGGCACGGGCATCGCGCACACGCGCTGGGCCACGCACGGCGCGCCGGCGGTGCACAACGCGCACCCGCACTTCAGCGCCGGACCGGGCATCGACTCGGCCAGCACCGGCTTCGGCGAACTCGATGGACCGAGCGCAGGTGACGACGGCGCCGCCACCACCACGGGCCGCATCGCCCTCGTGCACAACGGCATCATCGAGAACCACGACGAGCTGCGTGCCGAGCTCAAGCGCAAGGGCTACGTCTTCGCCAGCCAGACCGACACCGAGGTCATTGCGCATCTGGTGCACAGCGTCTACGAAGGCGACTTGCTCGAGGCCGTGCAGGCCGCCGTGCCGCGCCTGCGCGGCGCCTACGCCATCGCCGTCTTCTGCCGCGACGAGCCGCACCGCGTCGTGGGCGCGCGCATGGGCTCGCCGCTGGTGGTGGGCGTGGGCACCCGGCAGGAAAGCGGCAAGGGCGCCGCCGGCGCCAGCGAGAACTTCCTCGCCAGCGACGCGATGGCCCTGGCCGGCGTCACCAACCAGATCATCTACCTCGAAGAGGGCGACGTCGTCGACCTGCAGATGGGCAAGGTGTGGGTGACGCGGCCGGAGACCCCGGTCGCGGCCGGCAGCCCCAAGGCCGTGAACGGTCACCCCACTGCGGTGCGCTTCGTGCCCGCCGACCGCCCGGTGAAGACGGTCAACGCCCACAGCGGCGCCGCCGAGCTCGGACCCTACCGCCACTACATGCAGAAGGAGATCTTCGAGCAGCCGCGCGCGCTGGCCGACACGCTCGAAGGCGTCGAAGGCATCAGCCCCGAGCTCTTCGGCGACGGCGCGCACCGCGTCTTCAAGCAGGTCGACCGCGTGCTCATCCTCGCCTGCGGCACCAGCTACTACAGCGGCAGCACGGCGCGCTACTGGCTGGAGAGCATCGCCGGCATCCCGACCACGGTGGAAGTCGCCAGCGAGTACCGCTACCGCGACAGCGTGCCCGACCCCCGGACGCTGGTCGTCACCATCAGCCAGAGCGGGGAGACGGCCGACACCATCGCCGCGCTCAAGCACGCGCGCGGCCTGGGCATGGAGCACACGCTCACCATCTGCAACGTGAGCACCAGCGCCATGGTGCGCGAGTGCAAGCTCGCCTACATCACCCGAGCCGGCGTCGAGATCGGCGTGGCCAGCACCAAAGCCTTCACGACGCAACTGGCGGGCCTGTATCTGTTGACACTGGCGCTCGCCCAGGTGCGGGGTCGCCTGTCGGAAGAAGAGGAGGCGCGGCAGCTGAAGGCACTGCGCCACCTGCCCGTGGCGCTGCAGGCCGTGCTGGCCCTGGAGCCGCAGATCATCAGCTGGAGCGAGGACTTCGCGCGCAAGCACAACGCCCTCTTCCTCGGCCGCGGTCTGCACTACCCGATCGCGCTCGAGGGGGCACTCAAGCTCAAGGAGATCAGCTACATCCACGCCGAGGCCTACCCGGCCGGCGAGCTGAAGCACGGCCCGCTGGCCCTCGTCACCGAGGAGATGCCGGTGGTGACCGTGGCCCCGAACGACGCGCTGCTCGAGAAGCTGAAGAGCAACATGCAGGAGGTGCGCGCCCGCGGCGGCCAGCTCTACGTGTTCGCCGACAGCGACACGCAGATCGAGAACGACAGCGGTGTGCACGTCATCCGAATGCCCGAGCACTATGGCGCCCTCAGCCCCATCCTGCACGTGGTGCCGCTGCAGCTGCTGGCCTATCACACCGCCTGCGCGCGCGGCACGGACGTGGACAAGCCGCGCAACCTGGCCAAGAGCGTGACGGTGGAGTGAGGGAGCGCGCCTTCGCGGCACACGCACCACCGCTCTGCTGCAGAGCCGTGGAACCCGGAGCGCCTTGATCGGAGTCAAGGCGGCCACGCCAGCGGCACCTACGATAGATGCATTCTTTGTGCATCTTTCGCGCCGTTCCGCGGTGCCGGCCATGAAGCTCACCACCTTCACCGACTACAGCCTGCGCGTGCTGATCTACCTCGCCGCACAGCCGGGGCGGCGCGCCACCATCGCCGAGATCGCCAGCGCCTTCGCCGTGAAGGAGAACCACCTGACCAAGGTGGCGCACTTCCTCGGCCAGGTCGGCCTGTTGACCAACGTGCGCGGCAAGGGCGGCGGGCTGGACCTCGCACGGGCGCCGCAGGACATCGTCATCGGCGATGTCGTGCGCGCGACCGAGGGCTCGGTGGTGCCGGCCGAGTGCTTCGGCGAGAACCCGGGCCAGTGCCGCATCGCCCCGGTGTGCCGCCTGCGCGGCACGATGCAGGAGGCCGTCGACGCGTTCTACGGCGTGCTCGACGCCTGCACGCTCGAGGACCTTGCGCAGAATCGCCAGGCGCTCGCCAAGGCGATCTTCATCGATCGGCCGGCTGGCCGCCGGCCGGCAGCAGCGGCGCGAGGTGCGCCACGTGCCCACTGAAGTGCCGCTGCTCCGCATCGAGGAGCCGCCGCACGCGGGCGGGCCTGGGGGTACCTTTGCCCTCTGGCAGCTCGGCTTCCGGCCCTTCTACCTGCTGGCCAGCACCTTCGCCGCGCTGTCGATCGCGCTCTGGGCGTTGCAGTTCGCGGGCTGGCTGCCGCACGCCTACCTGCAAGGGCCGTTGTGGCATGCCCACGAGATGCTCTTCGGCTTTGCGCTCGCCGTCATCGTCGGCTTCCTGTTCACGGCCGGACGCAACTGGACGAACCGGCCCACGCCCACGGGTGCCGCGCTGGCAGCGCTGGCGGCGCTGTGGCTGGCCGGGCGCGTCCTCGTCCTGACACCTTTGCCGCTCGCGGCTGCGTTGGTCGGCGTGGCCTTCCCGCTCGCCGCCGCGGTGGGCCTGGCCATTCCGTTCATCGCTGCGCGCAACCGCCGCAACTACTTCTTCATCGCCCTGCTCGTGGCGCTGGCGGCGGCCGAGGCGCTCTTCCACCTCGCGCAGGCCGGGCGGGTCGCCTGGCCGGGCGCCCTGGGCATCCAGGCCGGGCTGGACGTGGTGCTCTTCATCATGGCCGTGATGGGCGGGCGCGTGATCCCGATGTTCACCAACAACGGCGTCGCGGGCGCAGCGGCCACGCGGAAGGTGGGGCTCGAGCGCGCGGTGTTGGGCACGACGCTGGCCGTGCTGGTGCTGGACCTGTGGCCGCTGCCGGCCGCCGCCGACATGGGGGCGGCCGTGCTGCTGGGTGCCTGCGCGGCATTGCACTTGGTGCGCTGGCTGCTCTGGCAGCCGTGGACCACGTGGCGCACGCCCATCGTGTGGGTGCTGCACGTGGCCTATTTCTGGATCGTCCTGCATCTGGCTCTGCGCGGCGCGGCCGCGCTGGGCTGGGTGCCCCCTTCGGCAGCGACGCATGCGCTCACCGTCGGCGCCATCGGCGGGCTGATCATCGGCATGATGACGCGCACCGCGCGTGGCCACACCGGCCGCCCGCTGCGCGCCGGTCGCCCCGAGGTGGCGAGCTACGCGCTCGTCGCATTGGCGGCGCTGGTGCGCGTCTTCGTGCCTTTGCTCGCACCCGGCCTCACGATGGCTTCGGTGATCCTGTCGGCCGCGGCGTGGTCGTTGGCCTTCGGCCTCTATGCCATCACTTACTGGCCCGTGCTGACGCGGCCGCGGCTCGACGGTCGGCCGGGCTGAAGCCGGCTGCAGCCCCGCTCAGGTGCCGCAGAACGTGCGGTAGCCGGCGGTCAACTCCGCCGGCGCCGGCTCGCCGTAGGGCACCAGGTCAGGCGCCTCCTCGAACGGCCGCCGCACCGCCGCGAGGAGGAGCTCGAACGGGCCGAGATCCCCGCCCTCTGAGGCCGCAGCCAGCGCCGCCTCGACGCGATGGTTGCGCGGGATGACGAACGGGTTCGTGCGGCGCATGCGCTCGGACCGCGCTGCGGCGAGCACACCTGGCGCCGCGCCAGCCTGCTCGCCGGCCGCGTCGTCCGCCGCGCAGCGTGCGTGCCAGCGCGCGAGCCAGTCCTCGGGCGCGCGCGCATCGGCGAACGACGCGCGCAGCGCGGCTTCGTCGCCCGCCGCAGCGTCGGCGAGTCGGCGCCAGGCGAGCGTGAAGTCGACCCGCTCACGATGCAGCAACGCCAACCAGTCCTCGGCCAGCGACGCGTCGCCGGCCTCGCCTGCGTCGTGGGTGGATCCACTGGACCCGGCCGACCCGGCCGTTTGCAGCCCGAGCTTGGCGCGTTGCCCCTCGAGCAGCGCGGCGCGGTACTGCGCCGCAAAGGCGTCGATGACCTCGGTAGCCTCGGCCACCGCGCGCTGCACGGCAACCTCGTCGTCGCCGTCGGCGACCAGGGGCAACAGCGCCTCGGCCAGCTTGGCGAGATTCCAGCGCGCCGCGTGCGGCTGGTTGCCGTAGGCATAGCGCCCGCCGCGGTCGATGCTGCTGAAGACCGCCTTCGGGTCGTAGGCCTCCATGAAGGCGCAGGGCCCGTAATCGATGGTCTCGCCCGAGATCGTCATGTTGTCGGTGTTCATCACGCCATGGATGAAGCCGACGTTCATCCACGACGCGACGCGTGCCGCCTGGCGCTGCGCCACCGCGCGCAGCAGGCCGAAGTAGCGCTCGCCAGGATGTTCCAGGCCCGACAGTGCCGGGTCGTGCCGGGCGATGGCGTAGTCGGCCAGGCGGCGCAGCTTGTCGAGGTCGCCCTGCGCCGCGAAGAACTGGAACGTGCCCACGCGCAGGTGGCTGGCGGCCACGCGCGTGAGCACGGCGCCGGGCAGCGCCGTCTCCCGGTACACCGGCTCGCCGGTGCCCGCCACCGCCAGCGCCCGCGTGCTGGGGATGCCGAGCGCATGCATCGCCTCGCCGACGATCACCTCGCGCAGCATCGGCCCGACAGCCGCCTTGCCGTCGCCGCCGCGCGAGAAAGGCGTGCGCCCCGAGCCCTTGAAGGCGATGTCGCGGCGTTCGCCGCGCCGGTCGATCACCTCGCCGAGCAGCAGCGCGCGGCCGTCGCCCAGCTGCGGCGAGAAGCCGCCGAACTGGTGCCCAGCGTAGGCCTGCGCCAGCGGTTCGGCCCCTTCGGGCACGGTGTTGCCGGCGAAGAGCGCCGCGCCTTCGGAGCCGGCCAGCAGCCCCGCATCCAGGCCGAGCTCGGCTGCGAGGTCGCGGTTCAGGTACAGCAGGCGCGGCGCCGGCACGGCCGCGGGCTTCCACGAGACATAGAGGCCCGGCAGCTCGCGGGCAAAGGTGTTGTCGAAGACGAAAGGAGCCGGGGCCATGGGCGCGAACACAGGGGGTCGGGGACGTCAGTGTGCCGCCAACGACCCACCCGCGCCGGCGCAGGGGTGTGGCGCCGCGGCAGCCGCCCGCCGGGCGCGCGAACACGGCGCGCCCGCGATGGCCGCTCGGCGCGATGGCGCACTCGAAGAATTCCCGCACCGGGCAACACCGGGGCGGCTCCGGACTTGAGGTTCATCAAGGCCGCTGCACGCTCCCAAAGGTACCCTGCGCATGCATCTTTTGTCATCCGCACACCCATGACCCTCGCCGCCGCACCTGCCGCCAGCCGCCCCGAACCGGGGCCGACGCAGGCGCAGCCGATTCGCTTCGTCTCGATGTACGAGAAGACGCCGAAGATCCATGCCCGCTCGGTGCAGGGGCGGTTTGCCCGCCTGCGCTGGCTGATCGTTTGGCTGACGCAGGCGGTGTTCTTCGGCGTGCCGTGGCTGCAATGGAACGGCCGGCAGGCGGTTTACTTCGACCTCGACGCGCCACGCTTCCACGTCTTCGCCCTCGTGCTGCAGCCGCAGGACCTCGTCTTCCTCGCCGGGCTGTTGGTCATCGCAGCGCTGGCGCTGTTCTTCTTCACGGCGCTGGCCGGCCGGCTGTGGTGCGGCTACGCCTGCCCGCAGACGGTGTACACGGAGATCTACCAGTGGCTCGAGCTGAAGACCGAGGGCGACCGGCACGCCCGCATGCGCCTGGACACGTTGCCGTGGACGTTCGACAAGGTCCGGCGCAAGGCGGCCAAGCACGCGCTGTGGCTGGCGGTGGCGCTGGCCGCGGGCTTCACGTTCGTCGGCTACTTCATCCCCATCCGCGAGTTGCCGGAGCAGCTGGCGCAGGCCGGCCTCGCCTCGTGGCCGGCCTTCTGGCTGCTCTTCTACGGCGGCGTGCTCTATGGCCACGCCGGCTTCATGCGCGAGCAGATCTGCAAGTACATGTGCCCCTACGCGCGCATCCAGAGCACGCTCATCGACGGCGACTCGCTCGTCATCGCCTACGACAACGCGCGCGGCGACCCGCGCGGCGCGCGGCCGCGCCGCACCGATCCGAAGGCGGTCGGCCTGGGCAGCTGCACCGACTGCACGCTGTGCGTGCAGGTGTGCCCGGCCGGCATTGACATCCGCCACGGCCTGCAGAACGAGTGCATCGGCTGCGCCGCGTGCATCGACGCCTGCGACGACGTGATGAAGAAGATGGACTACCCCACCGGCCTGATCCGCTATGCCACCTCGAACGGCGTCGAGCAGCGCCTCGCGCGCGCCCAGATGCTGCGCCGCCTGTGGCGCCCGCGCGTGCTGGTCTACGGCGCGCTGCTGTCGGTGGCAGGAACGGCCTTCGCACTCGGGATGGCCCTGCGCACGCCGGTGGGCCTGGACGTGATGCGCGACCGCGGCGTCATGGCCCGCCTTGGCGAGGACGGCCGCCTCGAGAACCTGTACCGCGTCAAGCTCACCAACCGCGGCGAGCGGGCCACCGAGGTGCGCCTGTCGGTACAAGGCCTGCAGGGCGCCGAGATCGACCACGCCGCGCCGGTGAGGCTCGCGCCGGGCGAGGTGCGCGCGCTCGGCGTGCGCCTGTCGCTCTCGGCCACGGCAGCGGCGTCGATGGAGGCCGGCGCAAGGCCGGTGCAGCTCGTCGTCACCGAGACGGGCCACACCACGCCGGCGGTGCAGGAGCGCACGACCTTCCTCGTGCCGCGCTGATGGTGTTCCGGCGGCTCGTGTCCGCCGGCCCGAGAAAGGGAAGAGGGGCGCCGACCTGCGTCAGCGCCCGACCGGCCCTGGTGCGGGCCTCGCGTCGGATCGTGGTCCTCGTCGCTCAGCCCTTCACGCACACCACCTGCTTGAGCGTGTGCACCACGTCCACCAGGTCGCGCTGCGCCTCCATGACGGCGTCGATGTCCTTGTAGGCCGCGGGCGTCTCGTCGATGACGTCCTTGTCCTTGCGGCACTCGACCCCCTCGGTGGCGGCGCGGTGGTCGGCGAGCGTGAAGCGGCGCTTGGCCTCGCCGCGGCTCATGGCGCGGCCGGCACCGTGCGAGCATGACTCGAACGACTCGGCGTGGCCCTTTCCGCGCACGATGTAGCTGCGCGCGCCCATGCTGCCGGGGATGATGCCCAGTTGCCCGGCCTTCGCGCTCACCGCGCCCTTGCGCGTGACGTACACGTCCTCGCCGAAGTGATGCTCCTTCTGCACGTAGTTGTGGTGGCAGTTCACCGCCTCCACGTGGCTCTGGAAGTTCTTGCGGATCACCGTCTTCGCGGCCTCGATCACGCGCTTCATCATCACCTCGCGGTTGAGGGCGGCGAACTTCTGTGCCCAGCCCACGGCGCGCACGTAGTCGCCGAAGTAGCGGCTGCCTTCCTCGAAGTAGGCGAGGTCGCGATCAGGCAGGTTGGCCTGGTTGCGGATCGCGTCCTGCTTGGCCAACTCGATGAACATCGAGCCGATGAAGTTGCCCACGCCGCGCGAACCCGAGTGCAGCATGAACCACACCGAGCCCTCCTCGTCGAGGCAGACCTCGATGAAGTGGTTGCCGGTGCCGAGCGTGCCCAGGTGCTGGAGGTGGTTGGTCTTCTCCAGCTTCGGGTAGTCGCGGCACAGCTCGGTGAACTCGGGCTCGAGCTGCGCCCAGGCGGTGTTCACCGTGCCCGGGCGCTTGTGCGCCTCGCCCCAGGCGCCCGGGTCGCGGGCCCCGGGCACGCGCCCATGCGGCACCGCGCGCTCGATGGCCGCGCGCAGCGGGCCCAGGTTGTCGGGCAGGTCCTCGGCCTTCAACGTGGTCTTGCAGGCGATCATGCCGCAGCCGATGTCCACGCCCACGGCCGCCGGGATGATGGCCTTGAGCGTGGGGATCACCGAGCCGACGGTGGCGCCGATGCCGTAGTGCACGTCGGGCATCGCGGCGATGTGCTTGAAGACGATGGGCAGGCGCGCGGCGTTGGCGAGCTGGCGCTTCGCC
>JALHOU010000064.1 GCA_022842825.1 Rubrivivax sp.
GCCTTCAGGTCGAGCTCGAAGCCGGCGCGCCCGGCGATGGCCGCCAGGTGCACCACGGCGTTGGTGGAGCCGCCGATGGCGAGCAGCACGCGCATGGCGTTCTCGAAGGCGTGCGCGGTGAGGATGCGATCGGGGCCGAGCCCGGCACGCGCCATCTGCACCGCCTGCGCACCGGTGCGCTCGGCCACGCGCATGCGCTCGGCCGTCACCGCGGGCGGACTGGCGCCGCCGGGCACGGTCATGCCCAGCGCCTCGGCGATGCAGGCCATCGTGCTCGCCGTGCCCATCACCGAGCAGGTGCCCACGCTCGGCACGAGCTGCTCGTTGACGACCGCGATCTCGTCGGCCTCGACCTCCTGGGCACGAAAGCGCGCCCACCAGCGGCGGCAGTCGGTGCAGGCGCCGACCCGCTCGCCGCGGTGCGAGCCGGTGAGCATCGAGCCGGTGATGAGCTGGATGGCCGGCTTGCCGGCCGAGGCCGCGCCCATCAGCTGCGCCGGCACCGTCTTGTCGCAGCCGCCCACCAGCACCACGGCGTCCATCGGCTGGGCGCGGATCATCTCCTCGGTGTCCATGGCCATCAGGTTGCGCAGCACCATGCTCGTCGGCGTGGCGAAGCTCTCGTGCAGCGAGATGGTCGGGAACTCCATCGGCAGGCCGCCGGCCAGCATGACGCCGCGCTTGAGCGCCTCGATCAGTTGCGGCGCGTTGCCGTGGCAGGGGTTGTAGGCACTGCCGGTGCTGGCGATGCCGATGACGGGGCGTTCCAGCGCCGCCTCGCTGAGCCCTGCGCCCTTGATGAAGGCCTTGCGCAGGAAGAGCGAGAAGCCGGTGTCGCCGTAGCTCGTGAGGCCCTGGCGCATGCCGCTCGGGGCGCCGCCGGGTGGGTCTTGCTCGCCGCTCATGAACGCGCTCCTTGCATGTCGCTGCGGTGCGGAGTATCCCGCCGGAGTGTTGGGCCGCATTGGCAGTGCCCCCGCGCCGTGGTGGAATGGGTGCATCCAGGCCGGCCCCGCCGGCACCACACACCCACAGCCAAGGCGCCATGAAGCTCCTCGATCCCAGCGCCACCGGCGTGTACCTGATCACCGTCACGCCGTTCACCGACAGCGGCGCGCTCGACCTCGCAAGCACCGACCGCATGGTCGACTTCTGCCTCGACCAGGGCGTCACCGGCCTCACCGTGCTCGGCATCATGGGCGAGGCGCCCAAGCTCACGGCCGAGGAGTCGCGCGTCTTCGTCAAGCAGGTGCTGGCGCGCGTGGCCGGGCGCGTGCCGGTGGTGGTGGGCGTGTCGTCGCCGGGTTTTGCCCCCATGCGCGAGCTCACCGAGAGCGTGATGGCGCTTGGCGCCTCGGGTGTGATGGTGGCGCCGCCCGGCACCGTGCGCACCGACGACCAGATCACCGCGTACTTCGAGATGGTCAACGAGACGCTCGGGCCCCACGTGCCCTGGGTGCTGCAGGACCACCCGGTGGCCACGGGGGTGCAGATGACGGCCCCGGTCATCCTGCGCATCGTCCGCAACTCGCCCACCTGCGTGATGCTCAAGCACGAGGACTGCCCGGGCCTGGCCAAGCTGTCGGCGATCCGGTCCGCACTCGGCGCGGCCAATGAGCGCGGCGAGGTCCGTCGCGTTTCCATCCTCACCGGCAATGGCGGCGGCCTCTTCCTGCCCGAGGAGCTGAGCCGCGGCGCCGACGGCGCCATGACCGGCTTCGCCTACCCGGAGATGATGGTCGACGTCTGCCGCGCGCACGCCGTCGGCGATGTCGAGCGCGCGCACGACCTCTTCGACGCCTACCTGCCGCTGGCGCGCTACGAGCAGCAGCAGGGCATCGGCCTGGCGGTGCGCAAGCATCTGCTGGCCGAGCGCGGTGTCATCGCCTCGGCCGCGGTGCGCAAGCCCGGGCCGAAGCTCTCGGCCGCCGACGTGGCGGACATCCGGCGCCTCGTCGAGCGGCAGTCGCGTCGGCTGGCCGAACTCGGCTGAAGGGGGAGCACTCATGAACCTGCGCGAACGTTTTGGCCGCCCGCTGCGCCTGGGCCTCGTGGGCGGCGGGCCTGAAAGCTGGATCGGCGCCATGCACCGCAGCGCCGCCGAGCTGGACGGCTGCTTCCGCGCCACCGCCGGCGTGTTCTCCGGTGACGCGGCGCGCTCGCGCGCGGCCGGCGTCAGGCTCGGCTTCGACGCCGCGCGTTGCTACGGCACCGTGGCGGAGATGCTCGAGGCCGAACGCGCGCGCGGCGACGGCGCGCAAGGCGGCATCGACGCGGTGGCGATCATGTCGCCCAACGACACGCACCACGCCTATGCGGCGGCGGCGCTGGACGCCGGGCTCGACGTGATCTGCGACAAGCCGGTCACGCACAACCACGCCGAGGCGCTCGACCTCGCGGCGCGCGCCCGCCGGCAGGGCCGCCTCTTCGCCATCGCGCACGCCTACTCGGCCTACCCGATGACGCGCCACGCGCGCCACCTCGTGCGCGAGGGCATGCTCGGCGCGGTGCGGCTGGTGCAGGTGGAGTACATCCAGTCCGGCCTCGCCGTGCGGGTGGAGGACGGCGCGTTGACCAGCCGCCTGCGCTGGGTGCTCGACCCGCGCCGCAGCGGCCAGGCGCTCGTGATGAGCGCCATCGGCTGCCACGCGCAGCACCTGGCCTGCTTCGTCACCGGCTTGCCGGTGGCTCGCGTGATGGCCGATGTCGGCACGCTGATGCCGGGCCGCGAGGTGGTCGACCATGTCTCGGCACTCATCGAGCTCGGCAACGGTGCCCATGCCGCACGAGGCGCCTTCACCGTCACGCAGGCGGCGGCGGGCGGCGAGAACGACATCCGCCTGCGCGTCTACGGCGAGAAGGGCATGCTGGACTGGAACCATCGCGAGGCCGGCTACCTGAAGCTGGCGCTGCAGGGCGAGCCGGCGCGCCTCATCGGCCGCGGCGACCCCTACCTGCCGCCCGAGGTGATGGCCGCCGGCCGCACGCCACGCGGCCACCCCGAGGGCCTGCGCGAGGCCTTCGCCAACGTCTACGCTGAACTGGCGCAGGAACGCATGGCCCTTGCGTTGGGCGAGGAGGTGCCGGCCTTCCCGTACCCGCGCATCGAGGACGGGGTGCACACGATGGCCTTCATCGAAGCCTGCCTGGCCTCGCAGCGCGAGGGGCGGTGGGTGGCGGTGGCCGGCAGCCCCGCAGGCCTCGCCTGACCCTGCAGCCGGCAGCCGGCAGACTGCCGCCCGAGTTCTCCACGGAGTTCGACATGACCCCCGCCATCCCGATGCAGCTCGACGCCCAGGCCATCGAGATCCTGTCCCAGGTCACCACGGCCACCCTCACCACCATGCTGCTGAAGAAGGGCCTGCGCAACGTGTGGATGCGCGGCACGAAGCCGCTCAAACCGGGCCAGCCGCGCCTGGTGGGGCGCGCCTTCACGCTGCGCTTCGTGCCGGCGCGCGAAGACCTGGCCACGCCCGAGAGCTGGGCCTCGCCGATCTCCACGCGCGCCGCCATCGAGGACATGCCCGCCGGCTGCATCGCCGTCGTCGACTCGATGGGCGTGGCCGACGCCGGCATCTTCGGCGACATCCTGTGCGCGCGCATGGCCAGGCGCGGCGTGGCCGGCCTCGTCACCGACGGCGTCGTGCGCGACCTCGCCGGCGTGCTCGGCACCGGGCTGCCGGTGTGGTGCAACGGCGCCGCCGCGCCACCCTCGGTGGCCGGGCTCACCTTCGTCGGCTGGCAGCAGCCCATCGGCTGCGGCGGCGTGGCCGTGTTCCCCGGCGACGTGGTGGTGGTGGACGACGACGGCGCCGTGCTGATCCCCGCCAACCTGCTCGACGAGATGCTGGTGGTGGCGCCCGAGCAGGAGCGGCTCGAGGCCTGGATCATGAGCGAGGTGGAGCGTGGCGCCGCGCTGCCGGGGCTCTATCCGCCGAATGCCGAGAACAGGGTGCGCTACGAGGCGACGCGCAAGCCGTAACGGGCGGGGCTGCGGTGGTGCATACGCGCTGGCATCGGCGCGCGCCCGATGCATCCGACCCGCTCAAGCTCGTCTACCGCCGGCCGTGGGGCCGCCTGTCAGCCCGCCAGCTTGGCCGCGATCTGCGCCACATGCTTGCCCTGCCAGCGCGCGCCATCCAGCTCATTGGCCGTGGGCTTGCGCGAGCCGTCGCCACCGGCGATGGTGCTGATGCCGTACGGGCTGCCGCCGCTGATTTCGTCCACCCGCATCTGGCCTTGCCATGCATAGGGCAGGCCCACCAGCACCATGCCGTGATGCAGCAGCACGGTATGCGTACTGAGGATCGTGCTCTCCTGCCCGCCATGCTGCGTGGCGGTGCTGGTGAAGACCGAGCCGACCTTGCCGACCAGCTTGCCCGTGAACCACAGCCCACCGGTCTGGTCGAGAAAATTCTTCATCTGCGCAGCCATGTTGCCGAAGCGGGTGGGCACGCCGAAGATGATGGCATCGTAGTTGGGCAGGTCTTCCACGCTGGCGATCGGTGCCGCCTGGTCGAGCTTGAAGTGGGATGCCTTGGCCACCGCCTCGGGCACGATTTCGGGCACACGCTTGATGTCGACGGTGGCGCCGCCGGCCTTGGCTCCTTCGGCGATGGCGCCGGCCAGGGTTTCGATATGGCCGTAGCTGCTGTAGTAGAGAACAAGAACCTTGGCTGCCATGGAAGCACTCCTGGGTGGTGTTGTGAGGGTGACGGGCGGGATGAACGCGGCGGATTCTGTGCGCTGCGCCCCGACCTGCAGGCCTGTGGGGCTGAATGTTCGCTTCAATCCGCTCGAACGCTGCCGCTGCCGGCACCAACCGCGCGCGGTGCGCGCTCGATGCCAATTGCCAATGGCGTGCGCCCGCCGCTGCACAGCTGCTCGGGCCATGTCTGGCCTTCCTCATCGGCGGCATCGCCAGGTCGGCACCGGCGCCGTAGCATCGAGCGGTGAACGACAAGACCGTGAGCTTTCCCGGCGGCGAGCAGCGCCCGGCGTTGGGCATCGGCACCTGGCGCCTGGGCGAGCAGCGCGCGCGGCGCAGCCAGGAGGTGGCCTCGGTCGCGGCGGCGCTCGAGCTCGGCTACCGCGTGATCGACACCGCCGAGATGTACGGCGACGGCGGCGCCGAGCAGGTGGTGGGCGAGGCGCTGGCCGGCTGCGGCATCGCGCGCGATGAGCTCTTCGTCGTCAGCAAGGTCTACCCGCACCACGCCAGCCGCGCCGGCGTGATCGCCGCCTGCGAGCGCAGCCTGAAGCGGCTGCGCCTGGACCGCATCGACCTGTACCTGCTGCACTGGCGCGGCGCCGAGCCGCTGGCCGAGACGCTCGCCGGCTTCGGGGTGCTGCGCGAACGCGGCGCCATCCGCCACTGGGGCGTGAGCAATTTCGACGTGAGCGACATGGAGGAGCTGTTCGCCCTGCCCAGTGGCACGGCCTGCGCGGCCAACCAGGTCTACTACTCGCTCACGCAGCGCGGCATCGAGTTCGACCTGCTGCCCTGGCAGCAGGCGCGCGGCGTCCCGCTGATGGCCTACAGCCCGATCGACCAGGGCGCGCTGGCCAAGGCCGGCGTGCCGGCCGCGCTGCGCGAGGTGGCGGCCCGCCATGGCGCCACGCCGGCCCAGGTGGCGCTGGCCGCCGTGCTCGCACAGCCCGGGGTGATGGCGATCCCGAAAGCCGGGCAGCGCGCGCACCTGCGCGAGAACCTTGCCGCGGCCGGGCTCCAGCTCGGCGAAGACGACCTGGCCGCGCTGGGCCGCGCCTTCCCGCCACCGCGCCGCAAGCAGCCGCTGGCCACGAGCTGAGCGCCGCGGCCGGCGTGCTCGCGGCCAAGGGGCTTGTTACCACGGCCAGCGCTGGACCTGGGGCACTCGGGGCGAATGGAACCCGCCGCATGGCTCTGCGATGAGCTGGCACCCCGGGCGGCCGCTCGATCAGGCCACGCGGCCGCAAGCCTGACCCCGCGTCACACCGCCAGCGCCAGGTCCAGCACCGCC
The DNA here is from genome assembly GCA_022842825.1 of Rubrivivax sp. Classification (GTDB taxonomy): domain Bacteria; phylum Pseudomonadota; class Gammaproteobacteria; order Burkholderiales; family Burkholderiaceae_C; genus Rubrivivax. The sequence goes on from JALHOU010000064.1 coordinate 6,003, forward strand.
AGCCGCGTCTGCGGCCGCTCAAGGACCTTCATCGTCTGCAAGCCCCAGTCCGCCTCCTGCGCGTTGGTGATGCGCGGGCTCTTGCGCGGCACGTTGTAGGGCGCCATCGCCAGCACGGCCGCGTTGTCCGCTTCGGGCAGCAGGGCCTGGTGGGTGAGAAAGGCGCGCTGGCCGATGTGCACCTTGAAGTGGATGTGGATGGCGCGCTCGACGTAGTAGCCCGGGTAGATGCTGCGGAACTCGGCGATGCCGTCGGCATCGGTGCGCAGCGCGCCGCGGCAGTGGCGGTCGTCGTTGACCGGCGGCGTGTGTTTCGGGGTCTTGACAGGTTCGTCGACGGCCATGTTCTGGCCCGAGTACAGGCCCTTGGCATCGCAGTGCCAGATGTCGATCACCGCGTCGGGGATGGGCTGGCAGGTGGCGGCGTTGATGGCGCGCAGGGCGATCACCAGCGGCGCGCCTTGCTGACCGCGCGCGATGTCGGCCACGCCCGGGTTGGTGCAGAAGTAGAACGGGCCTTCGATCGAGTCCTTCAGCATCGTGCACGGCTGCGCGGCGCCGAAGTCGGCCGGTGTGGCGAGGCGGCCGCTGCGCTGCGACACCGGCACGCCGGCGTTGTCGCAGCTCAGCGTGTTGCGCCAGAAGGTCGTGTGCGTGACCTTGCGATCCGGCGTGCCGGAGCGTTCGGTGACGGTGGCCAGGGCGCGGCCGGGCAGGGCCAGGGCGGTGGTCGAGAGGGCGGCCAGATGCAGGAGGTGGCGGCGGTTCGTGTTCATGATGGGCGATCCTTGAGGGTGATGGGTGTGAGGTTGATGGGTGCGAGGATGACGGGTGTCTTGGTCTTCAGTCCTGGCGTGCGAAGTGGCGCTGCGCCACCCACTGCGCGACGCGCCGACCGAGCTCTTCGCCGGCGACGGTGGCGTGCCTGAAGTGCATGCCGCCGTGGATGCGCGCCAGGCCGGCTTCGGCGTTGAAGGCATCGATGCCGGCGTAGGTGCGCGTCGTCTTGGTGACGTTGCTGTCCCAGGTGAAGGTGACGTCGGGCGTGCCGTAGAAGCTGCGCAGGGCCTCGCCCACGCTGCCCGAGGTGCAGGAGTGGGCCGCGGGGTACTCCGGGTGGTTGGGCGTGGGCAGTGAAGGCGCCCAGGCCGCGTCGGGCGCGGTGGCGTCGTTGCCGTCGGCGTCTGCCAGCTGGATGGCGCTCACCGGGCGCCAGGTGTTGTAGTGGTACTTGGCTTCGAAGCAGGCGCCGATGGCATCGACGTAGCTCACGTAGATCATCGCCATCAGGCGGGCGGCGTCGCCCACGTTGGCGGTGCTGGAGGCAAAACGCCCCAGGTTGCGCGTGATGGCCGGCGGTGGCGGCTCGGTGTGGAAGCGCGCCACCTCCAGTTGCTCGGGCGTGCGCGCCGTGCTGGCCACGCCACCGAGGGCGCGGGTTTCGTTGACGGCGGCGGCGTAGGCTGCGCTGTTGATCGCCGGCGGCGGCGCCGGGCGGAACTGGCCGAGGCTCGCGAGCGCAAAGGGCTTGATCGACGGGAAGTGCCGGAACACCGGGTTCGGGTTGGCCGCACGGAACTGGCCCGCAGCGTTGCCGGATGCATAGGGCGCCAGCGCCACCATGCGCCCGTCGTTGGCGCGCAGGCGCACCACCTCGGTGGCCACTTCGCTGCCCAGTGCCAGGCCCAGCGTCCTGGCCTGGCTGTCGGGCACAGCGGCCAGGCGCTGTTCGTAGGCGGCCTGGTACACCGCACTGCGATTGGGGAACAGCGCCTTCAACACGCCGTAGGCGGCCGCGCTCACGGCAGCCTCGGTCGAGGCGCCGGCGGCCCGCGCCTTGGGCTTCACCGCGAAGGGCTGGTAGCGGCCTTCGATGGCCACCACCGCGTCGTAGATCGCCACGTGCACGCTCGCCACGTCGAAGAAGAAGGTCGGACGTTGCTCTTCGGGCGTGGGGTTCACCGCCGATGGGGGCGTGGGCGCCAGCACCGTCTTGTTGGCGATGTCGTTCCAGTAGGCCACCACGTTGGTCTGGTTGGCCGTGACGGTCACCGGCCGGGCGGCGTCGCGCGGTGTGGCGCAGGCCGCCAGGCCCGCCACGACGGGGATGAGCAGCAGGCGGCCCGGGCCGGTGAGTCGGGTCTTCAGCAGGCGAAGTGCGGTGTTCATGAGGTCTCCTTGGTGTGTGTGAAGGGCAGTGGTTGAGGAAACGCCGGCCTGCTCATCGAGCAGCCAGCAGCGGCACATCCAGGCGGTCGATCTCCGCCAGGTGCTGGGGCGCCATCACCGCATCGGCGAGGGCGCGGAACATCGGCACCGGGTCCTGGCGGTTCGTCTCGCTGAACTTGACGATCACCAGCCGCGCGGCGGGGTTGACGTAGAGGTACTGGCCGTTGTGGCCGTAGGCGTAGAAGTCGCCGCGGCGGTCCGGGTGGCCTGCGTCGACATGCGGGGTCCACCACAGGTGCTGGTGCGTGTGGCGGTCCAGCGCCTCGATGCCGGGCAGCACGCTGCGCGTGGCCCACGCCGCCGGCACGATTTGCCGGCCGTGCCAGCGGCCGCCGTCGCGCATCAGCTGGCCGAAGCGGGCGAAGTCGCGCGCCCGGGCGCTCAGGCAGCAGAAGGTCTTCTCGCTGCCGCCCTCGCGGTCGAGCGCCCACAGCGCCTTCGATTCCATGCCCAGCGGCTGCCAGAGCCTGGCCGCGAGGTACTGCGACACCGGCATGCCCACGGCGCGCTCGAGCACGAAGCCGAGCACCTGCACGTCGGTTTCGCTGTAGCGCCAGGGGTGGCGGTTGGAGGCCGGGGCGCGCGCATTCAAGGCCACGGCGCGCAAGTCGTCGCCGTAGTACACGTCTGCTCGGCCGGGCAGCAGCGAGGGCGCATCGGCGATGCCCGAGGTCATGGTGAGCAGCTCGCGCACCGTCGCGGCGCCATAGGGTTTGCCCGCGAATTCGGGGCAGACGCTGGCCACCGTGGTGTCCAGGCTCGCGATGCGGCCTTCGGCCAGCGCGATGCCCACCAGCGCCGACATCACCGCCTTGGCGATGGAGAACGAGTTCAGCAGCGAGTGCCGGTCGTAGCCGCGCCCGTAGCGCTCCAGCACGACGCGGTCTTCGTGCAGCACCACGAACGCCGCAGTGCGGGTGTGCGCCAGGTAGTCGTCCAGCGGCCAGGCGGCGCCCTTCTCATCGGGCACCGACAGCTCGGCCAGGAACCACGGCTCGCGGGGCAGCCCGCGCAGGGCCGAGGTGGGCCCGCCGCGCGGCACCTCGCGGTTGGCGAAGATGCGGTGGTCGTCCAGGTCGGCGAAGTTGTGGACGACGGTCTTGGTCAGCGTGCAGGCCTGCAGGCCCGCCAGCGTGGCCAGGACGGCGAGGGTCTTGATGCAGCCCATGGTGACCTCGGCGGTGTGCATGGACCGATGACAATCGAGCGGGCTGGCGAAGTCCCGACGGCGCGACTAACAAGCGCCGAACAAACGACGAACAAGCGATCTGGCGTTCCCAATCAATGACTTACGCGCCCTCCGATGACGCCTCCGCCGGCTCGAGCGGCCGCCCGGAAGACGCCGACGCGGCGAGCCTGGTGTGGACCGTCGGCGCCTGGCGCCTGCATGCGGGCACCGGCGAGCTGCAGCGAGAGGGGGACCGAGGGGGCCCGCCCGAGTCGCAGCGCGTGGAGCCCAAGGTGGCCGAGGTGCTGGTCTACCTGGCCCGGCGCGCAGGCCAGGTGGTGAGCCGCGACGAACTGCTCACGGCCGTGTGGCCGGGCGTGGTCGTGGGCGACGACGCGCTGACGCAGGCCGTCATCAAGCTGCGCAAGGCGCTGGGTGACGACGCCAAGCGGCCGGAATACATCGAGACGCTGGCCAAGCGCGGCTACCGCCTGATTGCGCCGGTGGCGGCGGCCGACGAGCCGGCACGGGGCTCCGCAGGCCCAACGTCAGCGGCCGAGCCCAAGGTTGCGGCTGCGCCATCACCCGACGCCCTCGCCGCTCCAGCAGCGCCGCCAGCAGCCCCTTCACCCAGGTCCACCTCCGAAACACGAGCCTCAGAGCACGCCAAGCCCTGGCGGCGGGCCGCATGGGCGGGCGGCCTGGCCGCGCTCGCCGTCGCCGCAGGCGTGGCCCTCGGCATCCACAGAGACTGGGCCTGGCCCATCGGCAGCGCCGGCGCGCCCCGGGCCACCGCCGAGTCCCTGCCGGTCATCGCGGTGCTGCCGCTGGTCAACGCCAGCGGCAACCCGGCGCGAGAGTTCTTCAGCGACGGCGTCACCGACGAAGTCATTCACGCGCTCGGCCGCTACTCCGGCCTGCGCGTCATCTCGCGCAACTCGGTGCAGCAGTTCAAGCAGCGCGAAGCATCGGCCCGCGTCGTGAGCCAGGAACTCGGGGCGCGCTACGTCGTCACCGGCAGCGTGCGCGAGGTCGAGGGCCAGGTGCGCGTGGCGGTGGAGCTGAGCGACGCCCAAACCGCACGGGTGTTGTGGTCGGAGCACTTCGACCGCCGGGGCGGCGAGGTCTTCGCCATCCAGGACAGCATCGTGCAGAACATCGTCGGCGCGCTGGCCGTGAAGGTGAGCAAGCTCGAGAGCGACCGCGCCGCGACCCGGCCACCCCGCCAGCGCGAGGCCTATGAGCAGGTGCTGCTGGCGCGCGCCCTGCTACTGAAGGCCGACCGCGCGGCCAACCGCCAGGGCCGTGCCCTGACTGCCCAGGCCCGCGAACTGGCGCCCGACTTTGCGATGGCCTTCGTGGTCGAAGCCGAACTGGAGGATCAACGTGCCAACCTCGGCTGGATGGAAGACCCGGCGCAGGGCCTGCGGCTCGCCGAGCGCGCGGCCCGGCAGGCCCTGACCCTCAACGACCCGGGCGCCAACGCGCGCGCGCACGCGCAACTGGGCCGCATCCACACCATCCGCGGGGAGTACGACCTGGCGCTGGCCGAGTCGGAACGCGCCCGGGCGCTCAACCCCAACGACACCGTCATCATGGAGGTGCGCGCCGATACGCTGCTGTGGGCCGGCCGGGCCCATGAGGCCGTGGCGTTGATGGAGAGCGCGCTGCGCCTGGACCCGGCCGGGCGCCGTTCACCGATCAGGCAGATGATCATCGGGGCGTACTTCGCCGCCGAACGCTACCCCGAGGCCTGGGCCGCGTGCGAACGCGCGCTGGCCGAACATCCGGAGTTGCCCGTGCTGCACACCCTGCGCGCCATGTTGCTGGCGCAGGCAGGCCGGCTCGAGGAGGCACGCCAGTCACTGGCCGAGGTGCGGCGGCTGCAGCCCAACTTCCCGCTCGGCGAATTCGGCAACCGATTCGCGGACCCGGCGATCCGAGACCGCTTTCAGGCGGCGCTGCGCAAGGCGGGGGGTTGAGCCGGGTGGACCGTGACCGAAGCTTGGGCGACATCTGAGGGCTGATCCACTCGGCGTGGCGGTCACTCGCGCGGGCCGTTTGGGCTGGGTGCTGTTGTTCACTCTCGTGCGGTTGAACGACTGCCCAAGTTAAGGCTTGTGCGACACCTGCCCGGATCCAGCGAGGGCGCGCGAGCATCTGCGCGCGAGGGCAGGTGTCGCACAAGCCTTAACTACAGCAGCCCCGCAGGGAGCGATAGCCGAACGACAGCATCCGCCGCAAGGCGTACCCAGGACCTTGCGCGGCGCCACGGCCGCGCAACCCTCACTCACCCCGCTACTTCCGCTTGCCCCAGTTCTCTCTCGCCCGCGCCACCATCTCGGCTGCCTGCGCGTCGGCCGGCATGCGCTCGGCAGTGCTGAAGAGATACAGCTTGCCGTTCACGATCTTCCACACCATCGGGTCGCTCTGGCCGATGAAGCCCTTGCTGAGCCCGGCGCTGCATAGACCGTCGAACTGCGGCAGCCAGCGGTCGGGGTCGGCCACGAAGGCGGCCTTGTTCTTCTCGCTCGAGAACAGGTAGCGCGCGCCGTCGAAGTCGTGTCGCCACGCCGCTTGCCCCTTCACCGGGCCGCCGGGCTGGAAATAGCTGACGACGTCCATGCCCCGCAAGGCCGGCGCGGGCTCGGCGGTGCTCTGCGCATGGGCCGGCAGGCCGGCGAACAGCGCCAGCGAGGCGATCGCCAGGAAACGGCGTTGGGGCATCAAGGCAGGGGCTCTCTGTTTGTGGCTTGCGCTGCCTGCGCTACTTGCGGCCGGCCCAGTTCTGCTGCGCGCGGGCGATGGTGGCCGGGTCGGCGTCGCCCTTCGCGCGCACGGGGCCCGAGTGGTAGAGGTAGAGCTTGCCGTCCACGATCTTCCATGTGCCCGGGTCGCCCTTGATGTCCTTGCCCAACGAGATTCCAGTCGCACACAGGCCGCTGAATTGGGGCAGGTAGCGGTCCGGGGCGACCACGAACGCCGCCTTGTTCTGCGCGCTCGCAAACAGGTAGCGCGCGCCGTCGAAGTCGTGGCTGTGCTCAGGCACGCCGGGCACCGGGCCGCCGGTCTTGAAGTAGCTGACGACGTCCATGCCGCGCAGGGCCGTGGCCGGCTCGGCGGTGCCTTGTGCCTGCGCCGGCAGGCCGGCAGACAGGGCCAGACACAGGAAGGCCGGACATAGGAAGGCCAGAAGCAAGCGGATCGTTGTCATGAAGGTCTCCTGCGGTGATCGAAACGGCGTGATTGAAGTTCTTGAGAGTCGTCATGTGCGTGCCTCGGACATCGAAGACCTGCCGTCCAGCGCCAGGCTCATGCACACGTCGATGCCGGCAACCACGCCGGGAAAGTCGGCCGACGCGGGCACCGTGCTGAAGCCTGCTCGGTGGTAGGTTGCGTGGGCGGCGGCCATGCTGTGGTGGCTGGACAGCAAGGCGCGGCGATAGCCGCCTGCGCGGGCTTGCGACAGCAGCAGCTCGAGCATCCGCGCACCGACGCCGTGACCGCGCGCACGCGGTGGTACGAACATCCGCTTGATCTCCACCGTGGCGGGGTCGTGCGCGTAGAAACCCACGCAGCCTGCCGGCTCGCCCTGCAGCCGTGCCAGCACCAGGCAGCCCGACGGCGGGCCATAGCGGCCGGGCAGGCCGGCCAGCTCCGCATCGAACTGGGCAAAGATCGACGGGTTGTCGGTCTGGGCAATCTCAGCCATCACCCAGCGGTTGAAGTCGCGCATCAGGCCGCGAACGGCGTCGATGTCGGCGGGCGATTCGGCGCGCAGTACGGTGATCATCGTCGGCAGCGCTTCAGCGAGTGGCGTGCAGGCCGTCAGCCGTGCACCGACGGCACTTCTTCGGTCGTGAAGTCCGCCGGCAGCACGATCTCCAGCATCTCGACATCCTCGCTGTGCCCCAGCTCGCGGTGGCGGATGCCCGGCGGCTGGTGCACGCAGGAGCCCGCCTCCAGGCGCACGCGGCCCTGGCCTTCGTACTCGAACTCGATCCAGCCCTTGAGCACGTAGACGAGCTGGAACTCGGTGCGGTGCAGGTGCGGCTGGCTCGCGAAGTCCGTTCCCGCGGCGGCGCGGATCACGTGCGCGGCAAAGCGCCCCTGCGTCGCCGCCTTGATGCCGAGATCGCGGTACTCGAAGAAGGCACGCAGGCCACGCTCGAAGTGCGCGTCCTTGGCGTGCGTGGCGACGAAGCCTTGGGTGGTCATGCGGGTCTCCTGTGCCTCGGGGCTGCCGTTCGGGTGCTGCGTCGCAATGGCGAAGCGTCCGGCGCATCCTCTCACGCGGCCGTGGGCGCCGCGACACCGTCTTCCCTGGCCCGCACCAGGCTCGCGACCGCGTCGTTTCCGGGCGTGGCGATGCCGCGGCCCATGCCCATGCGCACGACGGCGCCGTTGAGGTAGTCGATCTCGGTGCGGCGCCCGGCTTCCACGTCCTGCAGCATCGAAGAGCGGTGCGCCGCCGCCTTGGGCAGCACGAAGGGGGTCAGCGTCTGCTCGACGTAGGTGGCGCCGTCCGGCGCCAGCTGCAGCCCTCGCTCGGCGTGGACGACGCGGATCGTCTCGTCGGCCACCTGGGTGATCAGGCGCCGCGCGTGCTCGTTGCTCACCAGCTCGCCGTAGGTCATGCGCGTGATGGCGCCGATGGCGTTGAGGCAGGTGTTGAACAGGAATTTGTTCAGGACGGCGGGCTCGATCTCTTCGTCGTAAGTGATCGGAAGAAAACCCGCCTGGCCGCGCGCCACGGCGTCCTTCATGCCTTGCGCGGCACCGGGCGCGGCGCCGAACAGCGCACCCACGCGCACGGGGCTGGCCTGCACGTTGACGTTCACTTGCGTGGGGCTGCGCCGCTCGATGCCTATCATCATGATGCTGGAGAACACCGGCACAGCGGCGGGCAGCACGGTGCAGGCTTCATCGGCAGAGCCCCAGCCGTTCTGCAGCAGCAGCACCGAATTCGGCGCGACCTCCTGCGATGCGGATGCGCTCCCGGCCTTGTGCATCAGCGCCTTCAGCACCGGCCCCACCTGGTAGGCCTTGGTGGCCACGACCAGCACGTCGCAGGCGATGTCTTCCGTGTCGGGGTGCTCGGCATCGGAGACCTTCAGCCGTTGCGGCTCGACCCGATGCTCGCCGCAGACGCCGGTGACCTGGATTCCGTTCTCGCGCAGCAGCGGCACCGCCGCGCCCCGCGCCAGCAGCGTGACCCGCTGCCCGGCCACGGCGTAGCTCGCGGCGATGGCCAGGCCCACCGAGCCGCTGCCGAGCACGGCCATCCGCAAGGGCCTCATGTCCTTCACTCCTTCACTCCAGACCCTCCACCGACACCAGCCGCGCCGAGCTGCACTCGTCGCGAATCGACTTCAGGCCCTGGTAGGTCTCGCCGTTGTAGAAGGCCTCCCAGGCCGCGACCGACGGAAACTCCAGCAGCACGATGCGCCGCGGCGCCCAGTCGCCCTCGTAGACCTTGTGCGCGCCGCCGCGCGCCAGGTAGCGCGCCCCGGCGGCGTCCAGCGCGGGCTTGACCCCCTTCATGAAGACCTGGTAGCGCTCCATGTCGCGGATCTCGACGTCGAAGATCACGTAGGCGGCCATGGGATGACCTTTCGCGTTGCGCGCTGCGGGATGGGCGCCTTGGAGCGGCCACGCGCGCTCATGGCACGAGCCCGTCCAGTTCCGGCATCATGACCACGCTCTCCTGCGCCGTGGGCTCGTTGCGCACGCCGATGAAGAGGGCCGGGGTCTGGCCGCGGTTCACGGCCACGTGTGGCACGTTGGCGGGGATGAAGAGGTAGTCGCCGGCGTGCGCCACCTCGCGGTGTTCGAGCCGCGGGCCCGTGCACAGCTCCACGGCCGCGCCGCTCAGCAGGTAGAAGGCGGACTCGTGGAACTCGTGCAGGTGCGCCTTCGTGCGGCCGGCCGGCGGGATGGTGACCATGCCCAGGAAGACGGCCTTGGCGCCCACGGTCTCCGCACTGATGCCCGGCGCATAGACCGAGCCCTGCTGGCTGGTGTAGCTGCCCGCGCCCTGAACGACGCGACCCAGTTTCAGGTCGGAATCTGCATTCATGGGTGTCCCTCGAGCCCCGCATGCCGCGAACGGCCATGCTGGCGCAGCCCGCCGCCGGTGAACACAGGGCCCGCTAAAGCAAACTAAAGCCGTTGCCGGCCACGACGGGCGGCAACGCATCGCGGGCGCCTACCGCACCGCGTCGGCCGCCTCCGGCGGCGCCAGCCCGGCGGCCACGCGCAGGAAGGTGTGCGCACGCGTGAGGTAGTCGGGGTTGGTCGAGAGCCAGCGCCCCGCCAGCCGCGCGGCCGCCAGCGCCGGGGCGGTCTGGTTCAGCAGCATGAAGGTCGCGGCGGCGGCCGGGAGGTCACCGGTGCCGACCTGGGCGATGGCGCCCAGCACCAGCGGCGGGGCGGCATTGACCATGCCGAGCCGGGCCGCCTGCGCCGAGGCCGCTGCGCCGGCGTAGTCGCGCATGGCGAACTGCGCAAAACCCAGCGCGCAGAGCATCTCGCCGCGGACGGGGTCGCGCGGGCTCAGGCGCAGTGCGGCTTCGGCCAGCGGCACGCCGCGCGCAGCCTCGCCATGAAGGGCTTCGTTGAGGCTGAGCCAGGCGAGCGTCACCGCGCAGTTCGGGTTGAGCTCGTGCGCATGCCGCAAGGCGGCCAGCCCGGTGGCGGGGTCTTGCGCCATGAAGGCCAGCAGCCCCTTCTGGCGCCACGCATGATGGTCTTGCGCGTCGATGGCAATGGCGGCGTCGGCCGCGTCGCGCCCGGCGGCCACGGTGGCGGCGAAGTCGTCGGTGGTGCCGTGATAGGCGTGCCACCACTGCACGGCCGCGAGCACACGCCAGGCCAGACCGCAGGATGGGTCGGCGGCCAGCGCCTCGCGGGCCAGCGCCGCGGCACGGTTGCGCGGGCCGGCGTCGAACGCCATCTCGCCGGCCGACACCACGGCCCACGCGGCCTGGGCCTGCCCGAAGGCGCCGAGGTCGGCCGGGGTTGCGCGGCGCGTGCGCGCCGCCTCGGCCGCGTCGATCTGCGGCGCGAGCGCCGTGGCGATGCCGGCGGCGATGCGCGTCTGCACGGCGAACATCGCAGAGCGGTCGTCGATGACGGCGTCAATGTTGTCGGCCCAGACGTGGCTGCCCGAGACCGCGTCGATCAGCTGCGCCGTGGCGCGCACCTGCGCGCCGACAAAGCGCACGCTGCCCTCCACCACGTAGCGCACACCGAGCGCGCGCGCGATGCTGCGCACGTCGCGCCCCTCGACCGCTCGCTCGCCCGCTCTCTCGCCCGCCTTTTCGTCCACCTGAGCGCGCCACGCGAAGGCGGAGTTGCGCGCCACCACGAACAGGTCGCGAAAGCGCGAGAGCGCGGTCGTCACGTCCTCGACGAGGCAGTCGGCAAACCAGGCCCATTGCCGCTCGGCGCCGAAGTCGGAAAAGGGCAGCACCACCACCGAGGGCCGGGCCGGCAGCTCGGACGCAGGGTCGGCGTCGTCGACCAGGCGCACGCGGTGGCCGAAGCGCAGGCCGCGGCCGGGCACCGTGATCACCGCCTCGCGCCCGAGCAGCTGGCGCAGCGTGGCCACCTGCACGTTCAGGTTGTTGTCGCCGACGACCGCGTCGCCCCACACGGCCTGCATCAGTTCGTCGCGCGGCACCACGCTCTCGGCGTGGGCCAGCAGGTGCAGCAGCAGCTCGTAGGCGCGCGAGCCCAGCGCCAGCGGCACGCCGCCGCGGCTGAGCTGGCGCAGCGAAGGCCGCAGGGTGAAGTCGAGAAACTGAAACGCTTGTGCACTCACCGACAGGGGTTCCGGCTTCACGGGAGCATGGGCCGCCGGAGGCAGCCAAGCCCACAAGGATGCCAGATGCCGGCCGCCGGGCCTCGGCCGGCCCGCTCAGTGTCGCGCTCAGTGTCGCGCTCCGTGCCGTGCTCCGTGCCGCGCTCGGTGCCGTGCTCGGTGCCGCGCGGCGGGTTCAGCCGGCTGCCCGAGCCTCTGCGCCTGCGAAGCTGAGCTCGACCCGCGCGCCGTCGGGGTCGGTGAGGAAGATCTGCCAGGTGTCGCTGTCGGCCAGGCGCCGGCTTTCGAAGGGCTGGCCGGCGGCGCGCAGCCGGCCTTCGAACGCGGGCCGGTCACGGGCATGGAGGGCGAAGTGGTCGATGACCTCTTCGGCACCGTTCCTTGCCGCGGCCGTGCGCGGCAGCACGTGCACCACCGCCTCGTCGCCCACGTAGAACCAGCGCCCGGGGATGCGGATCGCCGGGCGCGGGCCGACGCGCATGCCCAGCAGGTCGCAATAGAAACGCTCGGTGCGCTCGAAGTCGGCGCTGAGCACCGTGACATGGCCCAGAGAGAGCAGCATGGTGGCGCCTGCCGCGCTCAGGGCTTCTGGGCCGTGGTGGTGGCAGGCGCCGGGCTCGGCGCGGCGACCGCCCCCGCACCGGCGGCCCCGGGCTTGGGGGCCCAGCGCCGGGTCTCGATCTCGATCACCTGCCGCAGGCCGGCCGCGGTCTGCACGCCGGGCATCGCCCCCAGCGCCGCCACGCGTTCCTTGATCGCCGGCGTGGCCATGGCCTTCTGCAGTTCGGCCTCCAGTCGCTGCAGCACGGTCGGCGGCGTGCCCGCGGGAGCCAGTACGCCGAACCAGCCCAGCGCCTCGAAGCCGGGCAAGCCGCTTTCGCTGACGGTGGGAAGCTCAGGCGCCGCGGCGGCGCGCGTGGTGGAGGTCACCGCCAGCGCGCGCACCTTGCCGTCCTTGACCAGCGGCAGCGCCGCCGCGATATTGCCGAACATCAGCTGCGCGCGCCCGGCGATCACATCGGTCCACGGGTTGCCGGGGTTGGGCACGTGCACCATGTCCAGCCCGGCCATGCTGTTCATCAGCTCGCCGGCGCGATGCTGCGACAGGCCGATGCCCGCCGACGAGTAGCTGAACTTGCCCGGCTGGCTGCGCACCAGCGCCACCAGCTCGGCCACGCTGCGCGCCGGCACGTCGTTAGACACCACGAGCACGTTGGGCGTGATGAAGAGCTGCGCAATCGGCGCCAGGTCACGCAGCGTCACGTAGGGCGGGTTCAGGCCGAAGGAGCCGCCGGTGAGCACCAGCGCGGCGTCGCCGGACAGCAGCAGCGTGTAGCCATCGGGCGCCGACTTGGCCACGCGGTCCACGCCGATCGTGCCGCCGGCGCCGGGCACGTTCTCCACCACCACGTTGGCCGCCATCGAGTCGTTCAGTGCCGGAACGAGCAGCCGGGCCAGCACATCCGCGGCCGTGCCGGCCGGGAACGGCACCACCAGGCGGATGGGCTTGCTGGGGTAGGCGCCCTGGGCGGAGGTCTGGGCAGGCGCTTGCGCGGTGGCCAGGCCCGGCACGGCCGCCAGGGCCAGGGCGCCGGCCAGCATGAGGTGGGTTCTGCGGTTCATGTCGGTCTCCTCGTGTTGCGGTGCTGTCATGGTGGTCCAAGGCCCGCCGCGGGGGCTGAGGCGGCGCTCAAGGAGTTCTCTGGGTTTTCTCAAGCGGCCGCCGACGCCGGGCTGTTGAGCGCAGTGTCCGCCGCAGTGTCGGTCGCAATTTCGGTCGAAGTGTCGGCGTTGGCGACACGGCTGTCCTAAACCAGCGCCAAAGGATCTAAAGCAGGCGCGGCCGCAGGCGGACTTGCGGCAACATCGCTGCCTGTCATGCGCCCGCCCACCCCGCCCCTGCCCGATCGCTTCACCCTGGGCCCGTGGCAGGTGAGCGTGTCGCTGGACGAGGTGGCGGGCCAGGGCCCGGTGGCCGGGCAACTGCACAAGCTCGAGCCGCGTGCGATGCGGCTGCTGGTGGTGCTGGCGCAGGCCGGTGGCGAAGTGGTGCTGGCCGACGACCTGCTGGACGCCGTCTGGCCGGGTCTGGTCGTCACGCCCAGCTCGCTGTACGACGCGGTGGCGCAATTGCGCAAGGCATTGGGGCCGGAGCACATCGCGACCGTGCCGCGCAAGGGCTACCGGCTGGTGACGCCGGTCACGCCGGTGCCTGCGGCCGCGGCTCAAGCCACCGCCGCATCGATCAACCCCGGCGAGCCTGATGCGACCGCTTCCACCCCGCCCGTTCCACCGGCACCGGCAAGGGCGGGCGTGGCAGGTGCGCCGACCGCGGAACCCGCGGAGCCCCGCCTGGGCCCGCGCTCGGTGGCCGTGCTGCCGTTCGTCATGCGCGGGCTGCCGGAGTCGCTCTCGTTCCTGAGCGAGAGCCTCACCGGCGCGCTGATCTCCGAGCTCTCGCGCCAGCCGGGCCTGGCCGTGGTGGCGCTGGGCACCATGCTCACCTTCGGGCAGCGGCATCCGCCGCCGCAGAAGCTGGCCGAGGACCTGGGCGTGCGCTACGTGGTGGACGGCCAGCTCGAGCAACGCGGCGAGACGCTGCACGTGGGCGTGCAGGTGGTCGACGGCCGGCGTGGCACGCAGACCTGGGCCGACGAGCTGACGCTGCCCGCCAACGCCTGGCATGCCACCGCCTCGGTGGTGGTGGGCCGCCTGGCGCGCGCGCTGCGCTTCGAGCTCAACGACCTGGCCAGCCAGGAGGCCCTCGTGCCGGCCAGCGACGCCGAGGTGCAGGCGCGCGCCTTCGCCGCGCAGGCCTGGGTGCAGCTGTTCGCCCGCGCACAGACGCCCGACACCAACCAGCGTTCCACACGACTGGCCCGCTCGGCCGTGGCCCTGGCGCCGGAGCTGAGCCAGGGCTGGATGTGCCTGGCCTATGCCGACTGGCGTGCCGGCAACTACCGCTGGAGCGACGAGCCGCGCGACGAGCAGCTGGCGCGCGCGCTGACCGAAGCCGAGCGTGCCGTGGCGCTGGACCCGCGCGACCCCGATGCGCTCTACGTGCTCTCGCTGGCTGCGCGCTCCTACCGGGGGCAGCGGCAGCGGGCCGACGAGGCCTTGCGCCACTGCCTGCGGCTGTCGTCGTCGTACGCGCCCGCTTATGGACTCCTGGCCCTTTCCCTGGAGCGGCACGGGCGGCACGACGAGGCCCGGGCGTATTGCGACAAGGCCTTCGAGCTGAGCCCGCTGGAGCCCTTGCGCGTGATCTGGCACTGGGTGCGGGCCGAAGCCAGCCTGGTCACCGGCGACGCCCACGCCGCCCTGGAAGAGGCGCAGCGCGGCATGGCAGTCAACCCCTCGTACGGGCAGCTGTACGTGGCCGGTGCGGCCGCCGCCTGGCGGCTGGGTGCGGTGGAGCAGGCGCACGAGTGGGTGGCCACGCTGGGCGAGCACCCCGCCTTCTGCAGCCTGGAGGCCATCCGCACGACCTTCCAGGGCACCTACGACCCCGCCTGCATCGGGCAGTTGGAACAGGTGCTGGACACGCTGCGCGAGGCGGGGTTGCCGGCGCAGTGAGGGGCTCGGACCGGTGGCGTCAAGAACGGGCCTCGCGCCGCCGCGGCCGCCGGCCGCGCTGAGAAATCCCTCGGGCGATCTTCAACCCGGCTTCAGCACCTCAAGCGTGAGCGCTCCGACGATGTGGGCTCCACCACACAGGAGCCCGTCATGTCCTTCTCGAAGATCCACGCCGCCGTCCGCTTCTCTTGCGGGCTGTCCGCCATCGCACTCGGCGTCGCCGCAGCCGCCTGTGGTGGTGGCGGTGATGAAGGCGCGGCCGTGGCCGCGGCCGACTCTTCGGTGCAGGCGGTGCCAGCGGCGTCCGTGGGGCCGGCGGCCCGGAAAGCGTCGGCACAAAACGCGGCGGCACCCATTTCCGTGATGGTCGAGGGCTGCGTGCTCGACCGCCACTACCTCCCGACCACCGGCACGCCGGTGCGTGCGCTGGCGGCCGACGGACGGCTGCTCGGCAACGCGCAGAGCGACGGCCAGGGCCGCTTCACGCTGAGGCTGCCGGCGCGCACCGAGGTGCTGCTGCAGGTCGACCGGCCGCAAGGCGAGACGCTGGCGCTGCGGGTGGAGGCCGCTTCGTCGAACTCGGGGACCTGCCTGCTCGACGACCTGGCCTGAGCAAGCAGGGCCCGAAAGCGGCTTGATCGGTCACCGCACGACCGGTGTACCATACCAGCCATATCAAAGGTATGGGTGACCCATATGAAGACCACCATTGAGCTGCCGGACGACTTGCTCGAGCGGAGCAAGGCGGTGGCGCGGCGCGAGAACTCGACGCTCAAGGCGCTCATCGAGGAGGGCCTGCACCTGGCCCTTCGAGCGCGCACGCGCTCGCGCAAGCGCGCCGCGCCGTTTGCCGTGCAACCCTTCCAGGGCGACGGCTTGTCGCCGGAGTTCGCCGCTGCCGGCTGGGACAAGGTTCGCGACGAGATCTACCGTGATCGCGGTTGACACCAACATCCTGGTCTACGCGCACCGTACGGATTCGCCCTTCCACGAGCGCGCACGATCGGCGCTCGAGTCGCTCGCCGCCGGGGCGCGGGAGTGGGCCATCCCCTGGCCTTGCGCGCACGAGTTCCTCGCCATCGTGACGCACCCGCGTATCTACAAGACCGCCACGCCGCCCGAGACGGCGTTCGCCCAGCTGCGGGCGCTGCAGGCGCTGGCCAACCTCACGTTCATCGCCGAGGCCGACGACCACCTCCAGCACCTCGAGCCGCTGGCGCTGACCGCGAAGGTTCAAGGCGGGGCGATTCACGACGCGCGCGTTGCCGCGATCTGCCTTTCGCACGGCGTGGCCGAACTGTGGTCGGCCGACCGGGACTTCTCACGGTTCCCGGCGCTGGCTGTCAGCAATCCGTTGATCGG
>JALHOU010000065.1 GCA_022842825.1 Rubrivivax sp.
GGCCGGCGGGGCCGCCCGCGCCAGAGCGGCCATCGGCCGCCCGCGCGCCGCGGCCCCCCTGCACGACACCGTCGCCGGAGGCTGCACTCATGTCGGCAACGAGGCCCCGCCGCACACGGCGATGTCCTGCCCGGTGATGGCGGCCGCGCCAGGGCCGAGCAGGAAAGCGACGAGCGCCGCCACCTCGCCCGGCTGGATGAGCCGGCCGATGGGCGGCAGGCGCGGCGCGCTCGTGGCGCGGCCCGGGTCGCCGAGCATCGGTGTGTCGGTGGCCGCTGGAGAGACCACGTTGACCGTGACGCCGTCGCCCACCACCTCCGCAGCCCAGCTGCGCGCGAGCGAGACGAGCGCAGCCTTGGTGGCGGCGTACTGACTGCGCCCGGGCATGCCCGGCCAGATGCGGCTGGCGATGAACACGGCGCGGCCCTGACCGGCACGCGCCATGGCAGGCAGCACGGCATCGGCCAGGCGCGTGGCGCCCTCGACATGCAGGCGCCACATCAGCGTGTTGTCGTCGGCACGCTCGCGCAACTGGCCGAGCGGGGCCGTGCGCAGCACGCCGGCCGCATGCACCCAGGCCTGCGGTGCCCCGGCGGCCAGCAGCGCGCTCACGACGGCCTCGCTGGCCACGGCGTGCGTGAGGTCGACGCGGTGCGCAGTGAAGCGCTCGTGCACGATCGTCGCCTCGGCGATGTCGAGCCCGTGCACCTGCCAGCCCTCGGCCAGCAGCCGCGTGGCGACAGCCGCGCCGATGCCCGAGCTGCTGCCGGTGACGAGGGCACGGGGAACGGCGCCCGGGCCGCCCGACGGGGCTGCGCTCACGTCAGTCGATCGAGATCTTCCGCTCGGCGATGACCTTGCCCGAGGCGGCGATGTCGTCGGCCTGGAACTTGGCGAAGTCCGCCGGGCTGCCGCCGCCGGGCACCAGGCCGTCGGCCAGCAGCTTGTCGGCGAGGTCGGCGGCGAGCGCCTTGTTCACTGCGGCGTTGAGCTTGGCGACGATGTCGTTGGCCGTCTTCGCCGGCGCCCACAGGCCGTACCAGCTGGCGCACTCGAAGCCGGGCAGGGTTTCGGAGGCCGTGGCGACATCGCTCAGGTTGGGCAGGCGCTTGCCCGAGGTGACGGCGACCACCTTGAGCTGGTTGTTGCGGTGGAACTGCACCGAGCCGAGCACGGGGTCGATGAAGCCCTCGATCTGGCCGCCGATCAAGTCCTGGAAGGCCGGCGCCGTGCCCTTGTAGGGCACCACCGTCACGCTGATGCCGGCAGCCTGTTCCAGCCGCACCGTGCACAGGTGGCCGGCCGACCCGATGGAGCCGGTGGCGAAGTTGAGCTTGCCAGGGTTGGCCTTGGCGGCAGCGATCAGGCCCTTGAGGTCGCTGACGCCCACCTTGTTGCCGATGGCGATGGACAGCGGTGCCTGCGCCACCAGGCTGATGGGCACGAAGTCGGTCTGCACCTTGTAGGGCACGGACTTCATCGTCATCGGCGCGGTGACGAAGGTGCTCGCGTTGAAGAGCAGCGTGTAGCCGTCGGCCGGCGCCTTGGCCACGGCGTCGCCGCCGATGACGCCGTTGCCGCCGGGGCGGTTCTCGACGACGAAGGTCTGGCCGAACTGGTCTTGCAGGCGCTGCGCCAGCATGCGGCCGACCTTGTCGAGCGTGCCGCCGGGCGGGAAGGGGATGACCATGCGCACCGTCTTGTCGGGCCAGGCCTGCGCCAGGGCGGCGAGCGGCGCGAGGCCGAAGGTGGCGAAGAGCGCGGCCGCGCAGAGCGTGACGAGCGGGCGGCGTTGGGGTTGGTGCATCGTGGTGCCTCCTGGAGTGGGCGGGCGCGTGCCCGCATCGTTGTCGGGTCCGGTGGGCCGGGAGCGGTCGTCGCGCAACGCGCGGGGCTGCGCGGTGGCCGGCTTCGGGCCGGCGCTCATGTCACCCCGTGCAGCGCCAGCAGCGTCTTCATGCGCGCCACGGCGAGGTCAGGCTGCTCGATGAGCCCGGCCGCGTCGGCGAGCCGGAACAGCTCGGCGAAGTGCGGCAGCGAGCGCGTGCTCTGCTGGCCGCCCACCATTGCGAAGTGGTCCTGGTGGCCGTTGATCCAGGCCATGAAGACCACACCCGTCTTGTAGAAGCGTGTCGGGGCCTTGAAGATGTGGCGCGACAGCGGCACGGTGGGCTCGAGGATGGCGTGGAAGCGCGCCGTGTCGCCCGCGGCGAGCGCCGCGAGCGCGGCGCTCGCCGCCGGGGCGATGGCGTCGAAGATGCCGAGCAGCGCGTCGCTCTGCTGCTGGTTCGCGTGGGCACCCACGCCATCGCCGGCAATCAGCTCGGCATAGTTGAAGTCGTCGCCGGTGTACATGCGCACGTTCGCCGGCAGGCGGCGGCGCATCTCGATCTCGCGGTCCTTGTCGAGCAGCGAGATCTTGATGCCGTCGACCTTGTGCGGGAACGCGGCGATGACGTCCAGCGCCGTCTGCATGGCGCGCGGGATGTCGGCGCTGCCCCAGTATCCGGCGAGTGCCGGGTCGAACATGTCGCCCAGCCAGTGCAGGATGACCGGCTCGCGCGCCTGCGACAGCACATGTGCATAGACACGCTCGTAGTCGGCGGGGCTCTTGGCCACGCGGGCGAGCGCGCGGCTGGCCATCACGATGAGGCGGCCGCCGAGCTTCTCGATGGCCGCCATCTGCTCGCTGTAGGCGCGGATGACATCGTCGACCGAGCGCGCGTTCTCGGGCGCGAGGTGGTCGGTGCCGCAGCCGCTGGCCACCAGCGCGCCGGGGTGGTCGCGGGCCGCGTCGAGGCTGCGCCGGATGAGCTCCAGCGAGGTGGGCCAATCGAGGCCCATGCCGCGCTGCGCCGTGTCCATGGCTTCCGCCACGCGGAGGCCGAGCTTCCACAGCCGCTGGCGGTAGGCGATGGTGGCGTCCCAATCGACGGCGCACTGCAGCCAGGGGTCGATGGCGGCACGGGCGTCGGCCACCACGTGCGCGGCCGAGAAGGCGATGCGGTTGAAGCGCGTGCCCGGCGCGGCAGGGGCGAAGGCGCCCGGGGCGCGCAGCGTGTAGGGGGCGAGCGAGCGGCCGTCGGCCGAGGGCAGGGTGATCTGCATGGCGGGGTCCTGTCGGTGCGAGGGCCGGCTTGGGTGTGGCTTGCGCCGGCTCAGAGGGCGAGGTGCGGCACGTCCACCCAGCGCCGCTCTTTCCAGCTCTGCAGCGCCGCCTCGACGAGCTGCACGCCCTTGGCGCCCTCGGGCAGCGTCCACTTGTACGGCGCATCCTCGGCCACGTGCCGGATGAACGCCTCCCACTGGATCTTGAAGCCGTTGTCGTAGGCGTCGGTGTCGGGCACCTCCTGCCACTGGTCGAAGAAGTTCATCGTCTGCTTGACGTCGGGGTTCCACACCGGGCGCGGCGTGGCCACGCGCGCCTGCGCGCGGCAGCTCTGCAGGCCGGCCACCGCCGAGCCGTGCGTGCCGTCGACGTGGAAGGTGACGAGCTCGTCACGGCGCACACGCGTCGTCCAGCTGCTGTTGACCTGCGCCACCACGGGCTCGCCCTGGTGGCCCTTGAGCTGCAGCGTGGCGTAGGCCGCGTCGTCGGCGGTGGCCTTGTACTTGCGGCCGGCCTCGTCCCAGCGCTCGGGGATGTGCGTGGCGCCGAGGCAGCTGACGCTCTGCACCTCGCCGAAGAGGTTGTCGAGCACGTAGCGCCAGTGGCACATCATGTCGAGGATGATGCCGCCGCCGTCTTCGGCGCGGTAGTTCCAGCTCGGGCGCTGGATGGGCTGCAGGTCGCCCTCGAAGACCCAGTAGCCGAACTCGATGCGCACGCTCAGCATGCGGCCGAAGAAGCCGGCGCGGCGCAGCATGTCGAGCTTGCGCAGCCCGGGCAGGAAGAGCTTGTCCTGCACGGCGCCGTGCTTGAGGCCGCGTTCCTTGCCGAGCTTGGCGGCCAGCTGCGAGATCTCGATGGCCTCGGCCAGGTTGGTGGCGATGGGCTTCTCGCAGTACACATGCTTGCCCACGCGCAGCGCCTTGGCCAGCAGGGCCGGGCGCATCTGCGTGGTGCCGGCGTCGAAGAACACCGTGTCGGCCGGGTTGGCGAGCGCGGCGTCGAGGTTGGTGCCGAAGCGCGCCACGCCGTGCGCACGCGCCAGCGCCTCGATCTTGGCCGCATCGCGGCCGATGAGCACCGGGTCGGGCATCACCACGTCGCCGTTGGCGAGCTTCACGCCGCCTTGCGCGCGGATGGCGCAGATGGAGCGGATGAGATGCTGGTTGGTGCCCATGCGGCCGGTGACGCCGTGCATCACGATGCCGAGGGTGCGAGTGCTCATGGCAGGAACCTTGAAGTTGGAAAGGAGAAAGCTCAGCCCACGCGCAGCATCAGCGTTTCGTCGTAGGGCAGGGCGGGGTGCACGAAGCGCGTGCCGTCGTTGACGTAGTGCAGCGCCACGGCGCGCCGCCAGTGCGCCGAGTGGTTGGGCCCCGACTGGTGGAAGGTGCCGCCGTGGTGGAACGAGACGCCGCCGCAGGGCACCGGCGCGGGCGTCATCGGCTGGCGCGCCAGCACGTCGGGCCTCAGCTGCAGGTTGTAGGGCTCGCCTGCGGGCGCCTCGTGCGGGTACACGGGGCCGCGGTGCGTGCCCTCGCCGAAGTACAGGCAGCCGTTTTCGACCGTCGCGTCGTCGAGCGCGATCCAGGCCGTGACGAGGCCCTCGAGGTCGTTGGGCCCGAAGTAGAAGTTGTCCTGGTGTGCGGGTTTCGGGCCGCCGCCTTCGGGCGGCTTGAAGAAGACCTGGCTGAAGTACACCGAGAGCCCGGGCCCGATGATCGACTCGACCCAGCCGAGCAGCGCCGGCCGCGCCGCCAGCGCCTGCACCGAGGGAACGTGGCGGTGCGGGTTGTCGAGCTTGCGCAGGACCTCGCGTGCCTTGACACCACCATCCACGTACCAGGCGCGCTGCCCGGGCGGCAGCTCGGCGAGGAAGCGCTCGCCCCAGGCATGGATGTCCGCGATCAGGGTTTGCGCCTCGTCCCGGCTCAGCAACCCCGGCACCGTGACATGCCCGCGCTCGTGGTACAGCGCCAGCAGGTCCGGCGAGAGGGCCCGGGTGGACGAGGGAGTCGGGGAGGACATCGGCCGCGATTATCTATCTGGTGAATTACTCTAGGCGCCGGTGCCGGCAGCGTCAAGCACGGTGCCAGGCCGGCATCGGCGGCGCCTTGTATGCTGCGGCATCCGGTTGACCCTGCCCCGGGTGGCGCCTACGATGGGCCGTCACCATCTGGTGAATCAGCCTCTCCTCTTCTTCAATCCGCCCTGCCAAGCCCGCCGCCCATGCCCGCCCCCTCCCAGGCCCCCCGCATCCAGACCACCGTCGTCGGCTCCTACCCGGTGCCCGACTGGCTCGTCGCCGCTCCGTCGGAGCAGGCGCTCATGGACGCCACGCGCGTCGTCATCGGCACGCAGGAGCAGGCGGGCATCGACGTCGTCTGCGACGGCGAGCTCTACCGCTTCGACATCAACCATCCCGAGACGAACGGGATGATCGAGTACTTCGTGCGGCCGATGGACGGCATCACGCAGCGCTTCTCGTTCGACGACCTCATCGCCTACCGCAGCAAGAGCGGCATGAAGTTCCGCACCCGGCCGCCGGGCACGGTGGTGGGCCCCATCGGCCACGGCAGCCTGGACCTGCCGCTCGCCTGCGCGCGCGCCAAGGCGCTGGCGCGGCACCGCTTCAAGTTCACCGTCACCGGCCCGCACATGCTGGCCAAGACACTCATCGACAAGCACTACGGCGACGTGAAGGCGGTGGCGCAGGCGCTCGGCGACGCGCTGGCCGAGCAGGTGAAGCACCTCGACGCCGACGTGGTGCAGGTCGACGAGGCCAACCTGCCCGGCCACGCCGGGGAGTGGGAGTGGGCGGCCTCGTCCATCAACCGCGTGCTCGACGCAGCGCGCGCCGCCGGCGCCGTGCCGGCCGTGCACCTGTGCTTCGGCAACTATGGCGGCCAGACCATCCAGAAGGGCACCTGGGGCCAGCTCGTCAACTACCTCAATGCGCTGCATGCCGACCACGTGGTGCTCGAGTGCGCGCACCGCCCGGCGGGTGAGCTGGAGGCGCTGCGCGACCTGCGCCCCGAGATCGGCCTCGGCCTGGGCGTGGTGGACATCAAGGCCACCGACGTCGAGAGCGCCGAGGCCGTGGCGCGCGCCATCGAGCGCGCCGAGAAGCTGCTCGGCGCCGGCCGCGTGCGCTACATCCACCCCGACTGCGGCTTCTGGATGCTCAAGCGCACGATCGCCGACGCCAAGATGCGGGCGCTGAAGCAGGGCCGCGACCTGTTCGAGGGCATTGCCGCATGAGCCCGTCCGCCCGCACCAAGGGCGAAGTCCGCAAGGCGAAGCCCGAAGCCGCACCGGCGAACCCGCCCCGCAGCCCGAAAGTCGATACGCACGGCGCCGCACCCGAAGCGGCCCCCACGCCCGCCCTGAAGCCCCTGCCCGCACGATTCGAGGACGTTGCCCACCTCGAGGCGGTGATGACCGAGCCGAGCCCGGCGCTGGTGGCCGACCTCGCCCGCGTCGACGGCGACATCATGATCCTCGGCGTCGGCGGCAAGATGGGGCCGACGCTGGCGCGTCTGGCGCGTCGCGCCGCACCCAGGCGCCGCGTGATCGGCGTGGCGCGCTTCAGCGACCGCACGCTCAAGGCGACGCTGTCGGAGCAGGGCATCGACTGCATCGAGTGCGACCTGCTCGACCGCGCCGCGCTGGGCCGCCTGCCCAACGTCGCCGACGGCGTGCACAACCTCGTCTTCATGGCCGGGCACAAGTTCGGGGCCGCCGACAACGCTGCGCTCACGTGGATGATGAACGTGGGCGTGCCGATGATGGTGGCCGAGACCTTCAACGAGATGCGCACGGTGGTCTTCTCCACCGCCTGCGTGTACCCCTTCGTGCCGGTGGACGGCCCGGGCGCGAACGAGTTGGTGCCGGCCACGCCGCCGCCGGGCGACTACGCCAACTCCTGCGTCGGGCGCGAGCGCATGTTCGAGTACGGCTCGCGCCGCCACGGCACGCCGGGGCGGCTGGTGCGCCTCTCCTACGCCATCGACATGCGCTACGGCGTGCTGTACGACGTGGCCAGCGCCGTCTTCGCCGGCAAGCCGCTGGACCTGACGATGGGCCACGCCGACGTCATCTGGCAGGGCGACGCCAACGAGCAGGCGCTGCGGCTGCTGGCGAACTGCACGACGCCGACGTCGCCGATCAACGTCACCGGGCCCAGCCACACCAGCGTGCGGTGGCTGGCCGGCGAGTTCGGCAAGCGCTTCGGCAAGAAGCCCACCTTCACGGGCAAGGAGGCGCCGACCGCCTGGCTGCTCGACACCACCGAGGCGCAGCGCCTGTTTGGCGCGCCGCGCGTGGGCATCGCGACGATGATCGACTGGGTGGCCGACTGGGTGCAGCGCGGGGGCGCGAGCCTGGGCAAGCCGACGCACTTCTCGACGCGTGACGGCAAGTACTGAGGCTGCGTCGGCGCGGCTCGTCGACCTCGCGTCCGAGGCGACGCCGGCCGAGTGGATGGCACTGTCGGTGGCCGCGCACTGGAACCAGACCGAGGACGACTGGCGCATCATGCTCGCCCTTGGACGAGGCTGGGGGCTGCGCTGCCGCGACGAAACCGGCCGCGACACGCTGGTGGCCTCGACGCTCGTGCTGCCCTACGAGGACCGCTTCGCGTGGATCAGCATGGTGCTGGTGCTGCCGGCATGGCGGGGGCGCGGCTTCGCGGCCCGGCTGCTCGGCGTGGCGCTCGAGCACCTTGCGGCGCAGCGCCTGCTGCCCGTGCTGGACGCGACGCCGGCCGGCCGGCCCGTGTACCTGAAGCAGGGCTTTGCCGATGCCTGGGGCTTCGAGCGTTGGCGCGGCCGCGTCGGCGACCCGCCGGTGGCGGCGCCGCCGGGCATGCGCCCTTTGCGCGAAGACGACTGGGCGGCTGTCCAGGCCTGCGACGCGAGCGCCTTTGGCGCCGACCGCACGCCGCTACTGAAGTCGCTTGCCACGCGCCTGCCGGGTGCGGCCTGGCTGGCCGAAGGAGCCGGAGGTCGCCTGCGCGGCTACCTGCTCGGGCGCGACGGGCGCACGGCGCTCCAGCTGGGCCCGGCCGTGGCCGATGACGCCGATGTCGCGCCGGCGCTGCTGTCGGCGGCACTTGCGCGTTTGCGCGACGAAGGCCGCACGGGCCGTGACATCGTCGTCGACCTGCGTCTGGGGCAGGCCGGCCTCGCGGCCTGGTTGCGCTCGTGTGGCTTTGCGCCGGAGCGGCCGTTCACGCGCATGGTCGGCCGGGCTGGCCATCGCGCGCCCGGCCACGAGGCGCGCGTGGCGCTGGTGGCGGGGCCGGAGCTCGGCTAGCGGCGTTGCCCGCCTCTAGCGCAGGAACCCACCCGCCAGGCCCAGCAACTCGCCGTCAGCTGAACGCAAGATCTCACCGCCGATGCGGTTGCCCAGCCGGTCGAGGCGCGCCCTGACGTTGGGCGTGAGCAGCGCGTGCTTGACGCCGCGCTGCTTGACCAGGGTCTCGGTCGTGCTGCGCGCGAACCCGGCGCTGGCCGTCCAGCCGCGCTCTTCGGCCTGCTGTGCTGCCTTGCCCAGCAGGTCGCGCTGCGCCGCCGGCAGACCTTCCCAGGTGGCGCGATGCATCAGCACCACGTTGCGCGGCAGCCAGGCGTTGGCCTCGTAGTAGTGCGGCAGCCGCTCCGGCAGGCGCGTGTCCAGGCCCTGCGCCGCCGACGTGAAGACGAGGTCGATCCTGCCTTCGGCGGCGGCGGCGGCGAGGTCGGGTGTCTCGACGCGCACCGGCACGGCTTCGACCAGCTCGGCCAGCCGCTTCACCGGTGGCGAGTTCTCGCGCATGCGCAGGCCGCGCAGGTCGCTGGCGATCGTCAGCGGCACAGCCGAGAACAGGCCCTGCGGCGGCCACGGAATCGACATCAGCAGCACGAGGCCGTCGGCACGCAGCACCGCGCTCGCTTTCTCGCGCGTTGCCGTCCACAGCTTGCGCGCGTTCTCGTAGTTCGTGACGAGAAACGGAACGGCATCGAGCGCGAACACCGCACTCAGCGAGGCAAGGCTGGGGCCGAACACCTCGGCCAGCGCCACCTTGCCCGAGCGCACGGCGGCGAGGATCTCGGGTGCCTTGACGAGGCTGCCGCCAGCGTGCACGCGCATGCCGAGCTTGCCCTGGGTGCGCGTCGCCAGATCGTCGGTGAACTGCCTGAGGTTCTCGACGTGGAAGTTGCCGTTCGGATACGGTGTGACCAGATCGAGCAGGCCCTGGGCCGACGCGCGCGGCGCGAGCGCCTGCAGGGCGACGGCGGCCGCGGCCCAGGCTCCAGCACGGGCGACGAGCCGCCTGCGACGTGGACAGTGCATGTTTCCCTCCGGTTCGGAAGGGCTGTCTGCACCA
Source organism: Rubrivivax sp. (assembly GCA_022842825.1). Lineage (GTDB taxonomy): Bacteria > Pseudomonadota > Gammaproteobacteria > Burkholderiales > Burkholderiaceae_C > Rubrivivax. The sequence continues at coordinate 9,480 of JALHOU010000065.1, forward strand.
ACGCCTGCGTGGGTCGATGGGTCTGCAGCCCGCGGGCATGCTAGACCCCGGCTTCGCGGAGCGCCCCAGCCGATGGACGGGCCGGGCCGCCGGCGGCCGAAGGAAAGGGCTGCCGATTGCCTACTTCGTCATGCGGATCGAGCGGTCGAGGAACTCGTTCGTGTAGGTGCTGCGCACGTCGAAGGCCTTGTCCAGGCCGATGTACTCGCGCACCAGCTCGTAGTCGGCCTTCATGCGCGCGTCGTCGTGGATGCCGAGCGCCACTTCGCGCGAGAACTTGTCGCTCATCAGCTTCTCGACGAGCGCCCAGTTCTGCATCTCGTTGTCGAACTTGAGCGCGCCGTTGGCATCGACCAGCGCCTGCACGCAGGGCTTCGGGTCCTTCACGCAGGCCGCGAAGGCGCGCTGCGTGACCTGGACGAACTTGGCCACGAGCGGCTTGTTGGCCTCCAGGAACTTGGCGTTGACGATGATCGAGTTGCCGTAGGGGTTGAGGCCCGCGTCGCGCCAGGCGAGGAAGCCCATGTCGGCGCCGAGCTCGCGCTGGAAGATGTGGTGGATGTTGAAGAACGAGGTCGTGACGTCGATGGCCTTGCCCTTGAGGGCCGCGAGCTTGCCGTTGGCGTCGATGTTGACCCACGTGACGCTCTTGGGGTCGATGCCGTTGGCCTTGGCCAGCGCCGGCCACATGACGCGCGCGCCGTCGGCGGCGGGGTTGCCGATCTTCTTGCCGACGAAGTCCTTGACGCCGGTGATGCCCGAGCTCTTGAGCCAGTACATGCCCTGCGGCGAGTTGGCGTAGACGTTGAACACGGCCACCGTGTCGGCACCCTTGCCCTTGGCGACGAGCACGCCGCCCATGTCGGCCAAGCCGATGGGGGTGGCGCCGGCGCCGACGCGCTGCGTGGCCAGCGCCGAACCCTTGCCGGGCTCGAGTTGCAGGTCGATGCCTTCCTTCGCGTACCAGCCCTGCGCCTTGGCGTAGTAATAAGGCGCATGGTCGCCGCCCGGCACCCAGTTGAGGATGAAGTCGACCTTGGTCTGCGCAAGGGCGGGGGCGGTGACGAGTGTGCCAGCCACCGCGAGGGAGGCCAGCGCCGCACCGGTGAAGAGCTGCTTGAACATCGTGGGGGGCTCCTGTAAATTCACCAGCTAGTGATTTGCATCGTCAGTATACGAGTGGGCATGTCCTGAGAACAGGTGGCGGTGCCGGCACGCGGTGCCCGGGTCGTCCTGAATTACCCTGATGCGGCCCTCGTTGCCAAGCCCGAGCCTCAAGCCCCGCACGTTTCCCCTGCCATGCACTGGACCGACCTGCCCCCCGACATCCTGGCCACGCTGCGGCGCGGCGCGGTGATCCCCGCGCACCCCCTGGCGCTCGATGCGTCGCGGCGCTTCGATGCACGGCGCCAGCGCGCCCTCACGCGCTACTACCTCGACGCCGGTGCCGGCGGGCTGGCGGTGGGCGTGCATTCCACGCAGTTCGCCATCCGCGAGAAGGGCCTGTATGCGCCGGTGCTTCGGCTCGCGGCCGAAACTCAGCGCGAGAGCGCTGCGGCCCGCGGCCGGCCCGTGGTCATGATCGCCGGCCTGGCCGGCCGCACGGCGCAGGCGGTGGCCGAGGCCGGCGTCGCCCGCGGCGAGGGTTACCACGCGGGCATGCTGTCGCTCGCCGCGATGAAGGGCGCCTCGGTCGACGAACTCATCGCGCACTGCCAGGCGGTGGCCGCCGTCATGCCGCTCGTCGGCTTCTACCTGCAGCCGGCGGTGGGCGGCATCGCGTTGCCGGCCGCCTTCTGGCAGCGCTTCGCGGCGATCGAGAACGTGGTCGCGATCAAGATCGCCCCGTTCGACCGCTACCGCACGCTCGACGTCGTGCGCGGTGTCGTCGCAGCGCGCGCCGAGGAGCGGGTGACGCTCTACACCGGCAACGACGACCACATCGTGCTCGACCTGCTGCAGCCCTTCGCGGTGAAGCGGGCGCACGGCGGCACCGACGAGACGGTGACGGTGCGCATCCGCGGTGGCCTGCTCGGCCACTGGAGCGTTTGGACGAAGACCGCGGTGGACCTCTTCGAGCGCGCGCGCGCCGCCGCCGAAGCCAGCCACGTCGAAGCCGACCTGCTGGCCCTCGACTCGCGCGTCACCGACTGCAACAGCGCCTTCTTCGACGTCGCCCACGGCTTTGCCGGCTGCATCGCCGGCTGCCACGAGGTGCTGCGCCGCCAGGGGCTGCTGGAGGGCATCTGGTGCCTGGACCCGGCGGAGGGCCTGTCGCCCGGGCAGGCCGAAGAGATCACGCGCGTGTGCCGCGAGCACGCCGACCTCGCCGACGATGCCTTTGTCGCGGCCCACCTCGAGCGCTGGCTCGCCTAGGCCCGCGATGGACTGGCTCAAGTCGCAACTGGACACCCGCGTCGGCCGGTACACGCTGGCCGTGGCGGCACACCTCGGGCTGCTGCTGGCCTGGTACCTCTTCGTGCGCCTGGGCGACGTGCCGAAGTTCGTCATGCCTTCGCCGGCCGACACCTTCGGCGCGCTGCTCAAGCCCAACTACGACTGGTGGAAGAACACGGTCGTCACCGGCACCGAGATCTTCGGCGGCTACGCGCTGGCACTCGTGGTGGGCGTGCTGCTGGCGCTGGCATTCACGTGGTCCAAGCTGCTCGAGTCGCTGATGCTGCCGCTGCTCGTGACGCTGAACATGATCCCGAAGGTTGCGCTCGGCCCGCTCATCATCGTGTGGTTCAAGTACGGCGTGTTCCCGAACACGATGATGGCGTTCTCGATCGCGGTGTTCCCGATCCTGCTCACCACCGCCCGCGGCCTGCGCGAGATCGAGCCCGACCTGCTCGACCTCGTGCGCTCGCTGCGCGGCAGCCGTTGGCAGCTGTTCACCAAGATCCAGCTGCCGGGTGCGCTGCCCTATGTGTTCTCGGGCATGAAGGTGGCGGCCATCCTGGCCGTGGCCGGCGCCATCGTCGGCGAGTTCCTCGGCTCCGACCGCGGTCTCGGCTACCTCATGCTGCAGGTGCAGGTGACGCTCGACACGCCGGCCATGTTCATGGCCGTCATCCTGATCACGCTGCTTGGCGTGGTCCTCTACGGCCTGGTGCTCGCGCTCGAACACTGGCTGGTGCCAAAGGACGCGCGCATCTCATGAACGATCATCGTCACTTCCACGGCCGACGACATGGCCACTGAGCCCTTCATCCACCTCGCCGGCGTGCGCAAGGTCTACCGGCGCGGCCGGCAGGAGCACCTGGCGGTGTCCGACGCCACCTTCGACGTCTTGCCCGGCGAACTCGTCTCGCTCGTCGGCCCTTCGGGCTGCGGCAAGAGCACGCTGCTGAAGGTGCTGGCGGGCCTGCACCCGCACGACGGCGGCGAGGTGCGCATCGGCTCGGCCACGCACCCCTTCGCGCCCGAGCGCGACATCGGCATGGTGTTCCAGGCGCCGCTGCTGCTGAAGTGGCGGCGCATCCTCGAGAACATCCTGCTGCCGGCCGAACTGCTGGGCCTGCCGATGGGGGAGGCGCGCGAGCGCGGCCGCGAGCTGATGGCCATGGTCGGCCTCGCCGGCAACGAGGACAAGTATCCGTACGAGCTCTCCGGCGGCATGCAGCAGCGCGCGGCCATCGCGCGCTCGCTGATCCACGACCCCAAGCTCGTGCTAATGGACGAGCCCTTCGGCGCGCTCGACGCGCTGACGCGCGAGAAGATGAACCTCGAGCTGCTGCGCATCTGGAAGGAGAGCGGCAAGACCATCGTCTTCGTCACGCACGGCATCTCGGAGGCGGTGTTCCTCGGCACGCGCGTCGTCGTGCTGACGGCCGGGCCGGCGCGCATGGCCGACAACTTCCAGATCGACCTGCCGCACCCGCGCACGCTGGACATGAAGACGCACGAGGCCTTCGGCGTCTACACGCGGCGCATCTACAAGCTGCTGGGCATGGAGTGAGGAGCCGCCGCCCATGACCGCAGCCACGCCGACCTTCGAGATCGAGGCCATCGAGTTCTTCGAGCGCGACGTGCGCTTGCGCATGCCGTTCCGCTTCGGCGTCGTCACGCTCACCGAGGCGCCGCAGGCCTTTGCGCACGTGCGCATCCGCCTGGCCGACGGCACTTCCGGCGACGGCATGGCGGCCGAGTTGCTGGCGCCCAAGTGGTTCGACAAGAACCCGGCGCTGAGCAACGAGGACAACTTCGACCAGCTGCGTGCGGCCCTGACGCTGGCGCGCTCGCTCTACCTCGACGGCCAGGCGCGCAGCGCCTTCGGCCACTTCTCGGCGCACTACGGCGAGCAGGTGGCGCAGGGCGCCGCCCAGGGCCTTAATCCGCTGGTGGCCAGCTACGGCCCGGCGCTCGTCGACAAGGCCGTGCTCGACGCGCTCGGGCGCGCGCTCGGCCGCCCGTTCGACGAGCTCGTGCGCAGCAACCTCGTCGGCCTGCGGACCGATCCGCTGTGCCCCGACCTCGCCGGCTTCGACCTCGATGCCTTCCTCGCCGGCCTGCGCCAGGCGCCGCGCATCGCCGCACGGCACACGGTGGGCCTCGTCGACCCCATCGTGCGCGCCGACCAGGCCGAAGGCACACGCGTCGGCGACGGCCTGCCCGAGACGCTGGAGGAGGTGGTGGCCGCCTACGGCCAGCGCTGGTTCAAGCTTAAGGTGGGCGGTGATGTCGACGCCGATGTCGAGCGGCTCTCGCGCATCGCCGGCGTGCTGGGCCGCATCCCGGGCGAGTGGCACTGTACCCTCGACGGCAACGAGCAGTACGACAGCGTCGAAGGCGTGCTGCGCCTGTGGCGGCGCATGGAGGCCGAGCCGCGCCTGGCGCGCCTGCGCGAGAGCGTCATCTTCATCGAGCAGCCCATCAAGCGGCAGGCGGCGCTGGCGCACGACGTGCGCGCGTTGGCGGCGTGCAAGCCGGTGATCCTCGACGAGAGCGACGACTCCCTCGACGCCTTCGTGCGCGGGCGGGCGATGGGTTACGCCGGCGTCTCGTCGAAGACCTGCAAGGGCCTGTACAAGTCGCTGCTCAACCGCGCGCGCTGCGCGCACTGGGCTGCGGAGGACGGCGTGCCTTACCTGATGAGCGGCGAGGACCTCACCATCCAGGCGGGGCTGGCGCTGCAGCAGGACCTGGCGCTGGTGTCGCTGCTCGGCATCACGCATGTCGAGCGCAACGGCCACCACTACGTGAACGGCATGGCCGACCTGCCGGCGGCCGAGCAGCAGGCCTTCCTCGAGGCCCACCCCGACCTCTACGAGCGCCGCCACGGCGCCGTGCGCGTGCGCATCGCCGGCGGCATGCTGGAGATCGGCTCGCTGGCCGGCCGGCCGGGGTTCGCCACCGGCGCCTGGCCCGAACGAAGCGCCATGCGGCCGATGCCCGCCACGCGCTTCAAGCCGCCGACGGGGCCCGCTTGAACGAGCCCACGGCCGCGGACCTTCCGCGCGGCCAGCGCGGCCTGGCCGCGCGCCTCGGCTACTACGTGCCGAGCCTGCTCGTGATCATCGGCCTGCTGCTCTTGTGGCAGTTCGCCGTGGTGTTCTTCGGCGTCAAGGAGTTCATCCTGCCGTCGCCCTGGTCGGCGATGAAGGCGCTTGCGAACCCGAACTACAAGTGGTTCTCCAACTTCCTGGCGACGCTGTACGCCGTGCTCGGCGCCTTCGTGCTCTCGGCCGTGCTGGGCGTGGTGCTGGCGGTGGTGATCGTCTGGAACGACCTGCTGCTGCGCACGGTGATGCCGGTGCTGGTGCTGTTCAACACGCTGCCGAAGATCGCGCTGGCGCCGCTCTTCGTCGTTTGGCTCGGCTACGGCATCTGGCCCAACATCCTCATCGGCACGACGATCGCGTTCTTCCCGATGGTCGTCAACACCGCCGTGGGCCTGGCGACCGCCGAGCCCGAGATGCTCGACCTCGTGCGCACGCTCAAGGCCAGCCGCTGGCAGGTGATGCGCAAGATCCGCTTCCCCAACGCCGTGCCCTACATCTTCGTCGGCCTGAAGCTGAACGCGACGATGAGCGTCATCGGCGCCATCGTCGGCGAGTTCGTCGCCTCCGAGCGCGGCCTGGGTTCGCTCATCATCACGAGCGGCGTGACGATGGAGACGGCGCCGATCTTCGCGTCGCTCGGCCTCATCTCGGCGCTCGGCCTCGTGCTCTACGGCCTGGTCGTGGCCGCCGAACGAATCGTCGCGCCCTGGGCGGAGCGCGAAGACCTGGCGCGCTGACCGCGCGCAAGCCCGGACCAACGCCACACTCACCGCCAGCACGGCCTGCAGCACCCCGAACGCCCCCCCAACGACCCCGCACCACCCCGCACAACCCGAGGAGACAGACATGCCCCGATCGACGTTCTCCAGCACCCGCCGCGGCGTTGCCGCGCTCGCCACCTTCGGCGCGCTCTGCGCCGGTGCGCTGTTCGGCGCGCCCGCCTTCGCGCAAGACAAGGTGCAGCTGCAGCTCAACTGGTTCCACCTGGCCGACCACTCGCCCATCTACCTGGCGCTCAAGAAGGGCTACTACAAGGACGAGGGCATCGAGCTCACGGTGCTGCGCGGCAGCGGCTCGGCCGACAGCGCCAAGAAGATCGAGCTCGGCCAGGCCGACTTCGGCATCTCCGACGCACCCACCGTGCTCACGGCCATCAGCAAGGGCGCCAACCTCAAGATGGTGGCGGTGGTGTACGACAAGGCGGGCAACAACGTCTTCTTCCGAAAGAGCGCCAACATCCGCGCGCCGAAGGACCTGATCGGCAAGAAGATCGCCGTGCCGCCGGCCGACTCGCACCGCGTGCTGTGGCCGGCCTTCGCGGCGCTGCACGGCATCGCGCCCGACGCGGTGACGCTCGTCAACGTCAAGCCCGAGGGCAAGCAGGCCATCGTCGCGGCCAACGAGGTGGACGCCTCGTTCGACCTCTACACCAGCTACGCCATCTGGGAGAAGGTGCTCGGCAAGGGCGATGTCGGCCACCTGCTGTGGGCCGACTTCGGGCTGCCGATCTACGGCCACACCTACTTCGTCAACAACGACCTCATCAGGAAGAACCCCAAGCTCATCGAGCGCTTCCTGCGCGCCACGCACAAGGGCTGGAAGGACGCCAAGGCGAGCCCGGCCGCCTCCATCGACGCCATGGTCGAGGCCGTGCCGGGGCTGGACCGCACCACGCTGCTGGCGACGATGCCGCAGATCCTGGACCTGTGCGTCACCGAGCGCTCGGCCAAGCACGGCCTCGGCTGGATCGAGCCCGAGCTGATGCAGAAGACGATGGACATCACGTTTGCCACCAACAAGCCGGAGAAGATGCCGGTGGTGGGGGATGTGTTCACCAATCAGTTCAGCAGCAAGATCAAGCCTTGAGCGGGGGCCGCGGAAGGGGCGCGCTGGCGCCACCTTCGAGCGGTGCATTGGTGGATCGCTTGCTCGGCTTCGAGTGGCCGCTTCGGACTGGGTGCTGCCGGCCGTTCTCCCAGTCGAATGCCATCTCCCGGCACAGAGCTACAGAGCTGACCTTGCGAGCTCATAGAAGGCGGCTCGCCGCTGCGCCTCTTTGGTCGACCACTATCGTCGGTCGCACAGGCGATGCCCGTCAGTGACTGCGTGCTGCGCTATGCGGCAGGAGCAATCCCAACACGCTGCCCAATCCGTTCGCGCACCTGTTCGTAGACGGGCAAGCGAGAACCTTCGGCAGCCTCGAGGGTGACACAAAGCGCGAACTCCACGGCATCCCACAGCCGTCCGGCGTCTGCAACGCAGTTGACACGAACGACCAGAGCTTGCCCGGCTACGACTGGCGTCGCCGCCTGGCCCTCGAAGACCTCGTGGTGCAACGTGCCGAGTCGTAGCTGACCCTTTTCGCCCTCGCTCCGGGCGAGCCCGAGTGGAAGACCGGGCACATCTGCCCACATGCGCGCCGCTCGGTACTTCGAGTGCCGCGGGTTGATCGGCGTGAACCAGGCCAGCGTGACCGTGAGCCTTCGCCAAACAAGAGATGCGTTGAAAGCAACTGGGATCGGGACGCGAAACTCGACGGCCTTCTCATTGCCCAGCGCACCTGTACCGAGCACGGTCGCACGCTCCAGCGTACATGTCAGGGCACGACCCACGTCGGCCACGCCGAAGCCGGCGTAGCGACTCACCAGCCGCCGCTTTGCATGCCAATGGACAACATCCGGGCGCGCAGTGCCGACTTGATGCTCGATGTCGCCCAGCGACGCGCCGTGGGCAAGCAGCGCCTTGATCATGACGGCGTCGTAGCGTCGCTCGATGGCCCCCTCGTTGCCGGCGCGCAGCGTCTCCAGCACGCTGTGCGCGTGAGCCCCCCAACGAGATCCAAGCGCCGCCGAATTGCTTGTCCCGCGCTTGTAGATGGTGTCTCCGGCGGCCGTCGGTGGTGCGGCCACTAGGTGACCAGGGGCTTGCGTGGCGTCCCACAGACCGCGGACGCGTGTCTCACCTGGCGGCGACTGCGCCCGCTCACTGAACAGCACTCGGCCGCCGGGGAGCAAGATGTCCGGCTTGACCGCCCGCCTAAAACCAGAGCCAATCCTCGAGTAGGGGGCGACACCTTGTTCTGGGAACAACGCATACCGCCCTGGCACCTCATTGAACGTACATCGGTCGCTGTGCGACGCACCCACAGTCAACGCGTTCACGGACTCGGCAGGAGCCAGAAGCCGGCGATGCATGTCGTCGCTGCAAAGAGCCCGCATAGCAAGCGCACCGCGCACATGGGCAGCCGTCGTCGGCAGAGCCGCGCGATCGACCGCAAGCGAGAGCTCGTCACCGTGGTTGCCGGCGCTGACGATGAATAGAACGCGGTGCTTGTACTGCAGCCAGTCTATGAGCCGTGCCCAAGGTGACAACTCACCTGCGAAAGGGCGCTCCGTGTCGGCAACCGACAGGTTGATGATGCGCACAGTTGGGTGCTGCTCAACGATCCGACGAACTGCCACGTGCACGAGGTCAAGGAGCAGCATGTCGTCCGGCGTGCACTCAACAGGTGGCTGTCGGGCGAGATCGAGCCGCATGATCGGTCGAGCGTAGATTGGCGTCGTGAGGGACGGCCCGTCGGCGTCGAGCTCTCCCCAGGCAATGAGGGAGGCCATGGCAGTGCCGTGGACACGCTGTGCGGCGGGGTACTGTGCTCCCCAATCGTCTGGATCGTCGACGATGACTCTGCCCGCTAGCCTCGGGTGGTTGGCGACAGGGAGCCCATCAAGCATCGCTACTACGGGTGGACCATTCACACGCGTATCTGGTACGGGGCGAGCCGCGATTCGATGCTGAGCATCAATCGGCCCAGACATTGCCTGCCCTTGCGGCCGCAGGAACATCACACGCTCCGATAGAAGGAGCGGGGCGTTGACGCCCGCGAGCAGTTGTCTGATGCCAGCGACCGGCAGCTCGACGAGGAAACCGTGGTACGCGATGTCGTCTATCGACGCCTCGTCTAGGACCTGGCCCCCGAGCCCGTCAACTAGCGCTCTGATCTCTGCAGAAGCGGCCGTGTTCTTCTGGTTGGAGGCGAAGTGCCAAGCCTCGATCTCAAATCGAAGCGACGTCGCGCCGTTGTTCAATCGGAACTGCCATGAGTCGCGCAGCTCATCGCCAAGGCGATCTTGGGGACCCCAGAATCGCACGTCCTTCAGGTGCTGGAACAGCGTCTTCCAAGCTTCGAGTTTGTTCCCAAGCCGTCGCGTGCGATCTTCTTCGTACAGACGCCAGAGCCGAATTACTTCGTCAAGTGCGGCACGATTGCTGCCGACCAAGAACAGTTTTCCGCCCAGGCGCTTCTCTGGGTCCTTCGTGTCGTAGAAGTCTTCATCCGGTTCGATGTCGGCTGCCATCGTGCCGGCCAACCATTCAAGACCAGGGATGCGCGTTGCGGCTGGGATGATGTCGTCGACTGAACCAACCGTCTCGAACACAACGACAAGGTCTGGGTCGTCGTTCAGCGCGTTGGCCTGAAGCGCGAGGCGCTTAGTGTCAAACGCACGCTGGAGCGCCAGGAACTGAGGCTCGAGCCTTTCTTTCTGCCGCCCTGAGCCCGGCAGGTGCGTGCGCGGGAGGCTTGACTGGCCCACCTCCCGTTCGATAGGTACAGCCCTTGGAAAGAGCAGCAGCGGGAGCTGCTCTTGACCCTCGTCCGGCATCGGCTAGCCCTCGGGGCTGGGGACACCAGGCCGCGCCTTCCACTGCGCAAGGCGCTCCGCGACGATCTGTTTGATGTTCCCTGCAGGGAGCGCAAGAACGTATCGGCGATGAATGTCCTGACAGAACTGCTCGAGGTCGGAGAAGCTGTGCGCAGGGACCTTAATTGCCAGTGTCCTTGGCGATGCCCCTAGCGACGTGCCCAGCACGCCCTGAAATCGCTCAAACCACGCGATTCGCTGTGCGAGCGACGGTGCAGCCAACGCCAGTCGCACCTGGAAACGACGCCACACGGCTCGATCCAAGAGCTCGGCGTGATTCGTTGCAGTAACCACGACGACGTGGCTCGGCAAGGCATCTATCTGGAGAAGCAGTGAGCTCACCACTCGCTTGATCTCGCCGGTCTCGTGCGTGTCACCCCGCTCTTTCCCCAACGTGTCGAACTCGTCGAAGAAGAGCACTGAGTGGTGCGTGCGAACGAAGTCGAAGAGCCTCTTGAGTCTGCCGCTCGTCTCGCCCAGGAAGCTGCCGATCACGGCCTCGTAACGCACCACAAAGAGCGGCACCATGAGCTCGTGCGCGATCGACTCGGCGAGCGTCGTCTTGCCGTTGCCGGGTGGTCCTGACAAGAGAACTCGGTGCCTTGGCTCGAGCCCATACGACCGCAGAACGTCGGTACGCCGCTGCTCCTCCACAAGCTCGCGAATCACAATCTGCACCTGTTCGTCGAGCAGCATCGAACTCAACGGGCGCCTGGGCTGAATCTCGAAGAGTAGGCCTCCATGACCGCCGTCGAAGCTTCGAACTACATCGAGGGGCTTGGCAGGCGGCGTCGCTGCACGAAGGTTCTCTTCCAGGCGGTCCGCAAGCACGGTGTGACGCTTAGCGCGTTCCTCCGCAGCGATGGCTTCCACTGTCGAGCGAAACATCTTCTGATCGCCCTGCGTACCCGCGCGTACGAGGTTCACGATGAGGTCGGCACGGGGCATGAGATGTCCGCTGCTACAGCGTCCAAGTATAGATAGCGCAGTTGCAACGGCCTCTAGGGGGTGTGATACCGCGCGCAATCTGCCCTGCCGCGCCTGCTTGCGCGCAGTTGGGCACGAAGTCTATGCGCACGACCCGCTCACCAGGTGAGCCTGCCTTGGCGTTCCAGCAGACGTTCTAGCTGTCCGCAGCACTAACAAGCCCGCAGCCGAGGCGTGACGCAGGATGCTGCCGCCGCCGGCTCGCCGGCTCGTCGGACTGCGCCAGCGGAGCAAGACACAATGCCTCGGCGAAGACGCAAGGCCATCGACGAAGAAGTCCGGTGGCGGTTCCAGGCACGGCCGCAGCGTTCCATTCCGCCGCGGCGCCACGGGCGGGGTCCACCCGCAAACTGCGTGGACTGCTTCGCACTCGCCGGCCCGGAGCGGCCGGTGGGGTTATGGCCCACTCGCTCCCGATCCACTCCCCATTCGAACCGGGAAGACCTTCGCCATGATCCACGTCATCGCCATCATCACCACCCAGCCCGGCCTGCGCGACACCGTGCTCGGGCACTTTCGCGCCAACGTGCCGGCGGTGCTCGCCGAGAACGGCTGCATCGAGTACGGGGCCACGATCGACGCCGAGGGCGCGCCGCCGTTCCAGGCGAAGTGCGGCCCCGACACGTTCGTCGTGGTCGAGAAGTGGGCCGACTCGGCCGCGCTCGCCGCGCACGCCGCGGCACCGCACATGGCGGCCTACGCGGCAAGGACGCGCGAGCATGTCGCCAGCCGCGTGATTCACGTGCTCGCGCCGACCTGAGCCCAACGGTCGTGGCCGCGCCCGGCCTGGAGCGCTGGCGTCGCCCGCGGCCTCGCTAGCATGCAGGGCCATGAGCACCCCCTTCGAAACCCACGAGCCCGCCCGCGCCGACATCGACGCGCGCCGCGGGCCGCTGCTGCTGGAGTTCGGCAGCCCCACGTGCGGCCACTGCCGCCGCGCGCAGCCGCTGGTGGAGGAGGCGCTGGCCGCGTTTCCGGCCGTCCCTCACATCAAGGTGGCCGACGGGCCCGGGCAGCCGCTCGGCCGCTCGTTCCGGGTGAAGTTGTGGCCGACGCTCGTGTTCCTGCGCGATGGCGTCGAGGTGGCGCGCGCGGTGCGCCCGCCGTCCTCGGCGGAGGTCAGTGCAGGGTTGCAGCAGGTGTCGGGCGGGGCCGCGTGACGCGCGGGGGCGCCATCCAGGCGCGCCCCTGAGCCGCACCCCTGCGCGGCCCCATCCCTGCAGCGATGCCGGGGTGGCGGCGGCGGAGCAGGCTCACGCCGCCGCCTGGAACCGCAGTGCGAGCCCGTTGTTGCAGTACCGCTTGCCCGTGGGCCGCGGGCCGTCGCCGAAGACATGCCCCTGGTGGCCGCCGCAGCGCGCGCAGTGGTACTCGGTGCGCGGCAGGATCAGCTTGTAGTCGGTCTTGGTGCCCAGCGTGTCGGGCAG
>JALHOU010000066.1:0-17272 GCA_022842825.1 Rubrivivax sp.
ACGCCCCGGCCTGTGCGCCGTCGCGCCCCGCCAGCACCGCCGGCGGCGCCACGAGCCACTGCCCGCGGCACACATCGACCTTGGAGACGCCGACCAGGCCGACGGCACAGCGCTCGCCAGCCCCGCACAGCGCCACCTCGCGGCCCTGGGCGCGCAGGCTGCGCACGCGCACGCTGCGCCCGCCCGCCGCGCCAGGCACCAGCCGCAACTCGTCGCCCACGCGCACGCGGCCGGCATGCACCGTGCCCGTAGCCACCGTGCCCACGCCGTCGAGCGTAAAGACGCGGTCCACCGCGAGCCGGAAGGCACGCCCGTCATCGGCATCGCGCCGCATCGTCGTGGCCGCGCGCTGCAGCAGGACCTTGAGGTCGGCGACGCCCTCGCCCGTCACCGCCGACACCGCCAGCACCGGGCTGCCTGCCAAGGAGCTGCTGGCGCAAAGAGCCTCGGCTTCGGCGCGCACGGCGGCCAGCCGCGCCGCATCCACGCGGTCGGCCTTGGTCACGACGACGGCGCCGCGCGCCAGGCCGAGCAGCGACAGCACCGCCAGATGCTCGCGCGTCTGGGGCATCACGCCGTCGTCGGCGGCCACGAGCAGCAGCGCGAGGTCGATGCCGGTGGCCCCGGCGAGCATCGTGTGCACCAGCCGCTCGTGGCCGGGCACGTCGATGAAGCCGATGCGCTCGCCCGCGCCGTCGCTGGCCGCACCGTCGCCCGGCAGGTCGAGGAAGGCGTAGCCCAGCTCGATGCTGATGCCGCGCTTCTTCTCCTCGGGCAGACGGTCGGTGTCGACACCGGTGAGCGCGCGCACCAGCGTCGTCTTGCCGTGGTCGATGTGACCCGCAGTTCCGACGATCACTTGCCGACGATCATGGCGAGGGGCCCGGGTCCTGCGCCTGCGCCAGGCCCAGCGCCAACCGCAGCGCGCCGAGCTGCTCGAGCAGCCACGCGGGCTGCTCCAGGCAGCGCAGGTCCAGCAGCAGCCGGTCCTCGGCGATGCGGCCGATGACGGGCCGGGCCAGGCCGCGCAGCGCCGTGGCCAGCTCGTCCAGCGCGCGACCGGCGCCCTTCTTGCCCTGCGGCGCGAGCGCGAGGCCGGCCGAAGGCAGCCGCTCCACCGGCAGCGAGCCGGAGCCGATCTGCCCCATCAGCTCGACCACGCTCACCTCGAATCGCGGCGCCACCGCGGCGGCCACGGCAGGAAGTAACTGCTGCGCCAGCACAAGGATGGCCGGCGCGGGCCGGGTCAGCAGCCGCAGCGTCGGCAGGTCCTGCGCCAGGCGCTCGGGCCGCAGGTACAGGCGCAGCGTCGCCTCCAGCGCCGCCAAAGGCAGCTTGCTCATGCGCAAGGCGCGCTTGAGCGGAAACTTGCGGATGCGCGAGATGGCGGCCTTGCTGCCGACGATGAGGCCGGCCTGCGGGCCGCCGAGCAGCTTGTCGCCGCTGAAGGTGACCACGTCGCAGCCGGCGGCCAGCTTCTCCTGCGGCGTGGGCTCGCGCGGCAGGCCATGGGCGGCCAGATCGACGAGCGAGCCGCTGCCCAGGTCGGTGGCCAGCGGCAGGCCCTGGGCGTGCGCGATGCGCGCGAGCTCGGCCTCATCCACGGTCGACGTGAAACCCTGCACCGCGTAGTTGCTGGTGTGCACCTTCATCAGCAGCGCCGTGCGCTCGCCGATGGCGCGCTCGTAGTCGTGCGGGTGCGTGCGGTTCGTGGTGCCCACCTCCACCAAGGTGGCCCCGGCGGCGGCCATCACGTCGGGCATGCGGAAGGCGCCGCCGATCTCCACCAGCTCGCCGCGCGAGACGATCACTTCCCGGCCGCCCTCGTGCGCCGAGGCCAGCGCGGCGATGGTGAGCAGCACCGCGGCGGCGTTGTTGTTGACCACCGTCGCCGCCTCGGCGCCGGTGAGCGTGGTGAGGAGCTCCTCGACGATGCTGTCGCGGTCGCCGCGGCCGCCACTGGCGAGGTCGTACTCGAGGTTGTTGGGGCCGGCCATCATCGCCAGCAGGTGCTGCAGCGCCGCGTCGGCCAGCAGGGCGCGGCCGAGGTTGGTGTGGATGACGGTGCCGGTGAGGTTGATCACCGCACGCAGGTTCGGTGCGAGCCGCCACTCCACCGCCTGCCGCAGTGCCGTGGCGAGCGCCGGCATGGCCACGGCGCCGGCCGCGAGCTGGCCCGCACGGGCCTCGGCGCGGCGGGCCTCCAGCAGGCCGCGCGCCTCGCCGGCGACGAGTGTGTGGCCGTGTTCCTGTAGCAGCGCGGCCACGTCAGGCTCGCGCAGCAGGCGGTCGACCGCGGGCAGGTCCTTGGGCTCGGCACGGGGTTCGGCGTCAATCGCTTCCCCCGGGGCCCTGGAACCGTCAACGACGGATTCGGCAGGCCGCATCGTCAGCGCCCCCTGGGGGGCCCTTCGGGTCCGCTTGCCGTGGCACCGCCCGGGCCTTCTTCGGCGCCGCCTTCCGGGTCGCCGAACAGCAGCATCAGGTTCACCCCGTGCCGCAGCTTGCCCGTCTCGGCCACGAGCAGGTCGAGCGTGATGCTCGCCAGGTCGTCCGCCGCGGGTTCGGCCAGCGGGTCGCGGTCGCCGTGCACAATCTTGAGATAGTGCCCGCAGGCGTCGCAGGTCTCGGCCTGGATCGAGGCCTTGGCGGCGCGCGAAGCGCTGTCGCCTTCCTCCTCGACATCGCTGCGGTCGAGCGACTGGTAGGCCACCTTCTCGGCACTGCCCTCGCCGCAATGCGTGCACTGGCCGCGCGGCACATTCCACTCGGTGCCGCACAGCGAGCAGTGCAGGTAGCGCTGCCCGGCCACGTCGCCGGCGCTGCGCGTGATGCTGGCCACCGGACGGCTGCCGCAGCAGGGGCAGATGCCGGCGTCGTCGAGCCGGCCCACCGGCAGCGTGTTCGTCTGGCCGCGCGCCGCATGCGCGCGCTCGAGCTCGATCGCCAGGTGCGTCCACAGGACCTGCAGCGCGGCCGCCACCACGGGCGCCGTGGCCAGGTCGAGGCCGGCCATGACGCCCGTGAGCAGGGCGTCGGCCTGACGTTCGAGAAAGACCTCGTCGGCCACGGCCAGGCGCGCCAGCGCGTCGGCGGCAGGGCCGGGCGGCGTGCCGGTGCGCATGGCCGCGACGATCTCGCGCAGCACGCCGTGCCAGGCGCGGTCGCGCGGGCCCTCGGCGGCACCAAGCGGCGGCTGGCCGGCCAGCGACGCACGGTCGATCGCCGCCGCGTCGGGGATGTCGATGCCGCCCTCGCGACCCAGCCGCTCCAGCGCCGCCTGCTGCGCGCGGGCCAGGCGCGCCGTGAACTGCAGGAAGTCGCCCATCGCGTGGCCGTTGGCGAGCTGGCGCAGGCGCATCGCGCGTTCGGCGAAGTAGGTGGCGCGCTCGGGCCAGCGAAGCGGCGGCGTGCTGCCCCCGGCCCGGGCGGCGATCTCCTCGGCGGGCATCACGCGGACGGTGGCGGTGGTAGGCATGGTGCGTGAGGTTGGGTCAGGGGGAGTCGGAGGTGCAATGTAGACGCGAAACGGGCGCCGCTCGCGCGGCGCCCGTGCTGTCCACGAAGCTCTGCGGGTCGTGCCGGAGACGCCTAGCCTGCCGCAGGCCGATCAGCGGCCACCGGACACTTCCTTGTGCCACAGCGCGTGGTTGACCTTGGCCCAGTCTTCGCTGACGGTGCCGCGCGTCATCGCACGCGTGGTGCCCTTCACCCACAGCGCGGCGTACACGTGCATGATCGTCGCGGCGATGAGCACCACGGCAGAGACGGAGTGCAGCAGCGCCGCCGCGCGCAGCGCCTCGATCGGGAAGTACGGCGCGAACCACGGACGCCAGAACATGATGCCCGTGACCAGCAGCACCACCAGGCTCGCCACCATGGCCCAGAACACCATCTTCTGGCCATAGTTGTACTTGCCCACCGGTGGCATCGCCGCCTTGTTGCCGCGCAGCATGTCGCCCATGTGCTTCTTCCACTCGCGGTCGGCGTCGGTGATGACGTTGGCCTTCCACAGCCGCGCCGCCAGCCCGAAGAACGCGATCACCATCAGCACCCCCATGAAGGGATGCAGGATGCGCGCCCACGAGCCGCCGCCGAAGAAGTTGCTGAGGAAGAACAGGCTCGGGTGGAAGAAGGCCAGGCCCGAGAGCCCGGCGAGCACGAACATCAGCGCGATGAACCAGTGGTTCATGCGCTCGCTCTCCTCGTAGCGCTTCAGCAAACGAGCCATCTCAGGCCTCCTCTTTCTCGCGCCCTTCGGCCTTTTCTTCGACCGGGCCGACCTTCATGTAGTGGAAGAACCCGACCACCACCGCGCCGAGCATGCCCGCGAGGGCCAGCGGCTTGGCGATGCCCTTCCACAGCGACACCATCGGGCTGACCGACGGGTCCTTGGGCAGGTCCACGAGCCCGGGGTTGTCGGCATGCTTGAGCACGTACATGACGTGCGTGCCGCCGACACCGGCCGGGTTGTACAGGCCCGCCTGCTGGAACCCGCGCTCGCGCAATTCGCCGGCCCGCTTCTCGCCGTAGGTCACCATCTCCGGCTTGGTGCCGAAGCTGATCGCGCCGGTGGGGCAGGTCTTGACGCAGGCCGGCTCCCGGCCCACCGCGACGCGGTCGGAACACAGGGTGCACTTGTAGGCCTTGTTGTCCTTGGACGAGATGCGCGGCACGTCGAACGGACAGCCCTTCACGCAATAGCCGCAGCCGATGCAGTTCTCGCTGATGAAGTCGACGATGCCGTTCTCGTACTTGACGATGGCGCCGGGGGCCGGGCAGGCCTTGAGGCAGCCCGGGTCCTCGCAGTGCATGCAGCCGTCCTTGCGGATCAGCCACTCGAGGCTGCCGTCCTTGGGCTGCACCTCGAAGAACTTCATCACCGTCCAGCTGCTGGGCGTGAGGTCGACCGGGTTGTCGTAGACGCCGACGTTGTGCCCGATGTCGTCGCGCAGGTCGTTCCAGTTCATGCAAGCCACCTGGCAGGCCTTGCAGCCGATGCACTTGGACTCGTCAATGAGCTTGGCCAGCTGCGGCGCATTGGTGCGCACCTGCGGCGAGGGCGTGGTCGTGGCGCTGCGCGCCACCACGTCGAGAGATTGCATAGATGCCATGGTTCAGCTCCTCATGCCTTCTCGATGTTGACCAGGAACGCCTTGAACTCCGGCGTCTGCGAGTTCGCGTCACCCACGAATGGCGTCAGCGCATTCGCGAGATACCCGTTCTGCGTCACGCCCTTGAAGCCCCAGTGGATGGGGATGCCCACGTGGTGCACCTTCTTGCCGGCGACGTCGAGCGCCTTCATGCGCTTGGTGACCACGCAAGCGGCAACCACCTCGCCGCGGTTGCTCTTCACCCGGACCTTGTCGCCCTGCTTGATGCCCTTCTCCTTGGCCAGCTCCTCGCCGATCTCGACGAAGGCCGCAGGCTGCGTGATGGCATTGCTCTTGGCGTGCTTGGTCCAGAAGTGGTGGTGCTCGGTCAGGCGGTAGGTGGTGGCGGCGTACGGGAACTCGCTCGCCTTGCCGAAGGACTCCATGTCACCCTTGTAGACCCGCGCGGCGGGATTGCTGACCGCCTTGGGGTTCTTGTTCATCGGGTTCATGCCCAGCGGCGTCTCGAACGGCTCATAGTGCTCGGGAAACGGGCCATCGGCCATGCCCACCGCGTGCAGCCTCGCCACGCCCTCCGGGTTCATGATGAACGAACCCACCCCTTCGTCCGGCGCGGCGTTGGGCCGCATGTCGGGGATGTCGGGGCCGGCCCAGGCGGTGCCTGTCCAGCGGATCAGGGCACGCGTCGGGTCGTAGGGCTTGCCGCTGGCGTCGGCATTCGCTCGGTTGTAGAGCACGCGCCGATTCGCTGGCCACGCGAAGCCCCAGTTCTGGAAGATCCCAAGGCCGCTCGGGTCGGACGTGTCACGCCGCGCCGAGAGGTTGCCGGCCTGCGACCAGACACCGCAGTAGATCCAGTTGCCGCACGAGGTGCTGCCGTCTTCGCGCAGCATCGCGAAGCCGGGCAACTGCTCGCCGGCGCGCACGAGCGGTGTCGGCGCAACCGTCACCGTCGCCGCTGCAGGCGCGGCCGGCCTGGCTGCCGCAGCCACCGGTTTCACGAGCGCCGCGCCAGCCGTGCCCGGCTTGGCCGCGGCCATTGCCGCCGGGTTGGCAGCGGGGGCAGGCGGAAGCGCGAACACGTCGGTGAGCGCACGGCCGTTGATCTCGCGCAGCACCTCCGACGGAGCCGGGTTGCCTGGATTGCTGTACGCCCAGGTCAGCGCGGCCACCGGCTCGGGCAGCGTGCCGCCGTCCTTGGCGTACATCGCACGCAGCCGCGTGAAGAGGCTGGCGATGATGTGCACGTCGGTGCGTGCTTCGCCCGGCGGCGGCACGGCGGCCTCCTTCCAGTGCACGACGCGGCCGCTGCTGGTGAAGGTGCCTGCCTCCTCGGCAAAGCAGCTCGAGGGCAGGCGGATCACCTCGGTCTGGATGGCCTTCGGGTCGGCCGGATTGAGCGGTCCGTAGTCCTTCCAGAACTCGCTGGTCTCGGTTTCCAGAGGATCGATCACCACCAGGTACTTCAGCTTGGCGAACGCGGCCGACATCTTCTTCTTGTTCGGCATCGCCGCCAGGGGGTTGAAGCCCTGGCAGATGAAGCCGTTGATGCGGCCCGTGTGCATGCGCTCGAAGATGGCCATGATGTCGTAGGCACCGTCGCGCTTGGGGATCCAGTCGTAGGCGAAGCTGTTGTCCGCCACCGCCGCGCCGCCGTAGTAGGCCTTCATCAGGCTCGTGTGCCACTTCGGGAAGTTCTGCGTGAACGCCATCTGGTTGGGACGCAGCGCCTTGCCGGTGCGCGCCTTCAGATAGGTCTCGCGATCCACGTCGGCATCGGTGGGCGCGAGCAGGTAACCCGACAGCACCTCGCTGTAGGCGTTCATGTCGGTGATGCCCTGCACGTTGGCGTGGCCGCGCAAGGCGTTGATGCCACCACCGGCCCGACCGACGTTGCCCAGCAGCAGCTGGATCATCGCCATCGTGCGGATGTTCTGGCTGCCCACCGAATGCTGAGTCCAGCCCAGCGCGTACAGGATCGTCATCACCTTGTCGGGTGCCGACGTGCCGGCAATCGCCTCGGCCACCTTCAGGAATTGATCCTTCGGGGTACCGGTGACCGAGCTCACCATGTCCGGCGTGTACCGGGCGTAGTGGGCCTTCATCTGCTGGAACACGCACAGCGGGTCCTGCAGCGTCGGGTCGACCTTGACATAGCCATCCTCGCCCATCTGGTAGCCCCAGGTGGACCGGTCGTAGCTGCGCTTGGCCTCGTCGTAGCCGCTGAACAAGCCGTTGTCGTACTTGAAGCCGGGCTTGAGCAGGAAGCTGGCGTCGGTGTTGAACTTGACGTAGTCGAGGTGGATCTTGTTGTTGGTGTACAGGTAGTTGATCACCCCGGCCAGGAACGCGATGTCCGTGCCGACACGGATCGGCGCGTACATGTCGGCCACCGCGGCACTGCGCGTGAAGCGCGGGTCGACCACCACCAGCTTGGCCTTGCGCTTCTGCATGGCCTCGGTGACCCACTTGAAGCCGCAGGGGTGGGCTTCGGCGGCATTGCCGCCCATGATGAGGACGAGATCGGTGTTGGCGATATCCGTCCAACTATTTGTCATCGCTCCGCGACCGAAAGTCGGGCCCAGACTGGACACCGTCGGCGCATGTCAGATGCGTGCTTGCGTATCGAGAGCAACCATCCCCAGGCCACGCGCCATCTTGATGGTCAGGTAGCCGGCTTCGTTGGACGCCGCGGACGAGACGAGCAGACCGGTGGTGTTCCAGCGGTTGACCGTGACGCCCTTGTCGTTGGTCTTGATGAGGTTGGCGTCGCGGTCGGCCTTCATGTGCTTGGCCACGCGCGTCAGCGCCTCATCCCAGGAGATGCGCTTCCACTCGTTGCTGCCGGGCTCGCGCACCTGCGGGAACTTGACGCGGTTGGGCGACTGGATCATGTCCATCACGCCGGCGCCCTTCGGGCACAGCGTGCCGCGGTTCACCGGGTGGTCGGGGTCGCCCTCGACGTGGATGATCGTGGGCGTCACGTTCTTCGACTTGTCGCCCAGCGTGTACATGATCATGCCGCAGCTGACCGAGCAGTACGGGCAGATGCTGCGTGTCTCGGTGGTTCGAGCCAGTTTGAAGCTGCGTGTCTCGGCGAGCGCCGCCGTGGGCGAAAAGCCCAACGCCACGAGACTCGATGCCGCGAGCCCCGCTCCACTGACCCGGAAGAACTGCCTCCGGTTCATGTCCATGGTGGTGTCATCTCCAGGTCCGGCAACGTCCGGACGAAACAACCCGGCGGTCACGCCGCACGTGGCCAGGGTTATCCCCCAGGGCAGATCGCAGGACCATCGGGTCCGGCCCGAGCCAGGCCACAGCCCGCCGCGACAACTTGTCGCGCTGCCGGGCCATCCTGCTGCGCCGCAGCATCCGCGCCGGCACGACCCAGAGGACCATCCCGCAATCGCTGCAGCCATGCCGCTTGGCACCGCCTAGCATTGCCGCTGTCATGAGCCGAACAACGAGCCCCAGGCTCCCCGCCCCGCCCGCTTCCGGCGGCGAACCCGACGCCGCCGAGCGCTGGCCCAACGCCACCGTGCTCGTCGTCGACGACGAGCCGGGCATGCGCAACTTCCTCGTCAAGACGCTCAAGCCGCGCGCCGGCCAGGTCTTCGAGGCCGGCTCGGCCGAGGAGGCCGAAGCGCTGCTCGCGCGGCACCGCTTCGACCTGCTGATCCTTGACATCACGCTGCCGGGCAAGAGCGGCATCCAGTTGCTGAAGCAGTTGCGCGCCGAGGGCCACCCGGGCGAGGTGATCCTCATCACCGCCTTCGCCGACCTCGACACGGCCATCGAAGCGCTGCGCGCCGGCGCCGGCGACTTCCTGCTCAAGCCCTTCCGCGTCACGCAGGTGCTCAACGCCTTCCGGCACGGGCTGGAGCGGGCGCGCCTGAAACGCGAGAACTGGCTGCTCCGGCGCGCGCTGTCCGAACGCACGCCGCCGGCCGACGGGCTGGTGGGCCGCAGCATCGTCGTCAAGGGCCTGCAGGCGGCGCTGCAGCGCATGGCCGCCGTTGACAGCACGGTGCTGCTCACCGGCGAATCGGGCACCGGCAAGGAGCTCGCGGCGCTGGCGCTGCACCGGCTGAGCGCGCACGGGCACGCGCACGGGCACGCGCACGGGCAAGGACACGGGGCCGGGCCGCGCAGCGCTTCGCCCGGCCCCTTCGTGCCGCTGAACTGCGCCGCCGCCTCGCCGCTGACGCTGGACGTGGAGCTCTTCGGCCAGCCCGGCCACGACGGCCTCTTCGTCTACGCGCAGGGCGGCACGCTCTTCCTCGACGAGGTGGCCGAGCTGCCGCTGCCGCTGCAGGCGGCGCTCCTGCGCGTGCTCGAGAGCCGGCGTGTGCGGCCGGTGGGCAGCGAGCAGGAGATCCCCGTGAGCGCGCGCATCGTCGCGGCCACGAGCAAGCCGCTGCGCGCCGAGGTGGAGGCGGGCCACTTCCGCGCCGAGCTCTACTACCGCCTGCAGGTCGTCGAGATCACGCTGCCACCGCTGCGCGCGCACAAGGAGGACATCCCCGACCTCGTGGCGCACTTCGTCGGCACGCTCGCGCCGCGCCTGGGTGTGCCGCCCATCGAGGTGAGCGAGGCGGAGATGGCTTTCCTGCAGCTGTACGACTGGCCCGGCAACGTGCGCGAGCTGCGCAACCTCATCGAGCGCTCGCTCATCGTCGGCGCCCTCAACGTGTCGGCCCTGTACCAGGAGCTGGCGCGCCGGCCCGGCGCCGGCGGTGGCACGGCCGATGGGGCCGGCACCGGCGTGGCACCGGTCGGGTCGCCGCCGGCCGCTGCCGGCGCGTCCGCCGCCGAAGCAACCACCGCCCATGCGGCCGCCGGGCCGGTCGACCTGGCGACGCTGGAGAAGCGCCACATCCGTGCCGTGCTTGATTCGGTGGGCGGCGACAAGTCGCGCGCCGCGCGGCTGCTTGGCATCTCGCGGCGCACGCTCGAGCGGCGCTTCGCCGACGGGTCGGTCCCGTCGGCCTGAGCGGCGTCGCGGCAATCCCCCTGCCCATGACCACCCTCCCCGCCCAAGCCGCCGCCGCGCCCATGGCCACAAGCCTTGCGCTGCCCGCCGGGTTGGCTGCGGGCGACCCGTCACGTGACGGGCTGGCCGGCCAGGCCGAAACCGCCATGCCGCCGCCGCTCGGGCGCTTTGCCCGTCTGTCCATCCGCAACAAGCTGCTGGCGATGGTGCTGCTGCCGCTGGTGGGTGTGCTGCCGCTGCTCGGCGCCATCCTGCTGTGGTGGAGCAACGAGGCCTTCGACCAGGTGCTGATCACCAAGATCCGCTCGGACCTCGCCGTCGCGCAGGGCTACTTCGAGCGCACGCTGTCCGAGGTCGGCGCGAGCGCGCTCGCCATCGCCGAGAGCAAGGCGGTGCATGACGTGCTCGCCGCGCCGTCCGCCCGCCAGGCCGCCTTGCTGGAGGCGATGCGCCGGCGCGAGCGGCTGGACTTCGTCAACCTGCGTGCCGCCGACGGTTCGCTGCGCGCCACGCACGGCGGCGCTGCCAGCGGCCACGACCCTGCTTCGCCGGCCTTCAAGGCCAGCGCAGGCGGCGGCGAGCATGTCAGCGTCGAGGTGCTCAACGCGGCGCAGCTGGCCCTCATCGGCCCCGGCCCCGAACTCGCCGGGCGCGTGCCCGTGCCCCTGGTGCCCACGCGCAACGCCGCAACCACCGGGCGCGCCGTCGAGAACCGCGCCATGGTGCTGCTGGCCACGCGCAGCGTGCGCGGCGCCGACGGCCGCGTGCTCGGCCACGTGCAGGCCGGCGTGCTGCTCAACCGCAACCTCGCCTTCATCGACCACATCAACGAGATCGTCTACCCCGCCGGTTCGCTGCCCTTCGGCAGCCAGGGCACGGCCACGCTCTTCCTCGACGACGTGCGCATCTCCACCAACGTGCGCCTGTTCGGCGGCGGCCAGGACGGCGGCCAGGGCAGCGACCGCGCCATCGGCACGCGCGTGTCGCAGAGCGTGCGCGACGCCGTGCTCGGCGAAGGCCGCACCTGGCTCGACCGCGCCTTCGTCGTCAGCGACTGGTACGTCTCGGGCTACCTGCCGCTGGCCGACAGCGCCGGCCAGCGCGTCGGCATGCTCTACGTGGGCTACCTCGAGCGGCCGTTCACGGTGCTGAAGTACGCCATGCTGGCGGCCATCGGCGTCGTGTTCTTCGCGGCCATGATCCTGGCCGCCTTCGTCTCGTTGCGCTGGGCGCGCGCCATCTTCAAGCCGCTGGAGCAGATGGAAGCCACGATGCGCAGCGTGCAAGCCGGCGCGCTCGACTCGCGTGTGGGCCGCGTGGCCAGCGGCGACGAGATCGGCCGCCTGGCCGGCCACCTCGACCACCTGCTCGACGCCGTGGGCGAAAAGACGGCCGAGTTGCAGCGCTGGAACGCCGAGCTCGACGCCAAGGTCGCCGAGCGCACGCGTGAGCTCGAAGAGGCGCAGAAGCACCTCGTGCGCAGTGAGAAGCTCGCCACCGTGGGCCAGCTCACCGCCAGCATTGCGCACGAGGTGAACAACCCCATCGCCGTCATCCAGGGCAACCTCGACCTCGTGCGCGAGCTGCTCGACGCCGAGGCGCGCGCCAAGGTGGCACCGGAGCTCAAGCTTGTCGACGCGCAGATCGAGCGCATGCGCCTCATCGTCACGCAGCTGCTGCAGTTCGCACGGCCGGCGGAGTTCGCGGGCTACGTCGACAGCATCGATGCCGCCCACCTGCTCGACGAGAGCCTCGTGCTCGTGCAGCACCTGCTGGCCAAGACGCGCATCGAGGTGCGTCGCGACTTCGGCGCCACCCATGCGACCGGCTTGCCGACCACCGTCGCCATCAACCGCCAGGAGCTGCAGCAGGTGTTCGTCAACCTGCTCGTCAATGCCATCCATGCCATGCCCGGGGGCGGCCGGCTCGAGCTGGCCACGCGAACCAGCGGCGACGAGGTCTGGTGCGAGGTGGCCGACACCGGGCCCGGCCTGCCGCCGGAGCTGCTGGCGCAGCTGTTCCAGCCCTTCACCACGCGCAAGAAGGACGGCACCGGCCTCGGGCTGTGGATCAGCCGCGGCATCGTCGAGCGCTACGGCGGCGACATCCGGGCTCGCAACCGCGACCCCGGCCGCGAGGGCACGACCGGGGCGCGTTTCGTGGTCGTCTTGAAGGCCGAAGCGCGCGCCTGACGGCCCGCCATCCGCCCCGCCATCCGCCCCGCCTTCTGCGCGCCATGCACGAGGTCATGCCGGCCCCCGCTTCGAGGCGCGACGCCCGGCCCCACCCGCGGCTGGCCACCCTGCACCGCTGGCTGGGCGTGTCGCTCGGGCTGTGGTTCGCGCTCGTCGGCCTCACCGGCGCGCTGCTCGTCTGGCGCGACGATGTCGACGCGGCTTTGAACCCGTCGTTGTTCCAGGCCCGCGAGGCGGGCCCGGCCCTGGATGCCGGCGAGATTGCCGAGCTGGCGCGCACGCGGCATGGGCTGGGCCGCGTCGAGCGCATCCGATTGCCGCAGGAACCCGGCGACGTCTATCGCCTGCAGGTGCGCGCCGGGCCCGGCCGGGTCGAAGCCGGCCGCATCGAGGCGTTCATCGCGCCGGCCAGCGGCGCGCTGCTCGGCACGCGCAGCCTGGAGGTGCACTCGCTCGCACCGCCGCACGCGATGCGCACGCTGTACGACTTCCACCGCAACATCCTGCTCGGTGAGCCGGGCTCCAACTTCGTGGGCATCGCCGGTTTCCTGCTCATGAGTTCGGCCCTCAGTGGCATCGTGCTGGCCTGGCCGCGCCAATGGCGGCGCCTTCAGCGCTGGCGCGCGTTGTTCGCCGTGAGCTGGCGCGCCAACGTCACGCGCGTGCTGTTCGACCTGCACCGCGGCGGCGGCGCGCTCATCGCCCTCGTGCTTCTCCTCACCACCGCCACCGGCGCCACGCTTGTCTATCTCAACTACGTTCGCGACCTCGTCAGCCGGTTCTCCCGCGTGGAACCGATTCCGGTGCTGCCTTTCCGCGCCACCGCGGCGCACGTTCAGCCGCTCACGCTGGCCGAGCTCATCTCCCGCGTGCAGGTGCAGTTCGCGCAGCAGCGCGTCGTCGAGATCCGCCTGTCAGAGCGCGGGTTGACCGGCGTGCTGTTCCAGCTTCGCGCCGTTGGCGACGTGCACCCGCTGGGCGACACCATCGTGTGGCTGCACCCGCTGAGCGGCGAGCTGCTCGCCGAGCGCAGCGGGCGTACTCGCAGCGCCGGCGAGAGCTTCATGCACTGGCTGCTGCCGCTGCACGTGGGCAGCGCCTTCGGCACGCCGGGGTTGATCGCGATGTGCCTGGCCGGCGTCGCGCCGCTGCTGCTGGTGGGCACGGGGCTGTGGATCTGGTGGCGCAAGCGGCCGGGCGAGCGGCTGGCGCGCGAGCGTGCAGGCCAGCGCCGCGCGCCGACCAGGTAGGTGCGGGTAGGAAAGAGCGGCGGCATCCCCTCCCATTTCTGACGATCGCACCCGAGATCGCGGCGGCAAGATGGTGCCCTCCCACTTGCCGAAACTGCCCGACCCATGCGCCTGCTGCGGCACCTGACCGCCTCGCTCAAGTTCCGCATCGTCGCCTTGAGCATGGTCACCGGCATCGCGGCCGCCGGCGGAGCCAGCTGGATGGTGCTGCGGGCGACGCAGGTGGAACTGCAACGGCAGCTGCTGGCCAGCGCAGCCACGGAGCGCGAGCACACCGCCGCGCTCCTGTCGAGCAAGCTCGAGATGGTCAGGGGCGCGCTGGTCGCCGCAGCCCGGCAGGTGTCGCCAGCCGCCCTGCGCGACAGCGACCCGATGGCAGACTTCCTGCTGAGCCAACCGGCGCTTGCCTCGCTGTTCGACAACCTCGCCGCCGTGGCCTCCGATGGTGCCGTGACCGCCTATGTCGAGCGCGGCAAGCCGGTTGCGGGGCCGGCCAACATCGCCGACCGGTCCGCCTTCCAGCGTGTCATGCGGGGCGACCAGCCGGTCGTCTCCGAGCCCGTCGTCGGCCGCGTGAGCAAGGTGCCGCTCGTGCTGGTTATGGCGCCCGTGCTGGGCGCCGACGGGCAAGCGCAAGGCGCGCTGATCGGCGGCGTGCGGCTGCAGTCCAACGGACTCTTCGCCGAAACCGGCGGCACGCGTGAAGGCGCAGCGCGCGACCTGGTGATCGACCGCGCCGGCGTGCTGCTGACCCACCCCGACAAGTCGCGCATCATGGGCAGCGCCACCACCGAGCCCGGCCTGGAGGCGATCTTCGCCCGCTGGCACGACATGGGCAGCCCCATCGAAACGCGCGCCACCGCCGAACTGGGTGCGGACCACCTCGTCTCGATGGCCGGCATTCCGCTGTCCGACTGGGCGCTGGTGCGTGTGACGCCGAACGCGGTGGCCCTGGCGCCGCTGCAAGCGGCGCGCCGGGCGGCGGTGCTGGCGGCCCTGCTCGCGGGCCTCGTCTCTTCGCTGCTTGCCGGTGCCGCCGCGTGGGCGCTCGCGCGCCCGATCGGCCGGCTGCGCGACTTGGCCGAGCGCATGCTCGACAGCGACACCGCGCCGGCCTTGGCCTGGCCCGCGCAGAGCGGCGAGATCGGCGCCATGTCCCGGGCCTTCCAGCTGCTGCTGCAGACGCGCGACGCGCAGGGCGCCAGCATGCAGGCACTGATGCTGCAGCTCCAGGCCGTGCTCGACAATGCCGAGGTGGGCCTGGCGCTCAGCCGCGATGGCCGCTTCGAGATGGTGAGCCGCCAGTTCTGCACCACGCTCGGGTACGAGGGCGAGCAGCTGGTCGGCCAGCCCACACGCATCGTGCATCTGCCCGGCAAGGCCTACGAGGAGTTCTCCGCGGCGGCCACACCGGCCTTCATGCAGCAGGGCTTCTACGACTGCGAGGTCCAGCTGCAGCGACGCAACGGCCAGACCTTCTGGTCGCGCATGCGCGGCCGCGCCGTGCTGCCCGGCGACCGCAGCAAGGGCACGATCTGGGTCGTCACCGACATCGGCGCCGAGAAGGACCAGCGCGAGCGCCTCACCTACGCCGCCAGCCACGACCGGCTGACCGGCCTCGTCAACCGCGCCAGCTTCGAGGCCCAGCTCGAGGAGGCCACCGCGCGCGCCGCGCAGGCGCCCTTCTGCGCCCTCTTCATCGACCTCGACCGCTTCAAGCAGGTCAACGACACCGGCGGCCATGCCGCCGGCGACGCGCTCCTGCGCGGGGTCGCGGCGCAGCTGGTGGCGACCCTGCGCAAGTCCGACACCGTGGCGCGCCTGGGCGGCGACGAGTTCGCCATCCTGCTGCCCCAGTGCCCGATGCCACGCGCGCGCGCCTTGGCCGAGAAGCTGCGCGCCGCGGTGGAGGCCTACCGTCTCGAATGGGAAGGCCGCAGCCATGCCGTGGGCGCCAGCATCGGCGTCGTCGCCGTCAACGGCATGCATGCCAACGCGGCCGAAGTGCTGCGCGCGGCCGACACCGCCTGCTACGAGGCCAAGCGGGCCGGGCGCAACCAGGTGGCATTGGCGCCGGCCTGAAGACCGGCGCGGCGAGAAGGCTCAGGTCCTCGCCATCCGCACGGGCCGCCAGGCGTCGTAGGCGCGGTGGAAGGCATACGCATACGCCGCATAAACCACCGTCAGCCCGATATCGGCCACCAGCGCCGCGCCCCAGGAGAGACTGGTCAACGCCACGATCACCGGCCAGGTCACGATCACCGCGCTCGCCTCGTGCAGCCCCGCGTGCAGCACGCGCAACCGCTGCGGCCGTTCGCTCGCCACGCGGCCGGTGAGGCGATGCTCGGTGACATCGAACACCGTGTTGAAAACGGCCGACCAACCCATCACCACGAGCGCCAGCACGGCGATCAGCAGGAACGACTCGCCGGCCCCGGCACCGGCCACCAACGCATAGAGCGGCGCCACCAGCAGCAGGCCACCGGCCTCGAAGCACAGCGTCTGGATCAGGCGCTCGCGCGCGCTGCGGATGCCGCTCGCAGTCGCAGTCGCAGTCTCCGTTGCCGTTGCCATCGTCGCCGTTGCCATCGTCGCCGCCTCAGCCGCCACCGCTGCCACTCACCACGGCGCCGCGGCATACACCGCGATCGCCAGCGCGCACACCGGCGGCCCCTGGCAGGTGACATTGGCGATCTCGGTCTTGGCCTGGCCGAAGTCGATGCCGCGGCCGGCCTGCATCGAGCGCAGCGTGGCACGCAGGTCGGCATCGAGCCGCTCGCGGTTCTCGTCGTGCAGTTCCACGAAGAGCCCGGCGCCGCTTTGCGCGTCGCGCACCCAGCCGATGCCGGCATGCGCGCTGTGGCCCGGGCGCTCTTCGCGCATCTGCGAGACCACGCAATACAGGCGCCGGCCCCAGTCCTCGCGCGGCGTCACCCATTTGCGGCGTTCGTTGATGCCACTACGGAATCAGCCGGATCAGCGCAATGCCGGCGTTGATGCCGCTGCGCCAGGAGCCCGCGACGACGACGCGGCCGTCGGGTTGCACGAGCAGGTCGTTGGCGCTGTCCAGGCCGCCGAAGAACGGCACGCGCAACACGCCGCTCGTGCCGAAGCCGGTGTCCGGCTGGCCGTCGCTGCCATAGCGCAGCAGAGCGAAGCTCGGCGACACCGGCAGCGGGTTCGAGACCTGCGCCGCGACGACGATCTTCCCGTCCAGTTGCAGCGCCACCGCGCGCGGCAGGTCGTCGTGCGGGCCGATGTCGCTGCGGGCGAGGCCGTTGTTGGCGAAGCCGGCGTCGAGGCTGCCATCCGCGTTCAACCGCACGAGCAGGATCTCGGCGTGGATGCCGCGCCCGGCCACCAGCAGCACGAGCTTGCCGTCGGGCTGCTGAGCGACGTCCACCGCCTCGTCGGACAGCAGGCTGTAGTTCGGGTTGCGGCCAAAGCCGGGCTCGATCGCACCGTCCGCCGCGAAGCGCGTGTACAGCGTGTCCTCGGCGGGGGCGTTGTCCGCTCTCGTGCGGCCGGCGACGAAGATGCGGCCGTCGGGCTGCAGCGCGGCGGCGAAGGCAAAGTCGCGCGGGAAGGCATCGGCGAGCGTCGCGCCATTCGTGCCGAAGCCCGTGTCGACCGCCCCGTCGGCGGCCAGGCGCACCACGACGATGTCGCTGTCGGCCTGCCTGAACGGGCCGCGCTCGAAGGTGGCTTGGCCCACCAGCA
>JALHOU010000066.1:17372-21821 GCA_022842825.1 Rubrivivax sp.
GTCTTCACACGCACGTCGTAGGCGGCGCCGCTCGTGTAGTTGCGGTTGAACTCGAAGCTGCCGTCGGCGGCGATGGGCAGGTCGATGAATTGCGCGCGGTCTTCGAGCACGAGGCCGGTGCCGGCCAGGCCGCTGACGGTGCCGCCGACCCGGTAGCTCGCGGGCGGCGCGACCGAGTCATCGTCCAGAACCGTCAGTGTGGCGCGCGCCGTCGCGCCGAGCGCTGCGCAACCGCGAGGGTCGACGAGTTCGAGTTCGATCGTCTCGTCGGTCTCCGGGGTCGAGTCGGCACGCACCGGGACCTCAACGATGCGGCTGCCGCCTTCGCCTTCGGCGAAGCCGACGTACGCCGAAACGGCGTCGTAGTCCTCGCCGGCGGTGGCGGTGCCGCCGCGCGTCAGGACCGTGGCACCGACGCGGCCCTTTGTGCCCCCGCTGCGCGTGATGATCACCCACGTGCTCGGTGCGGCGCGCTCCTCGGCCGTCAGGCGCGCCGACTCGAACTGCAGAGTGCCGGCCTCGGCGTCGGCGGTCGCGCACGCAGGCGGGGGAGGCGGCATCTGCGGCATGCGCTCGTCGCCACCGATCGGCAGCACCCCCTGGTACCCCACCTGGACGCCATCTCCCAGGCGCTGCGGGTCGCGAAAGCGCGCAAAGGCATTCGACTCGGATTGACGCCGATCCAAGCCCTCGGCCAGCACGCGCGCGTGCAGCGTGAACCGCTGCCCGACGCGCAAGGTGTTCAGCGGTACGTCCACTTTCAGTCGCGGCGGTTCCCCGGGGCTGGCTTGGCCCAAGTAGGAGATCAAGACGTCGAACCCGTTGCGTGAAATCCCGGTGACCTCGAAGTCGCTCTCCGCCCACAGCTGGTTCTCGCTCTTGGAGTACACGCCGTGGTTCCAGCCGTGGTGCGAGCCATGGACGAATACCCGCCCTGCGCGGTGGAAGAAGACCTCGCCGGTATCGGCCAGGCTCGCCGTCACCTCGACCGTCAACTCGGCGTGCAGACTCTTGCAGCCCAGGCCTTCCCGACTGCACTCCAGCGGCCGAGGGTCGTAGTCCCACGCTCCAGCGAGCACCTTCGTGATCGTGAAGTCGAGCGATGCCTCGTCGGCCGCCTTGACGAAGGTCTGCCATTGGTCGAACCATGTGCGCACCCCCACAGGGCCGAGCGGGTCGCCCGCAGAGAGGAGCTGAGGGGAACCCGCCTCCACCTCGTACTGGCTGCCACTGGCATTGCCCCAGAGTCGCCCCCCTGCCTGCGGGCCGCTGAGCACGAGCCTGGCTTCCACTTCCGTCCACCCTGAGCGGCCCGGCGGAAGCACCTGCTCGAGGTCGCCGTTGTGCAGGAGCTTCTCGAACAGCCAATGGCGACGCAGTCCCGTGAGTTGCAAAGCCGGCGGCGCCACGACGGCGTGTGAAAAGGAATCGATCGATGCGCGCATCGCGTTGCCGACCATCACCGCGCCTGCCAGCGGCCGCCACAGGCCGGCCGCCGGCCCGGTGGCGTCGGCCTTGTAGAGCACCGGCGCCTCACCGGCCGGCACAAGCGCCGGGTCGAAGGGCACGGTCACCGTCGCCGGCACGGCGAAGGTGGCGCCGTGCGGCGTGAGTGCATAGACCTGGCTCAGTGCCACAAGCCCCGCGGGGAGATCTGGTGCACCGGCGGGCGACGCGGTGACTTCGATCGGCGTGTCTTGCCCCAGCGCGCCGGCTGGCACGGCGATCTCCACCCCGTCGGGGTGCGTCACCAAGCCACCTGC
Organism: Rubrivivax sp.; assembly: GCA_022842825.1. Taxonomy (GTDB): domain Bacteria; phylum Pseudomonadota; class Gammaproteobacteria; order Burkholderiales; family Burkholderiaceae_C; genus Rubrivivax. Next base: position 19,136 of record JALHOU010000066.1, read on the forward strand.
GGTGCCGATGGTGGCAGCGGGCACTGGCGCCGTGGGTCCATTCGCCGGCGGCGCGGCCGCGGACGAATCCTCACCCCCTCCGCCACATCCCGCCAGCAGCGGCAGCGACGCCAGCGCGAAGGTGCACAGCACGCGGCTGCCGCGCTCGACGATCCCGCCCACCTTCTTGGCGTCCAGCTCGCAGGCCTGCGCCCAGCGCCACAGGTTGATCGGCAGCAGCAACAGGTGCAGCGCCAGCACGGGCGCCAGGCCCGCCATCAGGCCATAGCCGATGAAGGCGAAGTTGGTCGCCACGGCCAGCGGCCGCAGCAGCCGTGCCTCGCGGCAGGAAAACGTGGCCACCATCAGCGCGGCGGCAGCCCAACCCAGGATGTCGGAGTGCATCGATGTCCTCACGCAGCGGGGCACGTCGCACCCCTGTTGATGTCTGAAACGACGCCACGCGTCGCGCCTGGACATCGGCGGCCGGACCCTCCCCACGGCGAGGGAGGCAGCGCCTGGGGCACCGGGCTGCCCGGCGCATCAACGCTCGAAGCAGACGTCGTCCAGCCGCAGCACGGCCGCACCGATGGTGAAGCTGCGGATCTCGTCCTTGCTCTGGACGACGAGGCGGCCGCTCTTCCAGTGGCCCCCGCCCGACGCCGGCTCGGGCGTGAGGGTGAAGCGCGCCGGATGCCCGGCGCGGCCCAGGTGCTCGTGGTTCAGGCGCTCGAACGAGCCCTGCCAGTCGCGCCGCACGCCGTTGACCTCGATCATCGCCGCGTGCCCTTCCAGCGCGCCGGGCTGGTGCGAGTAGCGCAGGCGGATGCGGCTCACGCCCCGCTGGGGCAGGATCTGGATCGCCACCCCGGTGCCGGCCAGCTCGGGCATGGCGCCGCCGGCGATGGCCGTGTCGATGACCTCGAAGCGCGCCGCCTGCGGGGTCTGCACCACGCCATGGAGCTCGAGCGCGTGCACGCGGATGGCGCCGATGCCGATCGGCAACACGGTCTTCGGCTCGATCAGCCAGGCGGTGCCGACTTCCAGGTCACCAAAGCCGTAGCAGTCCTCGTTGAGGCCGGCGGCAGCGGTGGGCGGGCCGGCCAGTGCGGAGATCAAGCCCAGCGCGGCCATCGTGCCGCGCAGCGTGGGTGCATTCATGACGCTTCGCTCCCGTGTCTTCCAAGCGCGAACGCACCTTGCGCCCGCTCATCGGTAGGAACGAGGCCTTGCGAGGAGACCGGACATTTCGGCTGGCGGTATCCCTCATTGGTGGGCGCGCAGCCTCGGCGCGGGATCCGTCGCTCGCCGCTCAGCCGCGCGTTGCTGCGGCGCGCAGCCGCGCGTCGCTGGCGAAAGGAGAAGCTGCGAGACGTTGCGCTGCGCGCGCGCGCGCGGTACGCGCTGCATCGTGCTGCCCGTTGGCCGCCAAAGCCTGAGCCAGCCAATAGGCCGCGACTGCGGCATCGCGGCCATCAGCGGCGGCCGCACGCCAGTAGTCGTCGGCGCGGCGTGCCGCGGTCAACGCTTCGGCGACCTGCCGTTGCGCCAGGGCGATGCGCGCGCGGCCGAGCGCGAGGTCGGCCGTAGCGGGCAGCGCTTCCGCCCGCGTGGCCTGCAGCAGCGTCTCGGCCTCGTCGAGCAATGCAGCAACGCGGGCCTTGTCCGCGGCCGGCAGGTCCAGCATGGCGTGCGCCAGGTCCACCAGCGCCTCGGCGGTCTCGACGCGGCGCGTGTTGCTGCGCGCCAGTGGTTCGGCCTTGCGCAGCGTCGCCAGCGCCGCCTCGCGCTCACCCATCAGCGCCTGCAGGCGGCCGAGGTAGTGCACGGGCAGGTGCGTGCGGTAGCGGGCCTCGGCCCCATCCTGCTCGGCATTGATGCGCTGCAGCTCGGCCAGCGCTTGCGCCGGTGGCAGCTCGCCCGCCAGCGCCGCGGCAATGGCGCGGTCGGCCCGCACGACGCGCTCGACCTGCGGGCTGGGCGTGCGGGCGATGATCGCCAGCGCCTGGTCCAGCCGCGGCAGCGCCGCGCCATGGCGGCGCTCGCGCATGTAGGCGCGCGCCAGGGTCCGCAGCTGGCCGGCCTTGCTCATCGTGTCGGGCTGCGAGACGGCCTCCGAGGCACGCATCGACTCCTCCAGCAGCGCCAGCGAGCGCCTGAACTGGCCGCGCTCGGCTTCCACGATGGCCAGCCGCGAAGCGAACTCCGGCACGAGCCAGTTGTCCCGCCCGTACACGCGGCGCGAGTCTTCGAGCAAGCCTGTCAGCAGCGGCGCCGCTTCATCGTGCTTGCCCAGGTCGATGAGCGTCGCGGCCAAGGTCTGCCCGGTGGCGAGCAGCCTGGGATGGGCCGGTTCGCGCGGGTGCAAGCGGCTCTGGATGGCGTGGGCCGCCGACGCGTGCTCGAAGGCGGCCTGGCGCTCGCGCAGCATCGACGACGCCTGTGACACCAGCAAGTGAGCCTCCGCCCGCCGCTCCTGCAGGGCCGGCGCCTTCGCGTCGGCAAGCATCGCCGTGCCGAGGTCACGAGCCTTTGCGTAATGCGCACGCCGGTGCGCGATCTCGGCTTCGAGCAGACGCGAACGCAGGTGCAGATCCGCATCGATGTCGATGCGTGCCACGCCCAGCAGCGGCCCGAGCACCTTCTCGGCCTCGTCCAGCCGTTGCAGTTGCTTGAGCGCGTGCGCCCGAGCCCAGGCGAGCGCCAG
>JALHOU010000067.1 GCA_022842825.1 Rubrivivax sp.
CGCCAGCAGCGGGAGCTGCCGTGCCTGCGCCCGCACCAAGCCCCGCGGCGGCCACCCCGCCGCCACCTCCACCCAGCGCGGCGGCCCCGCGCGACGCCGACGGCGAGATCAGCTGGGGTTGGCCCGCCAGCGGTCCGGTCACGACTCCCTTCGACGACGTGCGCAGCAAGGGCCTGTCGATCGCTGGCAAGGCCGGCGATCCCGTGCTCGCCGCGGCCGATGGCCGCGTTGTCTACGCCGGTTCCGGCCTGCGCGGGTACGGCAACCTCGTCATCGTCAAGCACAACGCAACCTTCCTCACGGCCTACGCCCACAACCAGGCGCTGCTGGTCAAGGAGGACCAGGTTGTGCGTCGCGGCCAGAAGATTGCCGAGATGGGCTCGTCCGACACGGACCGCGTGCAGCTGCACTTTGAGGTTCGCAGGCTCGGCAAGCCGGTGGACCCGGCGCGCGTTCTGCCAGTGCGCTAGAGCCGCGGCAAGGGCGCGCTCCCGGCCGCTGTGGTGGTGCTCGCCACCCCACGCGGACAAGGGTCTGTCGGCGGCGCGTCAGCGTTTCCCTGAGGGGCTCGAGGCTGCCCGTGCCGCTAGCATCCCGCGTCGCCCAGCCGGGTGGCATCGCGGAGAGTTCGGGTTGCACATCCTGCAGTTGTTGATCAGTGGCGTGGCGCAGGGCTGCATCTACGGCCTCATCGCGCTCGGCTTCGTGCTGATCTACAAGGCGACCGAGACGGTGAGTTTCGCGCAGGGCGAGCTGATGATGCTCGGCGCGTTCCTGGCGCTCGGCCTGCTCGCCGCGCTGGGCATGCCGTTCTGGATCGCCGTGCCGGCAACGATGGCGGCGATGGGCCTGTTCGGTCTGCTGGTCGAACGGGCGGTGATCCGGCCCATCCTGGGCCAGCCGGCGTTCTCGATCGTCATGCTGACCATCGGCATCAGCTACGTCGCTCGCGGCGCCATCACGATGATCCCCGACGTCGGCACGGACACGCGCGTGCTGCCGGTGCCCTACAACGACGCCGTCGCGCACGTTGGCGGCCTCGTGCTGGACATCGAGCAGATGGTGGTCATCGGCGCCACCGCGCTGCTGTGTCTCGTGCTGGCGCTGCTGTTCAGGCACACCAAGATCGGCATCGCCATGCAGGCGAGCTCGCAGAACCAGCTCGCCGCCTACTACATGGGCATCCCGGTGCAGCGCCTGAACGGCCTCGTGTGGGCGCTGGCCGCGGCGGTGGCCGCCATCGCTGGCATCCTGCTTGCGCCCATCACCTTCGTGCATGCCAACATGGGCTTCATCGGCCTCAAGGCGTTTCCGGCTGCGGTGGTGGGTGGCTTCGGCAGCCTGCCCGGGGCCATCGTCGGCGGGCTCATCATCGGCATCGTCGAGTCGATGTCGGGGTTCTTCCTGCCCGAAGGCTTCAAGGACATCGCCGCCTACGTGGTGGTCCTGATCATGCTCATGGTCAAGCCAAACGGCCTGTTCGGCGAGAAGTTGTCGAAGAAGGTGTAGAGCCCGGGGCCCCGTCATGCGCTTCATCTTCAAGACCGACTACGCCCAGGACCTGCGCCTGGCCAAGCATGGCGGGCACGTCTTCTGGTACGGCGTCCTGCTGCTGGTGCTGCTCGCCTCGCCCTGGATGCTGGACGAGTACCTGCTCGCCCAGCTGACCCTCGTCCTCATCTACTCGGTGGTGGGCCTGGGGCTCATGCTGCTGGCCGGCTTCACGGGTTTGTTCTCGATCGGCCACGCCGCCTTCCTCGGCGTCGGCGCCTACACGCAGGCGGTGATGACGGCCGCGGGCGTGCCGTTCCCGCTGGCGCTGTTGGCGGCGGCCGCGCTGTCGGCGGCGGTCGGCGTGGTCGTCGGCCTGCCGGCGCTGCGGGTGAAGGGCATCTACCTCGGCATTGCCACGCTGGCATTCGGCTTCATCGTCGAGGAGGTCTTTGCGCGCTGGGAGAAGGTGACCGGCGGCAATGCCGGCATGCACGTGAAGCCGCCGAGCCTGGGCGCCTGGAAGCTGGACACGGCCACCGAGTTCTACTTCCTGTGCCTGGCGGTCACGGTGGTGGCGACGCTGGTCATCCTGAACCTCCTGCGCTCGCCCACCGGGCGCGCGTTTGTCGCCATCCGCGACTCCGAGATCTCGGCCCAGAGCATGGGCATCCACCTCGCGGCCTACAAGACGCTGAGCTTCGCCATCTCGGCGGCGCTGGCGGGGCTCGGCGGCGCGCTCTATGCGCACATGATCAAGTTCCTGAGTCCCGACCAGTTCAACATCATCCAGTCGATCGACCTGCTGCTGATGGTGGTGATCGGCGGCCTCGGCTCGGTGCACGGCGCCTTCCTCGGCGCCATCTTCCTCATCGTCATGCCACAGGCCATCTCGGCGGTGAAGGACCTGCTGCCGGCCTTCATCGGCCAGGCGCCAGGCCTGAAGGCGGTGGTGTATGGAGCGGTGCTGATCGCCTTCGTGCTCTTCGAGCCGATGGGCCTCTATGGTCGCTGGCTGAAGATCCGAACCTACTTCTCGATCTTCCCCTTCTACCGCAAGGGCATGTTCAAGCGGCAGAAGTCGTTCCAGAAGTCCGACCGCCTGCGCTGAGCATCATCGTTTCCCCATGAGCGACATCCTGCTTTCGGCCGAGGACCTGAGCGTGCGCTTCGGCGGCGTGCTGGCGGTCAACAAGGTCAGCTTCCAGGTGAAGAAGGGCGAGGTCTTCACGCTCATCGGCCCCAACGGCGCCGGCAAGACCACGGTCTTCAACCTCATCAGCCGCATCTACACGCCCACCACCGGACGCATCACCTACGACGGCATCGACCTCACGGGCCGGCCGCCGCATGCCGTGGCGGCGCTCGGCATCGCGCGCACCTTCCAGAACATCGAGCTCTTCGAGCACGCCACGGTGCTGCAGAACCTGCTCATCGGCCGCCACACGCACCGCGGCACGAACCTCATCGACGACCTGCTCTTCACGCCGAAGGCGCGGCGGGCCGGCCTCGAGGCGCGCGAGAAGGTCGAGCGGGTGATCGACTTCCTCGACCTGCAGCACCACCGCGACACGATGATCGCCGGCCTGCCCTACGGCGTGCGCAAGGTGGTCGAGCTGGCGCGCGCGCTCGCCTCGGAGCCGAAGCTGCTGCTGCTGGACGAGCCTTCCTCGGGCCTGAACGTCGAGGAGACCGAGGACATGGTGTTCTGGATCGACGACATCCGGCGCGAGTTCGGCATCACGGTGCTGATGGTCGAGCACGACATGTCGCTCGTCAGCAAGGTGAGCGACCGCGTGCTGGCCATGAACCAGGGCGAGGTGCTGGCCATGGGCAGCCCGGCCGAGGTGCAGGCGCACCCGGGCGTGATCGAGGCCTACCTGGGCTCGTCGGACGACATGTCCTCCCTGCGGCGGGCGGCGGCATGAGCACCCTCACGACCGATCGCGCGGCCGGTGGCGGCGACGAGGTGCTCGTGCTCTCCAACGTCGAGAGCGCCTACGGTCCCATCCGCGCCATCCGCGGCGTGAGCCTGAAGGTGCGCAAGGGCGAGATCGCCACCGTGCTGGGCAGCAACGGCGCGGGCAAGACGACGATTCTCAAGACCATCTCCGGCATCATCGATCCGCGCCGTGGCACCGTGCACTTCAAGGGCCGCGACATCACCGCCAACGACCCGGCGGCCATCGTGCGCCTCGGCCTGATGCACGTGCCCGAGGGGCGCGAGGTCTTCCCGCTGCTGTCGGTGCACGACAACCTTCTCATGGGCGCCTACACGCGCGCCGACCGCGACGGCGTCGCGCGCGACATGGAATTGGCGCTGACCTATTTCCCGATCCTCAAGGAGCGGGCGCGGCAGCAGGCCGGCCTGCTCTCGGGCGGGCAGCAGCAGATGCTGGCCATCGCGCGGGCGCTGGTGGCCGCGCCGGAGATGATCCTGCTGGACGAGCCGAGCCTCGGCCTCTCCCCCAAGCTCACGCGCGAGATCTTCGAGATCGTCGCACGCATCAACCGCGAGCGCGGTACCACCATCCTGCTCGTCGAGCAGAACGCCAACATGGCCCTCAACGTCGCCGACTACGGCTACGTGCTCGAGAACGGTCGCATCGTCATGGAGGACCGCTGTGCCGTGCTGCGCGAGAAGGAGGACGTGAAGGAGTTCTACCTCGGCATGAAGGATGCCGGGGTGCGCGGCGAGCGGCGCTGGAAGAAGAAGAAGACCTGGCGCTGAGCCTGCGCTGACCACGGAGCTGCACATGCCGAAGCTTTGGGACCTTGCGATGACTGCGCCGACGCCGGAAGTGCGCGTGCCGGGCGAGACGATCCCTGCCGTCTTCTGGAACGCCGTGCGTCAACGCGGCGAGCAGGTGTGGATGCGCGAGAAGGACCTCGGCATCTGGCGCAGCTGGAGCTGGAACCGCGTCGGCGAAGCCGTTCGCGAGGTGGCGCACGGGCTCGTGGCGCTCGGCGTCAAGCCGGGCGAGTGCATCTCGGTCCTCAGCAACACCGTGGTCGAGTGGGTCCTGGCCGATCTCGGCGCCTTGAGCGCCGGGGCGGTGTCCAACGGCATCTACCCCACCGACGCCGCCAGCCAGGTGCACTACCTGTGCGAGGACTCCGGTTCGGTGCTTCTGTTCGTCGAGGACGACGAACAGCTCGACAAGGCCCTCGAGGTGCGGCAGAAGCTGCCCGGGCTGCGGCACATCGTCGTCTTCGACATGGAAGGCCTGCACGACCTGCGCGACGCGCAGGTCATCTCATTCGACGCCCTGCGCGAGATGGGGCGCGCGCACCTGAAGGCCAACCCGGGCGCGATGGAGCAGCGCATCGAGGCCATCGACCCCGAGTCGCTGGCCATCCTCATCTACACCTCGGGAACCACGGGCAAGCCCAAGGGCGTGATGCACAGCCACCGCACGCTGGTGGTGGAGATGCGTGGCCTCGAGACCCTGTGGGGGCCCGGCAGCGACGCCGACGAGCGCATGTGCTTCCTGCCCCTGTGCCACATCGCCGAGCGCATGGGCGGCGAGTACCAGGCGATGTACAACGGCGCCAAGCTCAACTTCGTCGAGAACCCCGACACGGTGCCCGAGAATGTGCGCGAGATCTCGCCCACGCTCGTCACCGCCGTGCCGCGCGTCTGGGAGAAGTTCTATTCCGGTGTCACCATCGCCGTGAAAGAGGCCGGCCGCCTGCAGCAACTGGCCTATGCCTGGTCGCTGGGCACGGGCAACGGGGTGGCCGAGCGCGCGCTTGCGGGCCAGCCCGTGCCGGGGTGGCTGAAGCTGAAGTTCCGCATCGCCGAGTGGCTGGCTTTGTCGAATGTGCGCAAGATGATCGGCATCGACCGTGCGCGCCTGTGCGTCACCGGCGCGGCCCCGATCTCGCCCGACCTCGTGAAGTGGTATCTGGCGCTCGGCGTGCCCATGCTCGAGGTGTGGGGCATGTCCGAGAGCTGCGGCGCCTCGACCTACATGCCGCACGGGCGCATCAAGCCCGGCTCGATCGGCGTCGCCTGCCCGTGGAACGAGGTGAAGATCGACCCCGCCACCGGCGAGATCCTGGTGCGCGGGCGCAATGTCTTCATGGGCTACCTCAACCAGCCCGAGAAGACGGCCGAGACCCTCGACGCCGAGGGCTGGCTGCACACCGGTGACGTGGGCAGCGTCGACGCGGACGGGTACTTCAAGATCACCGACCGCATGAAGGACATCATCATCACCGCCGGCGGCAAGAACGTGACGCCGAGCGAGTGGGAGAACGAGCTCAAGTTCTCGCCCTACGTCACCGATGCGGTGGTCATCGGCGACAAGCGCGCCTACCTCACGGCGCTCATCATGATCGACCAGGAGAACGTCGAGAAGTTCGCGCAGGACCATGACGTGCCGTTCAGCAATTACGCCAGCTTGACACGCGCGAGCGAGGTGCGAGCATTGATCCAGGGCGAGATCGACAAGGTCAACGCCAAGTTCGCGCGCGTCGAGCAGATCAAGAAGTTCCACCTGCTGGAGACGCAGCTCACCGCCGAGGACGAGGAACTGACGCCGACGATGAAGCTCAAGCGCAAGCTGGTGCAGCAGAAGTACGCCCCCCAGATCGAAGCCATGTACAGGTAAACCCGGTCCCCGTTCGGCGACGCCCCGGCGTTGCCGGTCCACGCAAGCCTCCAAGGAGTCTCACGAATGAAGCGAATCAGCCTTTTCTCCGCAGCCGCCGCCTCGGCAGCAGTGGTTCTTTCCGGCGCTGCGCTGGCGCAGCAGCAAGGCGTCAGCAAGTCCGAGATCGTGATCGGTTCGATCCAGGATCTCTCAGGTCCCATTGCCGGCTTCGGCAAGCAGGTGCGGCTGGGCATGATGCTGCGCGTGGACGAGATCAACGAGCAGGGCGGCATCAACGGCCGCAAGATCAAGCTGATCGTCGAGGACTCGGCCTACGACCCCAAGAAGGCGGTGCTGGCGGCGCAGAAGCTCGTCAACCAGGACAAGATCTTCCTGATGGCGGCGCACATCGGCACGGCGCAGAACAACGCGGCGATGCCGGTGCAGTTCGAGAAGAACGTCATCAACTTCATGCCGGTGACGGCGGCGCGGGAGATGTACGAGCCGTTCCACCGGCTGAAGTACTCGTTCGCGGTGCCGTATTACGACCAGATGATGCTCATGGCGCCAAGGCTGGCCAAGGAGAAGGGGGCCAAGAAGGCCTGCACGATCTACCAGGACGACGAGTTCGGCCTGGAAGTGGTCCGCGGCGCCGAGGCGGGGTTGAAGACCATCGGCATGGAACTGGCCGAGAAGACCAGCTACAAGCGCGGCGCCACCGACTTCAGCTCGCAGGTGGCGCGCATGAAGGCCGCAGGGTGCGACATGGTCATCCTCGGCACCATCATCCGCGAGACGATCGGCACCATCGCCGAGTCGCGCAAGACGGGCTTCAGCCCGATGTTCCTCGGCTCCAGTGCCGCGTACACCGACCTGATCCACAAGCTGGGCGGCCCGGCGATGAACGGCCTGTACGCAGCGATGGGCGCGCAGCACCCGTACCTGGACGAGGCCTCGCAGCCCCTGCGCTTCTGGGCCAACAAGTACAAGACCAAGTTCAATGAGGACCCGACGGTCTTCTCCGCGTATGGCTACCTCATCATCGACATGTTCGCCCAGGCGGCGACCAAGGCGGGTGCCAACCTGACGACCGACAGCTTCATCAAGGTCATGGACACGATGAAGTTCGCGCCCGACATGTTTGGTTCTGCCGAGGCAACCTTCAGCGCGACCAAGCGGCTGGGCAGCAATGCATCGCGTCTGTCGCAGATCACGGACGGCCGCTGGAAGGTGATCTCCGAATACGTGAAGCCCTGATCGGCACGGACGAGGGTCTTCTCGGCGGCCGCCTGCGGGCGGCCGTCGTCCTTTCGTCCCGGGATAATCCGTCCGATGAGTGGCGGACACGAATGGCTCGAGGTCGAGTCGCTGGACCTCGAGGCGCAAGGTGTGGCTCACCGGGCGCCCGCGGAAGGTTCCGAGGGGCAGGGCAAGGTGGTTTTCATCGAGGGTGCCCTGCCCGGTGAGCGCGTGCAGGTGCAGGTCTCGCGCAAGAAGAACAGCTGGGAGCAGGGCAGCGTCACGGCCATCGCCCGCGAGAGCGCCCAGCGGGTGCGTCCTGCCTGCCCGCACTTCGGGCTGCACGCAGGTGCCTGCGGCGGCTGCAAGATGCAGCACCTGCACCCGGCGGCCCAGGTGGCGGTGAAGCAGCGTGTGCTCGAGGACAACCTCTGGCATCTCGGCAAGGTGAAGCCGGGGCAAATGCTGCCGCCGATCGCCGGCCCCTCCTGGGGCTACCGCTACCGTGCCCGCCTTTCCGTGCGGCATGTGCTGAAGAAGGGTCAGGTGCTGGTCGGTTTCCACGAGCGCAAGTCGCGCTACGTGGCCGACATGACCAGCTGCGCCGTGCTGCCGCCTAGGGTGAGCGGCCTGCTGCCGGCGCTGCGCGAGCTCATCGCAGGCATGACGCGATGCGACCGCCTGCCGCAGATCGAGCTGGCCGCGGGCGACGATGTGGTGGCGCTGGTGCTCAGGCACCTCGAGCCCCTCGCGGACTCCGACCGTGAGCTCCTGTGCGGCTTCGCCAGGCGACACCAGGTGGTGTGGTGGCTGCAGCCGGGTGGCCCGGACACGGCCGCGCCGCTGGATGAAGCGAGCCCGGCGTTGTCCTATGCGCTGCCGGAGTTCGGCGTGACGATGCCGTTCCGGCCGACCGACTTCACGCAGGTCAATCCGCACATCAACCGCGTGCTGGTGGAACGCGCAGTGCGCCTGCTCGACCCTCAGCTCGGCGAGCGGACCATCGACTGGTTCTGCGGTCTCGGCAATTTCAGCCTGCCGCTGGCCACGCGTGCGGCCACGGTCCTGGGCGTGGAGGGCAGCGAGTCGCTCGTGGCGCGCGCACGCGAGAACGCGGCCCTCAACGGGCTGGCGGCGCGCACGTCGTTCGAGGCGGCCAACCTGTTCGAGATCGATGCCATCCGCCTTGCGGTCTTCGGTCGCGCGCAACGCTGGCTGGTCGATCCGCCCCGAGAGGGGGCCTTCGCGTTGGTCAAGGCGCTGGCCGATCTGCAGCAGTCCGCAGCCGCAGCGGGCGTTGCACCGCAGCGCATCGTTTACGTGAGCTGCAATCCGGCGACGCTGGCGCGCGACGCCGGGCTGCTGGTGCACCAGGCGGGCTACCGTTGCAGCCTGGCTGGTGTCGTGAACATGTTCCCGCACACTGCGCACGTGGAGAGCATCGCGGTGTTCGACCGTGAGCCGCAGTCCTCGCCTGCGGGCTAGAGACGCCGGACCCCCTGCAGCCCGCGAAAGCGAGCCCACCGATGGTGCGTCCCCGAAAGAGAAACGGGGCCCGAAGGCCCCGTCAGTGCGGCTCGGCGCGGGCGGGGTCAGTCGTTCCCGCCGGTGATGCCGAGGATGGCCAGCAGGCTCTGGAAGACGTTGTAGATGCTCAGGTAGATGCCGAGAGTCGCGGTGATGTAGTTCGTCTCCTCGCCGTTGGCCACGCGCTTGAGGTCGTAGAGGATGAAGAACGAGAACACCGCGATCGCCACCACCGCGATGGTGATCATCAGCGCGCTGCTTTGCAGGAACACGTTCGCAATGGCGGCCACGAAGATCAGCATGGCGCCGATGAACATGAACTTGGCCATGCCCGACAGGTCGCGCTTGACGACGCTGGACAGCGTGGCCATGCCGAAGAAGATGATGCCGGTGCCGGCGAAGGCCGTCATCACGAGGCCCGCGCCGTTGCCCATCCCGAGCACCACGCCGAGCAGGCGCGACAGCATCACGCCCATAAAGAACGTGAAGCCGAGCAGGATGGGCACGCCGGCAGCCGAGTTCTTGAATTTCTCGATCGCGAACATGAAGCCGAAAGCACCAGCCAGGAAGACGATGAGCCCGATGCCCGGGCTCATGGCGCGGGCGATGCCCGTCTGCACGCCGAGCCAAGCGCCGAGCACCGTGGGCACCATCGACAGCGCGAGCAGCCAGTAGGTGTTGCGCAGGACGCGGTTGCGCTCGGCTGCCGTACTGACCGCTGCGCCGTCGTAGGTTTGTTGCAAGCTCTGAACCATGACACCTCCATGAGGGGACGATCTGGGACCGCGCTGGCGAGAGCCACGGCGGCATGCCACGGATTCTAGGGCTTGGCAGCAGGCGTGCGATGACCCCGCGGCCATTGGCGAGATGGTGAAGCGGTTGTTATCGTCACGGCCCATGAAGAACAAGCCCATGCTGACCCTCGAAGACTGCCGGCGCATCGCCGGCGGCGCCGAGTCCGAAGCCCAGCGCCACGGCTGGCCTGTCTCCATCGCCATCGTCGACGACGGCGGCCACCTGCTCTGGCTGCAGCGCCAGGACGGAGCGCCGCCGGTGTCGGCCCACATTGCGCCGGCGAAGGCGCGCACCGCCGCCATCGGCCGACGCGAGACCAAGGCCTACGAGGACATGATCAACCAGGGACGCCAGGCCTTCCTGAGCGCGCCCACGCTCGAGGGCATGCTGGAGGGTGGCGTACCCATCCTGCACGAAGGGCAGTGCCTGGGTGCCGTGGGTGTGAGCGGGGTCAAGTCCTCCGAGGACGTGCAGATCGCCCGCGCGGGCATTGCCGCGCTCGGGGCGGCGACGTAGGGGCAGGCGATTGGAGGCGGCACCGTGCCGCGGGGTGGCGTCATGGCCGGTGGTTGCCGACAGACCGACAAGCCCGCAGGCTCGCGCCCGGTCGTGACGGGCCGGTGTTCCGGCTCAGCGCCGCAGCAACAGCAGGCAGCCGGCAACGATGAGCACCGCCGAGGCGGCGGTGAAGGCGGAGGGCACCTCGCCGAAAGCGGCGTAGCCGATGGCTGCCGCCCACAGGAAGCCCGTGTACTCCACTGGCGCGAGGCGACTGGCCTCCATGTGGCGCAAGGCCCAGGTGATGGCGCCGAGCCCGACACTGGCGAATGCCCCGACGGCGGCGATGGCCGGCAAGTCGGCGACTGCGACAGGGCGCCACAGCACCCAGGCAGGCGCGGCGAGCATGACCAGCGGCAGGAAGTTCTGCAGCAGCAGGAAGGTGGGCAGGGTGTCGTGCTGGGCCTGCCTGCGTGTCAGCACCATCACGAAGGCGAAGGACACGGCCGACAGTCCCGCGAACAGCAGGCCGGTCAGGCGGGGCCGTCCCGCTTGCCGAAGTTCCGGCCACATGGCGACGCCCGCTCCGGCCAGACCGAGGGCCAGGGCGGCCCAGACCCAGCGCGACGGTCGCTCCCGAAGCAGCAGCATGGCCAGAAGCGAAATGAAGATCGGCGCCGTGTAGCCCATGGTCACGGCCTGCGCCAGGTCCAGCACGGACAGGGCATGGAAGTACAAGCCCAACGTCACCAGGAGCAGCGCGCTGCGCAGCGCGTGCATGCGCCATAGCAAGGCCGAGGGCATCGGCGTGCGCCAGCAGGCCCAGATGGCGAGCGCAAAGACGGCACCGCTGCCGAAGCGGAAGAAGGTCAACTGCGTGGCACCGTAGCGCGACGAGAGTCCCTTGATCGTGGCGTCCATTGAAACGAACGCTGCCGCGGCCAGCACGGCCGCCCACACCGGCGCGGCCGCCCAACGGGGTGCGAGCCAGGGCGCGCGTGTCAGGGGCGAGGTCATCCAGGCGAGTCTACGTGCGGCGCCGCTCCAGCCAAGCCGAGATCAACGCAAGGGATATACTTGACAGGTTTACCCGCCCACAGCGCAGCGCTCACGACACTCCGGCACCGGAATCCCCTCGGACCCACCCCTGCTTCACCTCGAGTGCGGCAGCCCAGGTGGCGGCGAGCGCGCGACACCCGGAGTCATTCTTGTCGAGCGAACCCGCACTCCCGCTCTCCGCGGCCCCCACATTGCGCCCGCACCTGCCTCCGGCGCTGCTCGCCCTGGCCGATGGCACCACCTTCTTCGGCATTTCCATCGGCGCCGTCGGACGACCCACTGCCACCACGGTGGGCGAGGTGGTCTTCAACACCGCGCTCACGGGCTACCAGGAGATCCTCACCGACCCGAGTTACTGCCGGCAGATCGTCACGCTGACCTACCCGCACATCGGAAACACCGGCGTCAACGAGGAAGACCTGGAGGCGGCGCGCGTGCAGGCCGCGGGGCTGGTGATCAAGGACCTGCCGCTGCGCATGTCCAGTTTCCGCGCCTCGGCCACGCTGTCGGAATACCTGCAGCGAGAAGGCACGGTGGCGATCGCCGGCATCGACACACGCCGCCTGACCCGCGTGTTGCGCAGCCGCGGCGCGCAGAACGGCTGCATCGCCGCCTACCCCGCGGGCACCGAGATCACGGCCGCACGCGTCGCCGAGGCGGTGGCGGCGGCGAAGGCCGCGCCTTCCATGGCCGGCCAGGATCTGGCTCGCGTGGTCAGCGCCCGGCAGCCCTACGAATGGACCGAGACCGAGTGGCAACTAGGCCAGGGCTTCGGCCGCCTCGGGCAGCCCCGGCGCCATGTCGTGGCCTTCGACTTCGGCGTCAAGCGCAACATCCTGCGCATGCTGGCCGGACGTGGCTGCCGAGTCACGGTGGTGCCGGCGCAGACACCGGCGACCGAGGTCCTCAAGCTGCGGCCCGATGGCATCTTTCTCAGCAACGGCCCGGGCGATCCCGAACCTTGTGACTACGCGATCGAGTCGGCGCGCGAGCTCATCGCCACCGGCACGCCTGTGTTCGGCATCTGCCTGGGGCACCAGATCATGGCGCTGGCCTCCGGCGCAAAGACCTTCAAGATGAAGTTCGGCCACCACGGGGCCAACCACCCGGTGAAGGACCTCGACAGCGGCCGCGTCAGCATCACGAGCCAGAACCACGGCTTCGCGGTGGACGAGAAGACCCTCGGCGCGAACCTGCGCGCCACGCACGTGAGCCTCTTCGACGGCACGCTGCAAGGCCTGGCTCGTACCGACAAGCCCGCGTTCTGCTTCCAGGGGCACCCCGAGGCGAGTCCGGGTCCACACGACATCGGGTATCTCTTCGATCGCTTCGTCAAGCTGATGCAGGGGCACTGAAATGGCGAAGCGTCAAGACCTCGAGACCATCCTCATCATTGGCGCCGGCCCGATCGTCATCGGCCAGGCCTGCGAGTTCGACTACTCGGGTGCCCAGGCCTGCAAGGCGCTGCGCGAGGAGGGCTATCGCGTCATCCTCGTCAACAGCAACCCGGCAACGATCATGACCGACCCGGAGATGGCCGATGTGACCTACATCGAGCCCATCACCTGGCAGGTGGTCGAGCGCATCATCAAGAAGGAGGCGCCGCGCTCCGGGCGCATGGCGTTGCTGCCCACGATGGGCGGGCAGACGGCCCTGAACTGCGCGCTCGACCTGCACAAGCACGGCGTGCTCGCCAAGCACGGTGTCGAGATGATCGGCGCCAACGAACGCGCCATCGAGAAAGCCGAGGACCGCCTCAAGTTCAAGGACGCGATGACCTCCATCGGCCTCGATTCGGCCAAGAGCGGCATCGCCCACTCCTGGGAAGAGGCGCAGGCGGTGCGCGAGCACATCGCGCGAGTCACTGGAGGTGTCGGCTTCCCGGCCGTCATCCGCCCGAGCTTCACGCTCGGCGGCACCGGCGGCGGCATCGCCTACAACCCGGAGGAATTCGAGGAGATCTGCAAGCGCGGCTTGGACCTCTCGCCGACCAAGGAGCTCCTCATCGAGGAGAGCCTGATCGGCTGGAAGGAGTACGAGATGGAGGTGGTTCGCGACCGCGCGGACAACTGCATCATCGTCTGCTCCATCGAGAACCTCGACCCGATGGGCATCCACACCGGCGACAGCATCACGGTGGCTCCCGCGCAGACGCTCACCGACCGCGAGTACCAGCTGATGCGCAACGCCAGCATCGCCATCCTGCGCGAGATCGGGGTCGACACCGGCGGCAGCAACGTGCAGTTCGCGGTCGACCCCAAGACGGGCCGCATGATCGTCATCGAGATGAACCCGCGCGTCAGCCGCAGCTCGGCGCTGGCCTCCAAGGCCACCGGCTTCCCGATCGCCAAGGTGGCCGCCAAGCTGGCCGTCGGCTACACGCTCGATGAGTTGCGCAACGACATCACCGGCGGCGCCACGCCGGCGAGCTTCGAGCCCAGCATCGACTACGTCGTCACCAAGATCCCGCGCTTTGCGTTCGAGAAGTTCCCGGCTGCCGATCCGCACCTCACCACCCAGATGAAGAGCGTGGGCGAGGTGATGGCCATGGGCCGCACCTTCCAGGAGAGCTTCCAGAAGGCGTTGCGCGGCCTGGAGACCGGCATCGACGGGCTCTCCGAGCGCAGCACGGAGCGCGACGAGATCGTCGACGAGATCGGCAACGCCGGGCCGGAACGGGTGCTCTTCGTGGCCGACGCCTTCCGCATCGGCATGACGCTGGAAGAGGTGTTCGACGAGACCGCCATCGACCCCTGGTTTCTGGCCCAGATCGAGGACCTGGTCGCCACGGAGAAGCGGCTGTCGGGCCGCAGCATCGCCTCGATGGACGCGGCCGACCTGCGCTGGCTCAAGAGCAAGGGCTTCTCCGACCGCCGCCTCGCCAAGCTGCTCGGCACCCACCAGCACGAGGTGCGCGCGCGCCGCCATGCGCTCAACGTGCGCCCGGTCTACAAGCGCGTGGACACCTGCGCCGCCGAGTTCGCCACGCAGACGGCCTACATGTACAGCACCTACGACGAGGAGTGCGAGGCCGAGCCGACGACGCGCAAGAAGATCATGGTGCTGGGCGGTGGCCCCAACCGCATCGGCCAGGGCATCGAGTTCGACTACTGCTGCGTGCACGCGGCGCTGGCGATGCGCGAGGACGGGTACGAGACCCTCATGGTCAACTGCAACCCGGAGACGGTCTCCACCGACTACGACACGAGCGACCGCCTGTACTTCGAGCCGGTGACGCTCGAGGACGTGCTCGAGATCGTCGACAAGGAGAAGCCGGCAGGCGTCATCGTGCAGTACGGCGGCCAGACGCCGCTGAAGCTGGCGCTCGACCTCGAACGCGCCGGCGTGCCGATCATTGGCACCAGCCCCGACAGCATCGACATCGCCGAGGACCGCGAGCGCTTCCAGAAGCTGCTGCACGAGCTTGGCCTGAAGCAGCCGCCCAACCGCACCGCGCGCACCGAGGAGGCGGCGCTCGCGATGGCCCACGAGATCGGCTACCCGCTCGTGGTGCGCCCAAGCTACGTGCTCGGCGGCCGCGCGATGGAGATCGTGCACGGCGACAAGGACCTCGAGCGCTACATGCGCGAGGCGGTGCGCGTGTCCGAGAAGAGCCCGGTGCTGCTCGACCGTTTCCTCGACGACGCGATCGAGGTCGACGTCGATTGCCTGTCCGACGGCACCGAGGTCATCATCGGCGGCATCATGGAGCACGTCGAGGCCGCCGGCATCCACAGCGGCGACTCCGCCTGCTCGCTGCCACCCTACACGCTACCGGCTCGCCTGCAGGACGAGATGCGGCGCCAGGCGGCCTTGATGGCCCGCGCCCTGAAGGTGGCGGGGCTGATGAACGTGCAGTTCGCCATTCAGGGTGAGGGCGAAGCGGCTGTGGTCTACGTGCTCGAGGTGAATCCGCGTGCCAGCCGCACCGTGCCCTACGTGAGCAAGGCCACCGGCCAGCCGCTGGCCAAGATTGCCGCCCGCTGCATGGCCGGCCAACGGCTCGCTGACCAGAAGGACACGGCCGGGCGTGCCCCTTCCGAGGTGGTGCCGCCCTACTTCAGCATCAAGGAAGCGGTGTTCCCCTTCAACAAGTTCCCCGGCGTGGATCCCATCCTCGGGCCGGAGATGCGCTCCACGGGCGAGGTCATGGGGGTCGGCCGCACCTTCGGCGAGGCGATGCTCAAGAGCCAGCTCGGCGCCGGTTCCCGCCTGCCCGAGAAGGGCACGGTCGTCATCACGGTGAAGGACGGTGACAAGGCGCGCGCCGTCGGTGTCGCGCGTGACCTGGTGGGCATGGGCTACCAGGTGGTCGCCACCAAGGGCACGGCGGCGGCCATCGCGGCCGCGGGGCTGCCGGTGAGGGTGGTCAACAAGGTCAAGGACGGCCGCCCGCACATTGCCGACATGGTCAAGGCGGGCGAGATCCAGCTCGTCTTCACCACGGTGGACGAGACGCGGCAGGCCATCGCCGACTCGCGCCACATCCGTACTGTGGCGCTGGCCAATCGCATCACCTACTACACGACGATGGCCGGCAGCGAGGCCGCCACCGAGGCCCTCAAGCACCAGCAGGGCAGCGGCAGCAGGCTGTCGGTGATGTCGCTGCAGGAACTGCACTCGGAACTGCACTAAAATCGCGCTTCGCGCTCCGCCGCAGCCTGCCTCGTCCGGTCAAGTTCCGGAGGCGTCTGCGGCGGATTCACTTTGTCGGCCGCTCCGCCGGCCCTGCCCTCCGACCCTGGTCGACAGGAGCCTCCGGGCCGAATACGCATCGCCTGCCTGCCATGTCCACCATCCCTTTGACGCGCCGCGGCGCTGAAATGCTCAAGGCCGAACTGCACCGTCTCAAGACGGTGGAGAGGCATGCCGTCATCCAGGCCATCTCCGAGGCGCGAGCGCAGGGCGACCTGTCGGAGAACGCCGAGTACGACGCGGCCAAGGACAAGCAGGGCTTCATCGAGGGCCGCATCAAGGAACTCGAGGCCAAGCTCGCTGCCGCCAACGTGATCGATCCCGCCTCGGTGGATGCCGGCGGCAAGGTGGTGTTCGGCGCCACCGTCGACCTCGAGGACGAGGACAGTGGCGCCAAGGCCACCTACCAGATCGTCGGCGACGACGAGGCCGACCTCAAGCTCGGCCTGATTTCGATCTCCAGCCCCATCGCGCGCGCGCTCATCGGCAAGGAAGCCGGCGACGTGGCCGAAGTGCAGGCCCCTGGAGGCCTCAAGCACTGGGAGATCGTGGACGTGCGCTACGTCTGAGTCGCCTGGCGCCGCCATCCGCCCGGATGCCGCACGTGGTCACGAACTCGCTGAACCGCTGGCGGGCGCTCGTGCCCGCGTTCTGGGCGGGAGGCCTCGTCACGGTGGCGGCGGTGGCCACGCCGGCCCCTTTCGCGATGCTGGCCGCGGCCGATGCCGGCCGTGTCGTGGCGCGCATCCTGGCTCAGGAGGCGCACGCGAGCCTGGCCCTGGGCGTGCTCCTGCTGGTGCTCGAAAGGCTGGCCGCCAAGCGCCGGGCTGCCTCCGGCCTGGACTCGCAGTTCAGTGCCGGCGTGGTGCTGTCGCTCGCGACCATTTTCTGCACGGTGCTGGGCTACTTTGCCATTCAGCCTTTGATGCCGGCGGCGCGGGCCGGGCAGGGCCCGCTCAGCTTCGGGCAACTGCATGCGGCCAGCGCCGTCTGCTTTGGCCTGAAGGCGTGGTGCGTGCTGGCCTTGGCCTGGCGCAATGCGGCGCCGTCGCCGAGCCCCTTGGCTCAACCCGGCGTGACTGCCGTACCGCCCGTCACGCCAGCTTCTTCTTGACGCTGCTTGTACGCGCCTTGGCGCGCTTGACCTTGCCGCCCGGTGTCACCCGCTCGTTGCCGAAGACCTTGACCTTGCGTACCGTGGCCCGATGGTTGCCGCTCTTGGAGAACGACACCAGTTTCACCGTGCGGGGCCCTGCGCCACGGTCCTCGCGCACGCCCTTTTCCTTGGGCGGAAGGGGCCGCCACAGCACGAGCAACCGGCCGATGTGCTGCACCGGCGCCGCCCCCAGGCGGTCGGCCAGCGTCGCGAGCATGGCTTCGCGCGCCTCTCGTTCGGGGCTCGCGGCTCGCACCTTGACGAGGCCATGCGCGCGCAGCGCGCCGTCCACGGCCTGCACCACTGCCTCGGTCAGGCCCTCGGCGCCGATCATGACCACCGGGTCGAGATGATGCGCGGCGGCGCGGTGCTCGCGGCGGTCGGTGGCGTTCAGGGCAAGGGCAGTCATCCAACCATTATCGACGCCCGAGACCGCCAGCCATGAAGGTCCGCACCAAGAGCAAGAAGGTCAACAAGGCGTGGTTGCACGACCACCTGACCGACCCCTACGTGCGTCGGGCGCAGCAGGAGGGCTACCGCGCGCGCGCCGCCTACAAGCTGATCGAGATCGATGATGCGCTCGGCCTCATCAAGCCCGGCCACGTGGTGGTGGATCTCGGGGCCACGCCCGGCGCCTGGAGCCAGGTGGTGCGGCGGCGGTTGGCACCCGGTGGCGCCGCGGTCGGCGCGCTGCCAGGCACCCTCATTGCGCTGGACCTGCTGGAGTTCGAGCCCATCGAAGGCGTCACCTTCATCCAGGGCGATTTCCGCGAGGAGGAGGTCCTGCACCGGCTGGAGGCCGAGCTGGGGGGGCGCCCGGTGGACTTGGTGCTGTCGGACATGGCGCCCAACCTCTCGGGCATCGAATCGTCGGATGCCGCCCGCATCGCGCACCTGGTGGAACTGGCCGTGGAGTTCGCCTGTGCGCGCCTGAGGCCGCACGGCGCCCTCGTCGCCAAGAGCTTCCACGGCAGCGGCTACAGCCAGCAGGTGAAGCTGTTCAAGGAACGCTTCCGGGTGGTCAAGCCCATCAAGCCCAAGGCCTCGCGCGACAAGTCCGCTGAAACCTTCCTGGTCGGTATCGGTCTGAAGAGGGCGCCGACCGCCAATCCGGGGTGAGCGGCTCCGACCCGCACGGCGCGCAGAATTGACACGGAAACACACCTCAGGTCCAAAGGCCGCCCGGTGCGGGCTGAAAACTTGCCTGACCTAGAATCGTCCCCACTTAGGGCAGGAGTCTTGTACGTACCGCCGCAGTCGGCGGGCCTGGCAGGGCCCGAATCCCCGGACCACTCCATCAAGGAGCCGCATTGAACAACCAATGGTTCTCCAAAGTCGCTGTCTGGCTGGTGATCGCACTCGTGCTGTTCACCGTGTTCAAGCAGTTCGATCGCGGGGCCGTCTCGGGCAACCATGTTGCCTACTCCGACTTCCTCGAGGAAGTGCGCAACAAGCGCATCAAGCAGGTCACGCTGCAGGAGAGCCCTGGTGGCGGCACGGAGATCATCGCCGTCACGAATGAGGACAAGCGCATCCGCAGTACCGCGACCTACCTCGACCGCGGCTTGGTCGGTGACCTCATCAGCAACGGCGTCAAGTTCGACGTGCGCGCCCGCGAGGAGCCCTCCATCCTGATGAGCATCCTCATCAGTTGGGGCCCGATGCTGCTGCTCATCGGCGTGTGGATCTACTTCATGCGCCAGATGCAAGGCGGCGGCAAGGGCGGCGCCTTCAGCTTCGGCAAGAGCAAGGCACGCATGCTCGACGAGAGCAACAACACCACCACCTTCGCCGACGTCGCCGGTTGCGACGAGGCCAAGGAGGAAGTGAAGGAGCTCGTCGACTTCCTGAAAGACCCGCAGAAGTTCCAGAAGCTGGGCGGCCGCATCCCGCGCGGCGTGCTGCTGGTCGGCCCCCCGGGCACCGGCAAGACGCTGCTGGCCAAGGCCATCGCCGGCGAGGCCAAGGTGCCGTTCTTCAGCATCTCGGGTTCCGACTTCGTCGAGATGTTCGTCGGCGTGGGCGCGGCGCGCGTGCGCGACATGTTCGAGCAGGCGAAGAAGAGCGCCCCGTGCATCATCTTCGTCGACGAGATCGACGCCGTCGGCCGCCACCGTGGCGCGGGCCTGGGCGGCGGCAACGACGAGCGCGAGCAGACGCTGAACCAGATGCTCGTCGAGATGGATGGCTTCGAGACCAACCTCGGCGTCATCGTGATGGCGGCCACCAACCGGCCCGACATCCTCGACCCGGCGCTTCTGCGCCCGGGCCGCTTCGACCGCCAGGTCTACGTCACGCTGCCCGACGTGCGCGGCCGCGAGCAGATCCTCAACGTGCACATGCGCAAGGTGCCGGTGGGGCAGGACGTCAAGCCCGACATCCTGGCACGCGGCACGCCCGGCTTCAGCGGGGCCGATCTCGCCAACCTCGTCAACGAGGCCGCGCTCTTCGCGGCCCGCCGCAACGGGCGCGTGGTCGAGATGATCGACTTCGAGAAGGCCAAGGACAAGATCCTCATGGGCCCCGAGCGCAAGAGCATGGTCATGCCCGAGGAAGAGCGGCGCAACACCGCCTACCACGAGGCCGGCCACGCGCTGGTGGCGCGCCTGATGCCCAAGACCGACCCGGTGCACAAGGTCACCGTCATCCCCCGCGGGCGCGCGCTCGGCGTGACGATGCAGTTGCCGGAAGGCGACCGCTACAGCATGGACAAGGAGCGCATGCTCTCGACCATCAGCGTGCTCTTCGGCGGCCGCATCGCCGAGGAAGTGTTCATGAACCAGATGACCACCGGCGCCAGCAACGACTTCGAGCGTGCCACCGCCCTGGCGCGTGACATGGTCATGCGCTATGGCATGACCGACGAGCTCGGCCCCATGGTCTATGCCGAGAACGAGGGCGAGGTCTTCCTGGGGCGCAGCATCACCAAGACCGTGAACATGTCCGAGGCCACGATGGTCAAGGTGGACAAGGAGGTCCGCCGCATCATCGACGAGCAATACGGCGTGGCGCGGCGCCTCATCGAAAGCCACAAGGACAAGATGCACGCCATGGCCAGCGCGCTGCTCGAGTGGGAGACCATCGACGCCGAGCAGATCGACGACATCATGTCCGGCAAGCCGCCGCGCGCGCCCAAGGACTGGACGCCTTCGGCGAGCAAGCCGCCCGGCGGCCCGACGCCGCCGGTGGGCCCGGACGGCGCGCCCGCCACGGCCTGAGCAGCCATCTCCTGCGGCCTGCCGGCTGTGGGTGTGTCGATGCGGGGCGCGGCCCCGCATCGTCGTTTTCAGGGTACCCACCCGTTCACGCCGGCTGCCCCCCACACATTTCTGCGCGGTACGCGACGAAAGCCCGGTGCCGCGGCCTGCCGGACGCCGAGAATCCGCCGCGGAGGCGTACGACGATGAGCAGAAAGTACTTCGGCACCGACGGCATCCGCGGCACGGTGGGCAAGCCGCCCATCACACCCGACTTCATGCTGCGCCTGGGCCATGCCGTGGGCCGCGTGCTCAAGCGCGCCATCGCCGAGCCGCAGGTGCTGATCGGCAAGGACACGCGCATCTCCGGCTACATGCTCGAGTCCTCGCTCGAGGCCGGGTTCGCTTCGGCCGGCGTCGATGTGCTGCTGTCGGGCCCGCTACCCACGCCGGGCGTCGCCTACCTCACGCGGGCGCAGCGCCTCGATCTGGGCGTGGTGATCAGCGCTTCGCACAACCCGTTCCAGGACAACGGCGTCAAGTTCTTCTCGGCCGCCGGCGAGAAGCTGCCCGACGAATGGGAGCTGGCGGTGGAGGCCGCCCTCGAGGACCCGCCGCAGTGGGTGGACTCGGCCACACTCGGCAAGGCGCGCCGCCTCGAAGATGCGCGCGGCCGCTACATCGAGTTCTGCAAGAGCACGGTGCCGCACACGATGTCGCTGCGCGGCATGAAGATCGTCGTCGATGCGGCGCACGGTGCGGCCTACCACGTCGCGCCCGACGTCTTTCACGAGCTCGGCGCGGCCATCGTGCCCATCGGCTGCAGCCCCAACGGCCTGAACATCAACGACGGTGTCGGCGCCACCGAACCCGAGGCCATCTGCCGCGCCGTGGCCGAGCACCGCGCCGACTACGGCATCGCCCTGGACGGCGACGCCGACCGGCTGCAGATCGTCGATGCCGCCGGCCGCCTCTACAACGGCGACGAGCTGCTCTACGTGATGGCCGCCGACCGCCTGGCGCGGCGGCAGGCGGTGCCGGGGGTCGTCGGCACCCTCATGACCAACATGGCCATCGAGCAGGCGCTCAAGCAGTTGGGTGTGCCGCTCGTGCGCGCGAAGGTCGGCGACCGCTATGTGCTCGAGGAACTCACTGCGCGCGGCTGGCAGCTCGGCGGCGAGAGCTCGGGCCACCTGCTGGCGCTGGACCGGCACACCACGGGTGACGGCATCGTCAGCGCCCTGCAGATCATGCAGGCCATCAAGCGCCAGGG
>JALHOU010000068.1 GCA_022842825.1 Rubrivivax sp.
ACCTTCGGCAAGGTCATCGGTGGCGGGCTGCCGTTCGCGGCCATCGCCGGCGGCTCGAAGTGGCTCGACGCGCTCGACGGCGGCCACTGGCAGTATGGCGACGACTCCTACCCCGAGGCGGGCGTCACCTACTTCGCCGGCACCTTCGTGCGCCACCCGCTGGCGCTGGCCGCGGCGCGGGCCTCGCTGCTGCACATCAAGCGCAGCGGCCGCGCGCTCTACGACCAGCTGAACCAGCGCACCCAGTCGCTGGCCGACCGCCTGAACGCCGCCTTCCTGGTGCGCGGCGCCCCCGTGAAGGCGGTGCACTGCGCATCGCTGTGGCGCCTTTCGTGGGACGACGACCAGAAGTTCGTCAGCCTCTTCTACTACCTCGTGCGCCTGCACGGCCTGCACCTGTACGAACAGTTCGGCCACTTCGTCACCGAGGCCTTCGGCGAGGCCGAGACGGCCCGCATCTTCGACATCTTCACCGCCGCGTTGGACGAGCTGATGGCGCTGGGCTTCATCACGCCGCGCCCGGGGCAACCCGGCAAGGCCCTGACGCCTTCGCTGCCGGCACCGACGCAGGGTGAGCTGGCCCCGGGCCAGACCGAGCGCTGGCTTGCCGCGAGCTTCGACGAGCACGCGCGGCGCGCGCTCAACGAGTCGTTCTGCGTCAGCCTGCGCGGCCCCGTGGACGTGCCGGCGCTCAAGGCGGCGGTGCAGGACGTGCTGGCGCGCCACGACGCGTTCCGCCTGCGCTTCGACCTCGACGAGCCGCGGCAGTCGTTGGACGCCAGCGCCCGCGTCGCGCTGGCCGAGGTCGACCTGCGCCCCCGCGCCGACGCCGACGCGGCGCTCGACGAGTTCTGCGTCAAGGCCAGCGAGCGCGACTTCCCCCTCGAGACCGCGCCGCTGGCCGCCGCGAGCCTGCTTCAGCTGGCCGACGGCCGCGTTGTCGTGCACGTGGTCGCCAGCCATCTCGTCTTCGACGGCTGGGCCTCGAGCGTGTTCAACGCCGAGCTGGCCACGGCCTACCGGGCGCGCTGCAGCGGCCTTGCGCCGACCTTCAAGACCGCCGAGACGCCCCTGGCTTTTGCACGCGGCGAGAACGAGCGCTTCGCCGGGCCCGACGGCCAGGCGGCCGTGAGCTACTGGAAGCACGTGCTGCGCGACCTGCCGCCGCCGCTGTCGCTGGGCGACCGCACGCCGCCGACGCCGCGCCGGTATACCGGCGACACGGTGCGTGCACGCATCGAGGGCGAGCCGCTCGCGGCGCTGCGCGCAGCCGCACGGGCCCAGGGCGCCACGCTGTTTCAGTGGCTGCTCGCCGCGGTAACGCAGCTGCTGCAGCGGCGCGGGGGGCGCGACGACTTCCTCGTCAGCATCCCGTACGCGGCGCAGAACCTCGGCCGCCACGGCCCGCTGCTCGCCGACGGCGTGCTCGACCTGCCGCTGCGCATGCGCTCCCCGGCGGGCGCCACGTTCGCATCGGTGCTGGCCGGCGTGCGTGGGGCGCTCATGGACGCCATGGACCACCCGCAGATGACGCAGGGCACCGCGGCGCGCGCGCTTGGCCTGCGCACCGAGGGCAACCGGCCCGCACTCACCGGCATCTACTTCAACCTCAACCCGAAGGTCGACCTCTCCGGCTGGGCACCGATCGCGGCCACCATGCACGAGGGCCGCAAGCGCGGTCTTCTGAGCGAGCTCTTCTTCAACTTCTACGAGCAGGCCGACGCCATCACGCTCGACCTGCACCACAGCACCGAGTTCTTCAGCCCCGGCCGGGTGCAGGAGATCGTCGCCGAGTTGCTGGCGCTGTGCGTGCCGGCCACGGCTTCCGCTTCCGCTTCGGTGGCCGCTGCAGTCCAGGCTGCACCGGCCACCCCGGGAGCTGCCTCCAAGGCCGTGGCGCTCGACCCGCGTCTGCTGGCCTGGAACGCCACCGACCAGCCGCTGGAGGCGGGCGCGCGCATCGAGGCCTGGGTGCAGCGGCAAGCCGCGTCCACACCGGAGGCCGTGGCGCTGGTGGCCGGCGCAGAGCGCCTGACCTATGCCGCGCTGCAGACACGCGCCAACCGCTTTGCCCAGGTGCTGCGTGCGCGCGGCATCGGTGCGGGCGCCCTGGTCGGCGTGTGCCTCGACCGCGGCACCGACTTGCTACCGGCCCTGCTGGGCGTGTTGCAGACCGGCGCTGCCTATGTGCCGCTGGACCCCGGCTTCCCGCGCGAGCGCCTGCGCATGATGGCGGAAGACGCGGCGCTGCCGCTCGTCATCACCCAGGCCGCGCACGCCGAGCTTGCGGGCCTACCGCGTGAGCGCCAGTTGCGGGTTGATGACGACGCCGCGATGCTCGCGAGCGCCTCTGACCAGCCGCTCGCGCCCGTGGCTGGCAACGAGACCGCGGCCTACGTCATCTACACCTCCGGCTCCACGGGCAAGCCCAAGGGCGTGGCCGTGCCGCAGCGGGCGGTGTGCAACTTCCTCGCGAGCATGCGCCGCGAGCCCGGCCTGCAGGCCGGCGACAAGCTGTTGGCGGTGACCACGCTCAGCTTCGACATCGCCGTGCTCGAGCTGCTGCTGCCGCTGGTGACCGGCGCCACCGTCGTGCTGGCGCGCCGCGACGACGTCATGGACGGCGAGTCGCTGGCCCGGCTCATGGCCGAGCACCGCGTCAATGTCATGCAGGCCACGCCCACCACCTGGCACCTGCTGCTCGACGCCGGCTGGAGATCCGCGCCCGGCTTCCGCGCGCTCTGTGGCGGCGAGCCACTGCCGCCGGCGCTGGCGGCCGCGCTGCGCGGTGCCGGTGTGGCGCTGTGGAACCTCTACGGCCCCACCGAGACCACCGTGTGGTCGACGCTGGCACGCATCGAGGATGCCAGCCGCAAGGTCAGCATCGGCCGGCCGATCGACAACACGCAGGTCTGGATCGTCGATGAGGCGATGCAGCCCCTGCCCGTTGGCGCGGAGGGCGAGATCGTCATCGGCGGCGACGGTGTGGCACTCGGCTACTTCCAGCGCCCTGAGCTCACGGCCGACCGCTTTGTCGCGCTGCCCTTCGGCCCGCGCGCCGGGCGCCTGGCCTACCGCACCGGCGACCTCGGCCGCTGGAACGAGCAAGGCCAGCTCGAGCACCTGGGTCGCCTCGACTTCCAGGTGAAGCTGCGCGGCTACCGCATCGAGCTCGGCGAGATCGAAGCCCGGCTCGAGCAGGCCGAGGGCATCGCGCGTGCCGTGGTCGTGGCGCACGAGGCGACGCCGGGCGACGTGGCCCTCGTCGGTTACGTCGTGCCGCGCCCGGGCGCGGCCGCCGACCCGGCGGCGCTGCGCGAAGAACTGCGCCGCACCTTGCCCGAGTACATGCTGCCGCGCACGATCCTCGTGCTGGGGAGCCTGCCGCTGCTGCCCAACGGCAAGGTCGATCGCAAGTCGCTGCCGCTGCCCAAGCTGGCGCCTTCGGCCAGCCCCGCCGCGGCTGCCGCGCCGATGAAGTCGGCAACGACCTCGGCAGCGGGTGCGGCAACGGCCCTGTCAGCCAGCGATTCGCTCGTGATGACCATCGCGGCGCAGATGGGGCAACTGCTTGGCCGCGGGCCGCTCGCGCCCGACGACCACTTCTTCGAACAGGGCGGCCACTCGTTGCTCGCCGCCAAGCTCTCGGCGGGCTTGTCCGCGGCGCTCGGCCGCCGGCCGGGCCTGCGCGCGATCTTCGAGCATCCCACGCCAGCGGGGCTGGCCGCCGAGTTGCAGGAGGCTCAGCGTGTCGCAAGCACGGCCACGGGCGCCGCGTCCGCCGTGTCGGCCGACGTCATTCCAGTGCGGGCCGAGCAAGGCGTCGCGCCCCTGTCGCAGATGCAGCAGCGCATCTGGTTCCTGGAGAACCTGACTCCCAATACGGTCGTTCACAGCATCCCCACCGGGCACCGCCTGCTGGGCCCGCTGGACCTGCAGGCCTTCGACCGCGCCTGGAAGCTGCTCATCAAGCGCCAGAGCGTGCTGCGCACCGTGATCGCGCGCACGCCCCAGGGCGATGTGCAGCGCGTGATCGACGACATGCCCTTCAGCGTGCTGCCCGTCGAAGATCTCACCCACCTGCCCGAGGCCGAGCGCAAGCCGGCGATGAACAAGCTTATCGCTGAGCTGGTGGAGACGCCCTACGACCTCGAAACCGGGCCGCTGTTCACCGCGCGGCTGTTCCGCCTGTCGCCGCAGGAGCACGGCATGCTCTTCCAGGCGCACCACCTGATCTGGGACGCCTGGTCGTTCGACCTCTTGTATGTCGATCTGCCCGAGCTGTACAGCGCGTGCCTCGAAGGCCGCGAGGCGCGGCTGCCGCCCATCACCGTGAGCTACGGCGACTTCTCGGCATGGCACAACGAGTGGATGAGCGGCGAGGAGCTGCGCCGCCAGACCGGCCACTGGATGGCCAAGCTGACCCCGCCGCCGCCGGCCCTGGAACTGCCGCTGGATCGGCCGCGCCCGCCGACGATGTCGGGCCGCGGGGGCTCGTTCCAGTTCAACCTCGCCAAGGACGTGACCGATGCGTTGCGCGAGCAGGCTCGGCAACACGGCCGTACGCTGTATGTGACCCTGCTGGCCGCCTACGCGGCGGCGCTATGGCGCACGACGGCGCAGGACGACTTCGTCATCGGCACGCCGGTGCGCGGGCGCGAGCAGCCGGCGCTGGAGCCGCTGATGGGCTTCTTCGTCAACGTGCTGCCGCTGCGCATGCGCTTCAACGGCGACCCGACCCTGCCGGAGTGGCTGAAGCAGGTCCACAACCAGGTGGTGGATTCGTTCTCCAACCCCGACGTGCCCTTCGACTACCTGGTGCGCGAGCTCAACCTGCCGCGCGACCCCAGCCGGCCGCCGATCCATCAGGTGTTGTTCTCCTACCAGGACGTGCGCGAGCGCACCACGAAGTGGGGCAACGTCGACCACCAGCGCATGCCCACGCCGATGCTCGGCGCGGCGCAGGACCTCAGCCTGTGGTGCGTGGAGACCCGCAACCACGTCGAGTTCGTCTTCACGTTCAACGCCGACGTGCTGGACACCGCCACGGTCGGCGCGTTCGGCAAACGCCTTGAAGGGCTGCTGCGCCAGATGATGGCCGCACCCGAGCAGCGCCTCTCGCAGTACGACTTCCTCACGGCCGAGGACCGGCAGCGGCTGCTCGCGTGGAACACGCGCGACGCGGATTTCAGCAACCCCACGATGCCCGTCTCGCCGCAGGCGACGGTGACCGCCGTGCTGGCCGCGTCGATGAACAAGCACGCTGCTCGCCCGGCCATCACGGCCCAGGGCACCACGCTGACACATGGCGAGCTGGACGCCCGTGCCAACCGCCTGGCGCGTGCACTGCGCCAGGCTGGCATCGGCCGTGGCGCCATGGTCGGGCTGTGCCTGAGGCGCACCGCCGACATGATGGTCGCGTTGCTGGCCGTGCTCAAGACCGGGGCGGCCTACGTTCCGTTGGACCCGACGTTCCCGCGCGAGCGGCTGGAGTACATGGCCAAGGATGCCAAACTGGCGATGCTGGTCACCGAGTCTTCGCAGGCCGTGCTGGTGGGCTGGCCGCGCGAGCGCTCGCTGTGGCTGGATGCGGACGAGCGCCGCCTTGCCGCGGAGCCCGACGCACCCTTGCAGGCCGACGAGGCGCTGGATGCGCGCCCGGAAGACCCGGCCTACGTCATCTATACCTCCGGCTCCACGGGCCGGCCCAAAGGGGTGGTGGTGCCGCATCGCTCGGTGGTCAACCTCTTGATGAGCGTGGCACGCGAGCCGGGCATGACGGCCGACAACGCCGTGCTGGCGGTCACCACACTGAGCTTCGACATCGCCGTCTCGGAGGTGGTGCTGCCGCTGGCCGTGGGCGCGCGCATCGTGCTGGCCGACCGCGAGCAGGCGATGGACGGCCACCGGCTGCGCCAGTTGGTCGAGAGCGAAGGCGTCGACTTCATTGATGCCACGCCCTCGACCTGGCGCCTGCTGCTCGCCTCGGGCTGGCCAGGCAGCCCGCGAGTCAAGGCCATCTGCACCGGCGAACCCCTGCCGCCCGACCTGGGCCGCGAGTTGCTGCCGCGCGTGAGGGAGCTTTGGAACGGCTACGGTCCGACCGAAACGACCGTGTGGTCAAGCTTCCATCGTGTCATGGAGTGCGACGGGCCCGTGCCGATCGGGCGACCGGTGGCCAACACGCAGCTGCACGTGGTCGACGCCCAACTGCGACCGGTGCCCGTCGGCGTTCTGGGCGAGATCTTCATCGGCGGCGAAGGCGTGACATCGGGCTATCTCGGACGCCCGGACCTCACCAGCGAGCGCTTCCTGCCCGACCCGTTCCGGCCGGGCCACCACTGGTACAAGACCGGCGACCTCGGGCGTTGGCGTGCCGACGGCGTGCTCGAGTGCCTGGGCCGCAGTGACCACCAAGTCAAGGTGCGTGGCTTCCGCATCGAGCTGGGCGAGATCGAATCCAACCTGGCCAGCCACCCCCAGGTGGCGCGCTCGTTGGTCATCGTGCGCGAAGACCGCCCGGGAGATGTACGCCTCGTGGCCTACGTGGTGCCGGCGCGTGGCATTCCCTCGGCCCAGACGCTGCGAGACCACCTCCGCAGCAGCCTGCCCGAGTACATGCTGCCGCAGCACTTCGTCAACCTCGACGCCATCCCGCTGCTGCCCAACGGCAAGATCGACCGCCACGCCCTCCCGGTGCCGCAGGCGGCCGAGTCAGCGCAGACCCCGGCTTCATGGGTGGAGCCCAAGACCGTGACCGAGAAGCGCCTGGCAGCCATCTGGGCCGAGATGCTCGACACCCCGCGCGTGGGCGCCACCGACTCGTTCATCAACCTGGGCGGGCACTCGATGCTGCTCATGCGCATGTCGGCCCGCTTGCGCACGGAGTTCGGCGTCACCGCGCCGCTCAACGCGTTGTTTATGGTGGACAAGCTGGGCGACATGGCGCGCCTGATCGATCAGGCGCTTGACCGGCAGGCACAGGCGTCCGAGGCGCCCAAGCCCGCCCGTGGGGCCGGCATCGGCCGATTCGGGAAGGCGGCTGTCGCGAAGCCGGCGGCTCAGGTCCGGCGGAAGCAGAGCCCGGAGTAGTTGTCCAGGTCCCGCCCTGGCTCGCGGGGGTCCTGGTAGGCCCGCTCCGGAACATCCCAGGAGTCGACCAGCTTGTACCCCTGCGCCTCCACGGCCGAGACGAAGCGGTCGCGGTTGAAGACGTAGTGGGGGGTGAAGCTGCCCGAGCCGATGTTCTGCGTGGACACGTAGTCCGCGCCTTTCCACAGCGGCAGCTTGTTGATCAGGATGTGCTGCGGGCGCTGGGCCGCCTTGGCCAGAAGGCCTTCGATGCGCGTGTGCTCGAGGAACTCCAGCACGCCCGCGGAGATCCAGATGTCGTCACTGATGGCCGAGGTGTCCAGCGACTCGGTGAACTGGACCGCCGTGACGCCTTGGCGCTGCGCGTACTCGCGTCCGAGCCGGCACACCACCGGTAGTTCGGAGACGCGCCATACGAGATCCTCGGGGAATTGCATGTAGCGGCGGTACGAGTAGTACTGCACCCCGACCGAGCCGCCGATGTCGAAGATCGAGCGCGCGCCCGCCTCGAATGCCGTGCGCAGCCAGAACATCACGGGGTAGTCGAAGGCAAAGATGCGCTTCGTCCTGACCTCCAGGTACTCGTCCGTCAGGGTCTCGAGGTCGAAGCCGGGGTTCTTGGGCAGCCAGGCCCGAGCCTGGGCGAAGTTGTCGAACTTCCCGTAGTGCAGGCCCCCGCCGGAGAGCGACAGGAAGTAGTTCAAGCGCTCACGCTGCCAGAGGTCGCGAAGGACGGGAAGCTTCTTGAGTCTGACGAGACCCGGGTGGTATTGACCTTGCTGCATGGACCTGTGAGGGGTAGTCCGGCCTGTCTGGCCGCCGCCGGATTCTCCGGCAAGGGCCTTTGGGCAAGGCGTGTCGACGCGTGGCCACCCACGCGTTGCGACCGAACCGAGCAAGTCCTTCACGCTGGGGCGTGAGGGTCCGAAGGGCGCGCAGAGCGATGATCCGAGCCTGGCGGCCTGTGCGAGGCGTACCCGGGTGAACCTCTCCCTCGCCTAGGGTATGCCCTCGGCGTCTATGGTGCTTATGCAGTGGGCAGAATCACGGCCGACCGGGCCCAACGAAGCGGTTCACCCGACCCCGGTGGACCGAGAGGCCTGTGAAACCCAGGATCGAGTTCCGGGAAATTGAATGGAAGTGGCGAATTGAAGACCCCGGCGTCGTTCGCGCAACGTTCGATGTGGTCGTTCGCGTTGCGATATCGCAGCGCGAACCTGAATGAGATCACCATTCCGTATCGCTTGCGTGGGCCTTTGCGCATCGATGCCCTGGAAGATGCGCTCACCGACCTTATCCAGCGTCACCCGACGTTGCGCGCTGTGCTGCGCTACGAGAAGGGGCAGCTCTACCAGGTGGTGCTGCCCGTGCAGCGCGTGGCGCTTCCTTTGACCGCCTTGGCGGGTGCGACCGCCGAAGAGTGCCTTGCGGCCGTGCGTGCAGCGCTGACCTCGAGCGACCGGCCGGCCGTGAACGTGATCTCGGGGCCCTCGACGCTGGCGCGGCTGTGGCGCCTGGGCGAGGACGACCATGTGCTGTCCCTGCAGGTGCACCATGCCATGTGCGACGGCTGGTCCGCCGGGTTGATGATGCGCGAACTCGCACTCATGTACGAGGCGCGTTGCGATGGTTCGCGCGCCGAGCTGCCGCCCCTGGTGCAGCAGTACGCCGACGTCGCGCAGTGGGAGATCGAGACCTACGAGTCGGGCGGCTTCACCGAAGAGATCGACTACTGGCAGGGGGAGCTCGCCGATCCGCCCGCGGCCATCGCGCTGCCCGCCAAGGGCGAGCGCAAGGCCAACCGCGACTGGCGGGCGCTCATCGAACACGTCGAGCGGCCGTTGCAGGAGCTGGACGACCTTCGCGAGTTCGCCAAGCGCCTTCACGTGTCGTCGTTCTCGATGTACTTGTCGGCGCTTGCCGTGCTCTTGCGGCACCACACGGGCAGCGAGGACCAGCTCATTGGCGTGCCGACGCTCAACCGCTGGAGCGAGGAGTCCCTGAAGTTCGTGGGCTACGCAAGCAGCCTGATGCCGGTTCGGCTGCGGCCGCTGGGCGATCTGCCTTTCGATGAGCTCTGCCGTCGTGTGCAGGTCTCGACGCGCATGATGCTGGCCTGCGGGCGCGTGCCGCTCGAGGTGCTCATGCGCGAGACGCCCCTGACTGTGTCGGGCAACACCGTCTTCCGGATATGGTGCCAGTATGTCGAAGGCAGCGCGGAAGGCGAGCCGCTGTTCACGCGTGACCTGCAGTTCATACCCGTGGCGACCGATCGCCACTCGATGTTGTCGGAACTGGATCTCGACCTGTTCGGCTCTGCCGCCGGGTTGCGTTGTGAGTTCAGCTACCGCCCCTCGCTGTTCGAGGCGCAGGGAGTGCGCGCGTTGATGGCCGGCTTCCTGCAGATCCTGCAGATCGCCCGATCGCAACCCGACCTCACCGTCGCGCACTTCTCACGGCGGCTGGGCTGACGCCCTCATTGGGGGGCGCCCCGCCCCCGTCGCCGGCCGCGCAGGCGTGACGCATGACCGCGGGCGCAGCCCATGATGCAGCCCGGCGGTCCGATGCGGCGATATGCTGCCTCGACCATTCCGATGCGGAGTTGCCCGAGCAACCCGCGCTTCGCCTGCCACGTGATGATCAACCTGCCAGACGCCCTGAACTGGATCGCCGAAGTCTTCGGCGAACCCGTCGGACGCATCACCGTCGACACCCCCAGCAGCAGCATCAAGGGTTGGGACTCCCTGGGGACGCTGATGCTCATTGCCGACCTCGACGAGAAGTTCGGCATCCAGCTCGAAGAGAGCGAGATGTACGGCTTGAAGACGGTGGGCGACATCATCGGCATCCTCGAGCGGCAGGGCGCGCTCGCGGTCGCTGCTTGATCCCACCCGCGGCATGAGCCGTTCGACGATCGACGGATTCCGGATCGCCGGAGTCAGCACCTGCGTGCCGCCCCGCACGGTCGACAACCTCGACCCGGCGCTCGGCTTCGACCCGGAGGAGGTACGCAAGGTCGTGGCCATGGCCGGGGTGCGCGAGCGCAGGGTGGTCGACGACGGCGTGACCTCGGCCGACCTGTGCCACGAGGCGGCCGAACACCTGCTGCAGCGCCTGGGCTGGGAGCGCGAATCCATCAGCGGCCTGATCTTCGTCACGCAGAGCCCCGACTACTTTCTGCCTTCCACGAGCTGCATGCTGCACCACTGGATGGGCTTGCACGACAGCTGCGCGGCCTTCGACGTGGGGCTGGGCTGCTCGGGCTACCCGTATGGCCTGTATCTCGCGGCGACCATGTTGCGAGGTGGCGGTCATCGGCGCATCCTCATGCTGCATGGCGACACGCCCAGCCGGTTCGTCGACCCGAAGGACCAGGCGACCACGCTGCTCTTCGGCGACTCGGGCTCGGCCACGGCGCTCGAATTCGACGAACAGGGCCGCGGCCACTTCTGCCTGCACACCGATGGCAGCGGCCACGCCGGCCTCATCATGCGCGGCGGTGGCTTTCGCGACCGCTTTCCTGCCAACCCTCGCCACCTGGCGCTCGAGATGGACGGCGCGGGGGTCTTCAACTTCACCATCAAGCGCGTGCCGGCCCTGGTGGCCGATGCGCTGGCGTTGTCCGGATGCGGGGTGGCCGACGTCGATGCCTTCGTCTTCCACCAGTCGAACCGCTTCATGATCAAGCACCTGGTGAAGAAGTGCGGCATGCCCGAGGACCGCGTGCCGATGACGCTGGAAGACAACGGCAACAGCGGTGGGCCTTCGGTGGCCGTGGCCATGGCTCGCCGGCTGCCGGCGGTGCGCGAACGCCGGCTGAAGGTGATGCTGCTCGGCTACGGCGTCGGCCTCTCGTGGGGCGCGGCCGTGGTCGACCTGGAGCCCGATGCGGTGCTGCTGCACCACGACCACAGCGGGCGCATGGCCAAGCGTGGTTGACTCGCTTCCGATGCGCCGTTGACGCGCGCCCACTGCGTCTGACCTCTCATGTGCGGCATCGCGGGCCTGCTGGCACTCCCCGGCGCGGCACCACCCGACAAGGACGAGCTCCTGGGCATGATCGGCGTGCTGCACCACCGCGGGCCCGACGGGCAGGGTGTCTGGCAGCAAGGGCCGGTGGGCCTGGCGCACGCTCGCCTTTCGATCATCGACCTCGCCGGTGGTGCGCAGCCCATGGCCAACGAGGACGGCCAGGTCCTCGTGACCTTCAACGGCGAGATCTTCAACTACGTGGAGCTGCGCGAGCGGCTCCTCGCGCGCGGACACGTCTTTCGCACCACGTCCGACACCGAGGTGCTGGTGCACCTCTACGAGGACCACGGTCCTGCGTTCGTCGAGCACCTGAACGGGCAGTTCGCGCTGGCCTTGTGGGACGCGCGGCGGCAGCGCCTGGTGCTCGCGCGCGACCGCGTCGGCATCCGGCCGCTGTTCCATGCACGCGTCGGCGGCAGGCTGGCCTTTGCATCGGAGGTCAAGGCGCTGTTCACGCTGCCGGGTCTGCAGCCCCGGCTCGACGCCGCCGGCCTCGCCGAAACCTTCTCCTACTGGGCCGTCTGCCCGCCGCGCACCGCCTGGGAGGGCGTGCAGGCGCTGCCGCCCGCGCATCGCCTGATCATCGACGTCGCGCAAGGGCGCGAGCGCCTGGAGCGCTACTGGGACTGGCCCTTCGACGCGTCGCCTGCGCCGGGCTGGTCGGACGAACGCTGGGCCGACGAACTGCGGGAGCGCCTCGTCGATGCCGTGCGCCTGCAGTTGCGCGCCGATGTGCCGGTCGGTGCCTATCTCTCCGGGGGACTGGACTCGTCGATCATCACGACGGCGGTGCGCAGGTTCACCGACACGCCCTTGCGGACCTTCTCGCTGACGTTCGCAGAGAAGGAGTTCGACGAGAGCGGCGCACAGCAGGAACTGGTTCGGCACCTCGACACGCAGCACTCGGCGATCGAGGCACGCGGGGACATGATCGCCGCGGCCTTCCCGCGCATGGTGCGGCACGCCGAGGCGCCGCTGCTGCGCACGGCGCCCGTGCCGATGATGCTGCTGGCCGACAGCGTGCGCGCCGCCGGGTACAAGGTCGTGCTCACCGGCGAGGGGGCCGACGAGGCCTTTGGGGGCTACGACCTCTTCAAGGAGGCTGCCGTGCGCCGATTCGTGGCGCGACAGCCGGGCTCGCCGGGACGTGCGGCGCTGCTCTCGCGGCTTTACCCGTACCTGACCCATTCGCCGATGGCCGGCCGCGCGATGACCCGGGCGTACTTCGGTGCCGGGCCTGAACGCGGCACCGAGCCCCACTTCGCGCACATGATGCGGGCCGCGACAACGCGGCGCGCGCTCGGCCTCTTCCATCCCGACTGGCGCAATCGCATGGCCGCACACTCGCCCGAGGAGGCGCTGGCAAGAGCCGTGCCTGCGGGCTTTGCGCAATGGCCGGCGCTGGCACGCGACCAGTATGTCGAGGCGAACACGCTGATGTCGGGCTACCTCTTGTCTTCGCAGGGCGATCGAGCCGCGATGGCCGCCTCGGTGGAGGCGCGCTACCCGTTCCTGGACCATCGGCTGCTGGAGTTCTCATGCCGCGTGCCGACCCGGTTGAAGCTGTGCGGCCTGCACGAAAAGGTGTTGCTGCGCCGCGCCTTCGAGCCCCATCTGCCGGCCTCGATCGCGGCGCGGGTGAAGCAGCCCTATCGCGCCCCGGACAGCGCCAGCTTCTTCGAGCGCGCGGCCGGCGCGGGAGTCGATTCGTTGCGCCTGCGCGAGGAAACGGCCGAACTGCTCGACCGGGCGCACCTGCGAGACGCAGGGCTCTTCGACGCGGCCGCCGTCGACAAGCTGGTGGCGAAGTGCCGCGCCGGGCGCGCCATCGGCTTTGGCGACAACATGGCGTTTGTCGGCATCGTGTCATGCATGTGGCTGCACAGGCAGTTCGTCCGCCGTCGGGAGCTGGCATGACCGGCGTGCTGCTGCATCACGCGTTCGAGAGTGCTTGCGTGCGGCTGCCGCGCAAGGAGGCGCTCGTGTGCCGCAGCGGGCGGTGGAGCTACGCGGACCTCGGCGCACGAGTGCGTGCCATGGCCGGCCGCCTGCGCGCCGCTGGCGTGCAGCCTGGGGACCGCGTCGTGCTCGTGCTGGACAGCGATGCACCGTACGCCGTCGCGCTGCACGCCGTGCTTGCCTGTGGCGGCGTCTTCGTGCCGCTGCCGCCCACGACGCGGCTCGAGCGCCTGGCCTTCGTTCTGCAGGACACTGAAGCCGCGGCGATGTGGGTCGAGGAACGCTTTCCGACTTCCGACGAACAGGCCCTGCGCGAACGCTGCCCGGCGCTGCGTGCCGTGCTCCGCGCCAGCGCGGCCGGCGACGGCGAGGCTGGCGTGGCAGGGCCGGACGGCGCCGGGCCTGCGCGCATCGACGAAGACCTGGCTGCGATCCTCTACACGTCGGGCAGCACGGGGCGACCCAAGGGTGTGATGCTCTCGCATCGCAACATGCTCAGCGCGTGGCACTCGGTGCAGGCCTATCTGGGCCTGCGCGAAGACGATGTGATCGGGCTCGCCTTGCCACCGACGTTCAGCTACGGGCTCTATCACCTGCTGATGGGCCTGGGGCTGGGAGCGAAGGTCGTGCTGGAGCATCAGGCCGCGTTCCCGTTGAAGGTGGCGCAAGCGATCGAGCGCGAACGTGTGACGGTGTTCCCCACCGTGCCGACCCTGCTGTCGTCGCTGCTTGGGCTGCCCCAGTTGGGGCAGTGCGACCATGGAGCGCTGCGCCTGATGAGCAACGCCGCGGCCGCGTTGCCGCAGACGCTCGTGCCGCGCCTGCGCACCGCCTGGCCGCGCGTGCGGTTCTTCAGCATGTACGGCATGACGGAATGCAAGCGCATCAGCTACCTGCCGCCGGAGGAACTCGAGCGCCGGCCGGGCAGCGTCGGGCGCGGCATGCCCAACCAGGAGCATTGGCTTGTCGACGCAGCCGGGCGGCGCCTGCCCCACGGAAGCGTCGGCGAGCTGGTCGTGCGCGGCGGCCATGTCATGCGCGGCTACTGGCGGCGACCGCAGGAGACCGCCGAGCGGCTTCGCCCAGGGTCGCTTGAAGGTGAAAAAGTGCTACATACCGGCGACCTCTTCCGCAGCGATGACGACGGGTTCCTTTACTTCGTGGCCCGTACGGACGACATCATCAAGACGCGCGGCGAGAAGGTGGCGCCGCGCGAGGTCGAGGAAACCATCCATGAAGTGGCCGGCATCGTCGCCTGCGCCGTGGTGGGAGTGCCCGATCCGCTGCTGGGGCAC
Organism: Rubrivivax sp.; assembly: GCA_022842825.1. Classification (GTDB taxonomy): domain Bacteria; phylum Pseudomonadota; class Gammaproteobacteria; order Burkholderiales; family Burkholderiaceae_C; genus Rubrivivax. The sequence continues at coordinate 14,379 of JALHOU010000068.1, forward strand.
GCTGTGAAGGCCTTTGTCACGCTTGCGCCCGGTGCCACCACCACGAGCAGGGATATCGTCCGCCACTGCCAGGCGACCTTGGACAGCCACATGGTTCCCAAGTACGTGGATGTGGTGGACGAGCTGCCGGTCACAGAGTCCGGAAAGATCCGTCATGCGGCGTTGCGCAGCGGGTCTTGACCGGCACACGCGCATGGGCGAGGGTGCGAGACGATGAAACAGGCCATCAAGGCGGAACTGCGGCGCTTCCTGGAAGAGAACTTCTTCATGGGCGGCCGCGGGCTGGAGCTGGACGACTCGGCCAGCTTCCTGGAGCACCACGTGCTCGACTCGACCGGGTTCCTCGAACTGATCACGCACCTCGAGGAGACCTACGGCATCAAGGTCGGCGACGACGAGATGCTGCCGGAGAACCTCGACAGCCTCGATGCGCTGGACGCCTTCCTGGCGCGCAAGCGGGCTTGATGGCTGGCCTGGACATGCAACGCGCGCCGGTCCGCGACCCGCTCTCGCTCGGCCCCGACGTGCTGCACCTGGACGAGCGGGCCGAGGCCGAGCGCATTGCCGCCTGGCTGCGCGAGGCCCTGGCGCGCCGGTTGCACCGGCGTGGCCTGGTGGTAGCCATCTCCGGTGGCATCGACAGCTCGGTCTGCGCCGCGCTGGCCGTGCACGCGCTCGGGCCCGCCAAGGTCTACGGGCTTTTGATGCCGGAACGCGACTCCAGCGGTTTCAGCACGGAGCGCGGGGTGCTGCTGGCGCAGCATCTGGGCATCGCGCACGAGGTGATGGACATCGCTCCGGCCCTCGAGGCGTTGGGCTGCTACAGGCAGCGCGACGAGGCCATCCGGCGCGTCTTTCCCGCTTACGGCGACGGCTGGCGCAACAAGATCGTCATCTCCGGCGGGCTCGCCGGCGGCATCAACCACTTCCGGCTGGTGGTCAGCGAACCCGATGGCACGCTGCATGAGCAGCGGCTGCCGTTGCGCGAGTACCTGCAGATCGTCGCAGCGACCAACTTCAAGCAGCGTGTGCGCAAGACGTTGGACTACTTCCACGCCGACCGCCTGAACTATGCGGTGGTCGGAACGCCCAATCGGCTGGAGTACGACCAGGGCTTCTTCGTGAAGGTGGGCGACGGCGCCGCCGACATCAAGCCGATCGCCCACCTGTACAAGACGCAGGTGTATGCGATGGCGCGTGCGCTGGGCTTGCCGCAGCCCATCTGCGATGCCGTGCCGACCACCGACACCTACACGCTGCCGCAAGGCCAGGACGAGTTCTATTTCGCGCTGCCCTATGCGCAAATGGACCTGGCGCTGTGGTCGCTGAACCATGGCGTTCCAGCCGCCGCCCTCGGCACCGCGCTGGGTTGCAACGAGGCGAGGGCGGCTCGGGTCTATGCCGACATCGAGGCCAAGCGCCGGGCGGCCGTCTACCTGCACGCGCCGGCCGAGACGCTGTTGGAGCCGTCGGCAGGGTGAGGTGGGCGTGTCGCAGCCTGCGCGCCAGTTGCCGACGCCTCCGGAAGGGGGGTGGCCGGCGCTGGCCGAGGCCAACGAGTCCGACGTGTACGAGTCGCTCGTTCTGAACGCACGCAGGGCGGGTTTCGAGGCGGTGCGGGAGGCGGGCGCCGTGGTCCTGCGCTCGCCGGCCGTTGCCTCGGTTCTGGTCGTCAATCGTGTCGTCGGCGTCACTTCCAAGCAGGGCCTCGACGAGGCGCACCTCGACCGATGGCTGGCCTTGTACGGCGATGCCGGCTTCGGCATCGAGCTCGGTGCACCCCTTTGCTCCGATGACGTGCTCCGGTGGCTGAAAGCAAGGCGCTTGCGCCGGATCACGAATTCGCAGATCGTGGTCTGCGATGCGTCGACGGCAAGGATCACCGGGCGCTACGCGACCTGGGCGCGCAACGCGGGCCTTCGCATCGAGCGTGCCGGGGCCGAACACGCTGCCGCGGTGGAGGACCTGTGCCGCGAGAACTTCAAGGTGCCGGCCACTCTAGGAGCGCTGGTGCGCGACGGGACGCTCGGCCCCGGCTGGCGGCGCTGGCTGGCTTTTGACGGCGACAAGGCGGTGGGGGCATCGCTGTCGCACGTGCGCGATGGCGTCGGCTGGTTTGGCTGGACCTCGGTGAGCCCCAGCCACCGAGGTCGCTGGATTCACGCCGGCTTCGTTGCCCGCCAGGTCGAAGACGCTCTGGAGTCGGGCTGCCGGTGGATCACCACCGATACTGCTCAAAGCACGCGCGAGCACCCCGATCCGGTCTACTTGAACCTGAAGCGATTCGGCTTCGTCGATGCCTACACGCGGCCGCTGTTCGTGCGCGCGCCGGTACGGCGCCTCGTTTGAACGTTGGTGCATGACCCCGGCGCCGGGGCGGCCGATGCCATCGGAAGACGCGCCCCGATAATGCCCGGCTGCCCCCGCCCCGGAGCCCCGCATGACCCGCGCCACCAAGATCGTCGCCACCCTCGGCCCCGCTTCCAGCGACCCCGAGGTGCTGGAGCGCCTGCTGCGTGCCGGCGTCGACGTGGTGCGCCTGAACTTCAGCCATGGCAAGGCGCAGGACCACATCGACCGCGCGACGCTCGTGCGCGAGGTGGCCGCGCGGGTGGGCAAGCCGGTGGCGCTGATGGCCGACCTGCAGGGCCCGAAGATCCGCGTCGGCAAGTTCGCCGAGGGCAAGGTGATGCTGGTGCCGGGCGCGACATTCGTGCTCGACGCCGCGCGCGGCGAGCCGGGCGACATCGGCGGCGTGGGCCTCGACTACAAGGAGCTGCCGCGCGACGTGCGCCCCGGCGACACCCTGCTGCTCAACGACGGCCTCATCAAGCTCGTCGTCGACGCCGTGCGCGGCGAGCAGGTGGTGACGAAGGTGGTGCTCGGCGGCGAGCTGTCCAACAACAAGGGCATCAACAAGGCCGGCGGCGGGCTCACGGCGCCGGCGCTCACGGCCAAGGACATGGAGGACATCAAGACGGCGATGGCTTTCCAGGCCGAGTTCGTGGCGGTGAGCTTCCCGAAGAGCGCCACCGACATGGAGATGGCGCGCCAGCTCGCCAACGTGGCCGGCGAGTCGACGCGCCACAAGCCGGCCATGATCGCCAAGATCGAGCGCAGCGAGGCGATCCCGGTGCTCGAGCAGATCCTGAAGGCCAGCGACGGCATCATGGTGGCGCGCGGCGACCTCGCCGTGGAGGTCGGCAACGCGGCTGTGCCGGCGTTGCAGAAGCGCATGATCCGCATGGCGCGCGAGATGGACAAGGTGGTCATCACCGCGACGCAGATGATGGAGAGCATGATCCTCGCGCCCGTGCCGACGCGTGCCGAGGTGAGCGACGTGGCCAACGCGGTGCTCGACGGCACCGACGCGGTGATGCTGAGCGCCGAGACGGCGGCCGGCAAGTTCCCGGTGGAGACGGTGGAGCACATGCACCTCATCGCGCTGGAAGCCGAGCGTGCCGAGGACGTGTCCATCGAGACCGACTTCACCAACAAGCGCTTCGCGCGCATCGACCAGAGCATCGCGATGGGGGCGCTGTTCACCGCCCACCACCTCGGCTGCAAGGCCATCATCGCGCTCACCGAGAGTGGCAGTACGGCGCTGTGGATGAGCCGGCACAACATCAAGGTGCCGATCTTCGGGCTCACGTCGCAGGTCGCGAGCGAGCGGCGCATGACGCTGTACCGCAACGTGCGGCCGATCCTGATGCCCAAGATGGTCGACCGCGACGCGGCGCTGGAGAAGGCCGAGGCCGTGCTCGTGGAGCGCGGCGTGCTGCGCCCGGGCGACACCTACGCCATCACCTGCGGCGAGCCGATGGGCTACCCCGGCGGCACCAACATGCTCAAGGTCTGCCAGGTGCGGTGAGTTGCACCCGGGCCTGCAGAACCTGACATCCTGCACTGCCCGTGCGGGCAATACCCGGGCGCCGCGGTGGGCGTTGCCCCGAGAATCGGGCCTGATCCTTGGAGGGACGGGGAACAAGCATGGGAAACCTCTGGACGCGCGCGTTCTGCCGGTGGTTGTTGGCCTGCATCGGCTGGGCGGCGAGCGCCACCGCCTTGGCGCAGCAGTTCCCCATCGTCGTCGGGCAGATCGGGCCATTCACCGTCCTGCCTTCGCCGGATGCCAAGGAGGTGAACGAGGGCGCTCGTGCATGGTTCCAGCAGGTCAACCGCAACGGGGGCGTTCGGGGGCGGCCCATCGAGTTCTTCGAGCTGGACGACAAGTTCAACGCCGACGAGTTCGTCAAGCAGCTGAACGCGGCGATGCAGCGCAAGCCCGTGGCCTTCATCACGCCCATCGGCTCGCAGGCGTTGAGCAAGCTGGTCGGCGAGAAGCTGCTCGACCAGCACCAGGTGACGGTGGTCAACGCGATCCCCGGGGCCGAAGTCTTCCGCAGCCCGGGACATGCGCGCTTGTTCCATGTTCGCGCCGGCGATGCGCAGCAGATCGAGAAGATCATCGCCCACGTGAGCACCCTCGGGGTGACGCGCCTGGCCGTACTGCACCAGGACCTGCCCATCGGCCACGCCGGCCTCAAGGTGTCGCTGCAGATCGCTGCCAAGCAGACGCCGCCGGTCAAGGTCACCGGTCACGTGGCCAAGCACGAGCCGGCGCCGGTGGCGGCGGCCGCCAAGGCCACCCTCGAGTCCCAGCCGCAGGCGGTGCTGGTGATCGGCACGCCGAAGTTCATGGCCGACTCCGTGGCCGACCTGCGCAAGGGCGGCGGCCGGCAGTTTCTCTTCGCTCTCTCCTACATGCCTGCCAGCCTCGCGGTCAAGGTCGCCGGCGATGGCGCGCGCGGCGTCGGGATCGCCCAGACCTTCCCCAACCCCAACGGCGTGGCGCTGCCCGTGCAGCGCGAGTTCCAGAACGCCATGCGGGCCATGTATCCGAGCATCGCGAGCTATACATCGTTCCAGCTCGAGGGGTATGTCTCGGCGCGCGTGCTGACCGAGGGGCTGCGGCGCATCAACGGCGACGTCACGTCCGACGGGTTGGCACGTTCCCTCAAGGCGATGGGCCAGCTGGACCTGGGTGGATTCACGGTCTCGTTCGTCGACTCCAACGCCGGCAGCCGTTTTGTCGACATCGGCGTGATCGACGGGCGCGGCAAGCTGATGTATTGAGCAGGCTGCGGCACCGTCGGCCGATCAGGCCGGCGCGCGCGTGGCGCCGGTGATGGCGTCGAGCATCGCCGCCACCCGCGGCGCGGCACCGACCGGCACGATTTCCAGGTGCGGGTGCTCGCGGCGCGCGACGCGGAACAGCTCGTCCGCGAAGCCGTGCCCCACGTGGCCGACGCCGCTGAAGTCGATCTCGGCGCGCCGAAATTGCGCCAGGCGGGCCACCGCGCGGCGCGCCTCGGAACGGGACAGCAGCGACCCGCCGTCGGGGTCGCCGCCGGTCGGCGACATCACAAGCAGGCGCAGCGAAACGCGAGTCTGTGAGAAGTCGAGGCTCGATCCGCTCTCGCTGTGGGCTCGCAGGATGCCCTCGAGGGTGCGGTCGGTCGCCAACTGGGTGGCGACATAGACGGAGGTGCCCAGGCGTTGCCTGGCCGCAGGACCGCGAGATCCGGCGTGCCATTGGCCCGGCTGCCAGGCGCGGCGCTGGTAGCTCACGCCGTTGGCCTGGATGTCGATGACGTCGGCGAGCGCTGCGCTGAAGAACAGGCCATGGCCGGCATGGCGCTCGGGCGCACTGGTGAGCTTGCCCTTGCTCAGCTCGAGCATCGCCACCTGCGGCTCGTCGATGGCGAAGGCCTGCGCGATGCGTTCGAACAGGCCGCAGCCGTCGTCGCTGATGAGCAGCTGCAGCTGAAGAGGCGTCTGTCGCATCGACACCGTGACGGTGCTGCCGCCGCTGTGCTCGATGGCGTTGTTCAGGAGCTCGGTGAACGTGTGCCGGGCCATGTGTTGCACGTTCGGCGGCAGCTCGAAGTAGGGGGCGAAGTCACGCCGCCACGGCCGGTCCTCCGTCAGCCCCTGCAGGGGGTAGCGCTGCACCACCTGGCGCAGGGGGCCGGGGCGCCACTGGGGCCGCCTGGCGGCGCCCTCGCGGCGCAGCCACTGGGCGTCGGCGAGCCTGCGCAGCAGTGTCGAGACGCGGCGCCGAGGCACGGCGAGGCGGATCGCCAACTGGTCGGGCAGCCCGTCCGGATGGTCCACTGCGGCCGCCGTGATCCACTGGGTGAGCGGGGCGATGTCGAGCTTGCGCATGGCGGGTCTTCCTGTGGGGCGTCGGCGGTGCGGCAGGTGACGCCGGTCTTCCTCGGACGGGGCGCCGCAGCGCGGGCACCGCGATCGGGCCGCCAGTGTTCGACAGGCGAGCCTGGCGCTTGAGCGCGAAATGCGGCACGTTTGCGGCGCAGTTCTGCGCGACCGGGCACCCGGCTGAGCAGGGTCTTTCCAGAGGGTGCCTCGGTAGAATCCCGGTGGTTACGGCGTGGTTACCGAACCTGCGCCGCCGTCCGAACACATCGCCCGCCGAGGGTCCTACGCGGCAGCTCGCCGGGCACGCACACCCCAACCCTCGCGGAGCTCCTTCCATGCCTCTCGTCTCGATGCGCCAGCTGCTCGACCATGCGGCCGAAAACCAGTACGGCATCCCCGCCTTCAACGTCAACAACCTCGAGCAGGTGCAGGCCGTGATGGCGGCGGCCAGCGAAGTGGGCGCGCCGGTCATCCTGCAGGCGAGCGCCGGCGCACGCAAGTACGCGGGCGAGGCGTTCATCAAGCACCTCATCCTGGCGGCCACCGAGGCCTACCCCAAGGTGCCCCTCGTGATGCACCAGGACCACGGCCAGAGCCCGGACATCTGCAAGGGCGCCATCGACCTCGGCTTCAGCTCGGTGATGATGGACGGCAGCCTGCAGGCCGACGGCAAGACCATCGCCAGCTACGACTACAACGTCGACGTCACGCGCAAGGTGGTGGACATGGCGCACGCCCAGGGCATCACGGTCGAAGGCGAGCTCGGCTGCCTGGGCAGCCTCGAGACGATGAAGGGCGACAAGGAAGACGGCCACGGCACCGACGCCACGATGACGCGCGAGCAGCTGCTCACCGACCCCGAGCAGGCCGCCGACTTCGTCAAGCGCACGCAGCTCGACGCGCTGGCCATCGCCAT
>JALHOU010000069.1 GCA_022842825.1 Rubrivivax sp.
GCCCGGCTGGCCCAGGGGCCGACCGCGGCCCGCGCGGCGATGGGCCGCCGCGCGCCACCGAGGGTGCCATCGCGACGCCCGCCACTGCACCGAGCGGTGACGCACCAGCCAAAGGCCCCGGTCCGGCTGTCAAGCGTGTCCGTCGCGTTGCTCCGCCCGCCGGCGGCGAGAACAAGGGAGAGTGACGATGCTGCAACCCAATCGTCGCAAGTTCCGCAAGGAACAGAAGGGCCGCAACACCGGCATCGCCACGCGCGGCGCGGCAGTGTCGTTCGGTGAATTCGGCCTCAAGGCCACCGAGCGCGGCCGCATCACTGCGCGCCAGATCGAGGCCGCGCGCCGTGCGATCAGCCGCCACATCAAGCGTGGCGGGCGCATCTTCATCCGCATCTTCCCCGACAAGCCGATCTCGCAGAAGCCGGCCGAAGTACGCATGGGCAATGGCAAGGGCAACCCCGAGTACTACGTGGCCGAGATCGTGCCGGGCAAGGTGCTCTACGAGCTCAACGGCGTGCCCGAGCAGCTGGCGCGCGAGGCATTCACACTCGCCGCCGCCAAGCTGCCCCTGCGCACGACCTTCGTCGCGCGCCAGGTCGGCGCCTGACGCAGCCGCCCGGGAAGGACCGACATGAAAGCATCTGAGTTTCGAGCCAAGGACGTGGCTGCCCTGGAGAAGGAAGTCTCCGATCTGCTCAAGGCCCACTTCGGCCTGCGCATGCAGAAGGCCACGCAACAGCTCACCAACCACTCGCAGCTGGGCAACACGCGGCGCGACATCGCGCGCGCCAAGACCATCCTGGCGCAGAAGAAGAAGGCCGCCAAATGAGTGAACAACAGCAAGCCGCCACCGGTGCAACGGCCAGGCCGAAGAACACGCGCACACTGGTCGGCCGCGTCGTCAGCGACAAGCGCAGCAAGACGGTGACGGTGCTCGTCGAGCGTCGCGCGGCGCACGAGCTCTACGGCAAGATCGTCGCCAAGTCGCGCAAGTACCACGCCCACGACGAGAAAGGCGAGTACAAGATGGGCGACACGGTCGAGATCGCCGAAGGTCGCCCCATCAGCAAGACCAAGAGCTGGGTCGTGACGCGGCTGATCGAGAAGGCCAAGCTGGTCTGATCAAGACCCCACGCCAACAGGACTCGGCCGCGTGCTGGAGACTCCAGTCCGCGGCCGATCGCGCTTTCGGGCCCGCCCCACGAACAAGCCAGACCACAGGAGAACGCCAGATGCTGAAGGTTGGAGACAAGCTGCCCGCAGGCAACCTGCAGGAATTCGTCGAAGTCGAGGGCAACGGCTGCTCGATCGGCCCGAACACGTTTGATATCGCCAAGCTCACCGCCGGCAAGAAGGTCGCGATCTTCGGCCTGCCAGGCGCCTACACGCCCACCTGCTCGGCCAAGCATGTTCCCGGCTACGTGGAGAAGGCGGCCGAGCTCAGGGCCGCCGGCGTCGACGAGATCTGGTGCGTGTCGGTCAACGACGCGTTCGTGATGGGCGCCTGGGGTCGCGACCTGAAGACCGCCAGCAAGGTCCGCATGATGGCCGACGGCAGCGCCGACTTCGCCAAGGCCACCGGCCTGACGCTCGACCTGACGGCGCGTGGCATGGGTCTGCGCTCGCAGCGCTACTCGATGTTGGTAGTGGATGGCGTCGTCAAGTCGCTGAATGTCGAAGGGCCGGGCAAGTTTGAGGTGAGCGATGCCGGCACCATGCTGACCCAGGCGCGGCAGGCGCTCGCCTGATCTGCTCGACGGCTGTTCAGGCCGTTGACGCAGCCGCGCCAAATCGCGCATAATCCGCGGCTTCGCTGTTGCAACGCGTCTCGGCTTCGAGGCGCCGCGCGGCAGGCCATTCCCAGGCAGACCGCCACCACGGGCCCAAGACTGGCCGCCACCGCACTCAGGGCCCCACCGGGCCGAGCGCACCGGCGGCGCAAGTTGGGATGAGAACATGATCCAAATGCAATCGCGGCTCGACGTGGCCGACAACACGGGCGCGAAGTCCGTCATGTGCATCAAAGTGCTCGGCGGCTCCAAGCGCCGCTATGCCGGCATCGGCGACGTGATCAAGGTTTCCATCAAGGAAGCCGCGCCGCGTGGTCGCGTCAAGAAGGGCGAGGTCTACAGCGCCGTCGTCGTGCGCACCGCCAAGGGCGTGCGCCGCCAGGATGGTTCGCTGGTCAAGTTCGACGGCAACGCCGCCGTGCTACTGAACGCCAAGCTCGAGCCGATCGGCACCCGCATCTTCGGCCCGGTCACGCGTGAGTTGCGTACCGAGCGCTTCATGAAGATCGTGTCCCTGGCTCCCGAGGTGCTCTGAGCACCCACCTGCGAGGTTCGCTGAAATGAACAAGATCCGCAAAGGCGACCAAGTCATCGTGCTGACCGGCCGAGACAAGGGAAAGCGTGGCACCGTCACGCAACGTGTCGACGAGGAACGCATCGTCGTCGAGGGCGTGAACATGGTGAAGAAGCACGTGAAGCCCAACCCCATGAAGGGCACGACGGGTGGCGTCATCGACAAGACCATGTCCATCCACCAGTCCAACGTGGCCATCTACAACGCCAGCACGGGCAAGGCCGATCGCGTCGGCGTCAAGCTGCTCGATGGCGGCAAGAAGGTCCGCGTCTACAAGAGCAGCGGCGAAGAGATCAAGGCTTGAGCGCCCAAGCGCCGATGAGCGCCTGAGGCCGCAGAGGACCCAACCGAAATGGCAAAGTCGAAAGAAGCCCCGAAGGCTGCCACCAAGGCAGCCCCGAAGGATGGCGGCAAGGCCCCCGACAAGAAGGCCGACAAGGCCGCGGCCAAGGCCGCCAGGGCGGCGCCGACGGAAACCGGCAGCTCGAGCAACGCCACGCGCTCCCGCCTGCAGGACGTCTACAAGGAGCAGATCGCCCCCGAACTGATGAAGAAGTTCGGCTACAAGACCGTCATGCAGGTGCCGCGCCTGACGAAGATCACGCTGAACATGGGCGTGAGTGAGGCGGTCTCCGACAAGAAGGTGATGGACAACGCCGTCGGCGACCTCACCAAGATCGCCGGGCAGAAGCCGGTGGTCACCAAGAGCCGCAAGGCGATCGCGAACTTCAAGATCCGCGAGAACGTGCCCATCGGCACGATGGTCACGCTGCGCGGTGTGCGCATGTACGAGTTCCTCGATCGCTTCGTCACCATCGCGCTGCCGCGAGTGCGCGACTTTCGCGGCATCAGCGGGCGCAGCTTCGACGGCCGCGGCAACTACAACGTCGGCGTGAAGGAACAGATCATCTTCCCCGAGATCGAGTACGACAAGATCGATGCGATCCGCGGGCTGAACATCTCCATCACCACCAGCGCGAAGTCCGACGAGGAGTGCAAGGCGCTCCTGCAGGCCTTCCGTTTCCCGTTCAAGAATTGATCAAGTAACCAAGGCGAGCCGAGAACACGCATGGCCAAGACGTCAGTCAAGCAACGCGAAGAAAAGCGCGAGAAACTCGTCGCCAAGTTCGCCAAGAAGCGCGCCGAGCTGAGCGGCATCGCCAACGACGCCAAGAAGAGCGACGAAGAGCGTTATGCCGCGCGCCTGGAGTTGCAGAAGCTGCCCCGCAACGCCAACCCGACGCGCCTGCGCAACCGTTGCGCTGCCACGGGCCGTGCGCGCGGCACGTTCCGCATGTTCGGCCTCGGCCGCAACAAGATCCGCGAGCTCGCCTTCAAGGGCGACATTCCGGGCGTGGTCAAGGCCAGCTGGTAGCCCGCAGCCGACGAAGGATCAGGAGAAATCGCATGAGCATGAGTGATCCCATCGCCGACATGCTGACGCGCATCCGCAACGCGCAGAGCGTGGACAAGGCGGCCGTCACGATGCCGTCTTCCAAGCTCAAGGTCGCGATCGCGCAGGTGCTGAAGGACGAGGGCTACATCGACGGCTTCGCGGTCAAGGGCGACAACGGCAAGGCCGAGCTCGAGATCGCCCTGAAGTACTACGCCGGCCGGCCGGTCATCGAGCGCATCGAGCGCGTCAGCCGCCCGGGGCTGCGCATCTACCGTGGCCGCGACGCGCTGCCCTCGGTGATGAACGGTCTCGGTGTGGCCATCGTGACCACGCCCAAGGGCGTGATGACCGACCGCAAGGCGCGCGCCACCGGGACCGGCGGCGAAGTGCTCTGCTACGTCGCCTGATGACGGGGAGTCAGATCAAATGTCCCGTGTAGGAAAGATGCCGCTCGCGCTGCCGCAAGGCGTGGATGTCGCGATCACGGCCGATCAAGTGACCGTCAAGGGTGCCAACGGCACGCTGTCGCGCAAGCTCCATCCGCTCGTCACGGTGAAGAAGGAGGGCAGCGTCATCAACGTCGCCGCCACTGCCGCGACGGCCGAGGCCGACGCGATGAGCGGCACGATGCGTGCGCTGCTCGCCAACATGGTGGGCGGCGTGAGCAAGGGCTTCGAGAAGAAGCTGAACCTGGTCGGCGTGGGTTTCCGCGCCCAGGCCCAGGGCCAGAAGCTGAACCTGCAGATCGGCTTCTCGCACCCCGTGAGCAAGGACATGCCCGCCGGCATCAAGGTGGCCTGCCCGACGCAGACCGAAATCGTCATCAGTGGTGCCGACCGTCAGGTCGTGGGCCAGATTGCCGCCGAAGTGCGTGCGATCCGCCCGCCCGAGCCCTACAAGGGCAAGGGCATTCGCTATGCCGACGAGCGCGTGGTGCTCAAGGAAACCAAGAAGAAGTAAGGAGCGCACGAGATGAGCCTGAACAAGAAGGACCAGCGCCTGCGCCGTGCGCGCCAGACGCGTGTGCGCATCGCCACCGCCATTGCCACCAATGGTGCAGCGCGGCTGGCCGTCCACCGCACGAATCTGCATATCTACGCGAGCATCCTGTCCGCCGACGGCGGCAAGGTGCTGGCCAGCGCCTCCACGGCCGAGAAGGCCGTGCGCTCGGAGCTTGGGGCCGACGGCAAGGGTGGCAACGCCGCTGCCGCGGCCCTGATCGGCAAGCGCATCGCCGAGAAGGCCAGGGCCGCGGGCATCGAGCGCGTGGCGTTCGACCGCTCGGGCTTCGCCTATCACGGGCGCGTCAAGGCGCTGGCCGAGGCGGCGCGCGAAGCCGGCCTGCAGTTCTGATCTGCGCGAGCAAGAAGGATCCCCCCAATGGCAAAGTTCACCCCCCGCGCGCAGACCGAAGGCAACGACGACGGTCTGAAGGAAAAGATGATCGCGGTCAACCGCGTCACCAAGGTCGTCAAGGGCGGCCGCACGCTCAGCTTCGCGGCGCTCACGGTCGTGGGCGACGGCGATGGTCGCATCGGCATGGGCAAGGGCAAGGCCAAGGAAGTGCCCGTCTCGGTGCAAAAGGCCATGGACGCCGCGCGCCGCAACATGTTCAAGGTGGCGTTGAAAAACGGTACCGTGCATCACAACCTGCGCGGCGAGCATGGCGCGGCCAAGGTGCTGCTGGCGCCGGCGCCGGCCGGCACCGGCATCATCGCCGGCGGCCCGATGCGCGCCGTGTTCGAGGTGATGGGCGTCACCGACATCGTCGCCAAGAGCCTCGGCTCGAGCAACCCGTACAACATGGTGCGCGCCACGCTCGACGCGCTGAAGCGCTCGACCACGCCGGCCGAGGTGGCCGCCAAGCGCGGCAAGATGGTTGAAGAGCTGTTCATCTGAGCGGCGCCGGGGAAGAAACGACCATGGCTGAAAAGAAGACCCTCACCGTCAAGCTCGTCAAGAGCGTCGCCGGCACGCGCGAAGACCATCGCGCCACCGTGCGCGGCCTGGGCCTGCGCAAGCTCAACAGCTCGCGCACGCTTGAGGACACCCCCGCCGTGCGCGGCATGATCAACAAGGTCTCGTACCTGGTTCAGGTGCTGTGATGGAACTGAATTCGCTGAAGCCCGCCGAGGGCAGCAAGAAGGCGCGTCGTCGCGTCGGCCGCGGCATCGGCTCGGGCCTGGGCAAGACAGCCGGGCGTGGTCACAAGGGCCAGAAGAGCCGTGCGGGCGGTTACCACAAGGTCGGCTTCGAAGGCGGTCAGATGCCGCTCCAGCGCCGCCTGCCCAAGCGCGGCTTCAAGAGCGCGCAGCTCAAGTACGCCGGCGAAGTGACGCTGGCCCAGTTGCAGGGCCTCGAGGCGACCGAGGTTGACGTGCTCACGCTCAAGGCCGTCGGGCTGGTGCGCCAGATCGTCACCCACGTCAAGGTGGTCAAGTCGGGCGAGATCTCGCGCAAGGTGGTGCTCAAGGGCATCGGCGCGACCGCGGGCGCCAAGGCCGCCATCGAGGCCGCCGGCGGTTCGGCCCCGGCGCTCGAGGCGGCGCCGGTGGTCAAGAAGCTGCCCAAGAAGGCCAAGGCCTGAAGCGCCGCCCGCTGACAGGACACTAGGACCGAAGTGGCAACCTCTGCAGCCCAACTGGCCAAGAGCGGGAAGTTCGGCGACCTCCGTCGCCGCATCATCTTCCTGTTGCTGGCGCTGGTGGTCTACCGCATCGGGTCGTACATCCCGGTGCCCGGCATCGACCCCGAGCAGCTGCAACAGTTGTTCAAGAGCCAGAGCGGCGGCATCCTGAACCTGTTCAACATGTTCAGCGGCGGCGCGCTGTCTCGCTTCAGCATCTTTGCCCTGGGCATCATGCCCTACATCAGCGCCAGCATCATCATGCAGCTGATGACTTACGTGGTGCCGGCGCTCGAGGCGATCAAGAAGGAAGGCGAAGCGGGCCGGCGCAAGATCACGCAGTACACCCGCTACGGCACCCTGTTCCTCGCGATCTTCCAGAGCCTGGGCATCGCGCTGGCCCTCGAAGGCTCGCCCGGTCTCGTGCTGAACCCGGGTTTGGGCTTTCGCATGACCGCCTTGGTGAGCCTGGTCGCCGGAACGATGTTCCTGATGTGGCTGGGCGAGCAGATCACCGAACGCGGGCTCGGCAACGGTATCTCGATCCTCATCTTTGCCGGCATCGTGGCCGGGCTTCCCAGCGCCATCGGTGGCTTGTTCGAGCTCGTGCGCACCGGTGCGATGAGCATCATCGCGTGCCTGTTCATCATCGCCGTCGTCATCTTCGTGACTTTCGCGGTGGTGTTCGTCGAGCGCGGGCAGCGCAAGATCCTCGTCAACTATGCCAAGCGCCAGGTCGGCAACAAGGTCTACGCGGGCCAGAGCTCGCACCTGCCGCTCAAGCTCAACATGAGCGGCGTCATCCCACCGATCTTCGCCAGTTCCATCATCCTGCTGCCGGCCACCATCGTCGGCTGGTTCGCCACCGGCGAGGGCATGCGCTGGCTGAAGGATCTCTCTGCGGCGCTGTCGCCGGGGCAGCCGATCTACGTGCTGCTCTACGCAGCGATGATCGTGTTCTTCTGCTTCTTCTACACGGCGCTCGTCTTCAACAGCCGCGAGACCGCCGACAACCTGAAGAAGAGCGGCGCCTTCATTCCCGGCATCCGCCCTGGCGACCAGACGGCGCGCCACATCGACAAGATCCTCGCACGCCTCACGCTGGCCGGCGCCGTCTACATCACCGCGGTGTGCCTGCTGCCCGAGTTCCTGGTGCTGCGCTACAACGTGCCGTTCTATTTTGGTGGCACCTCGCTGCTCATCATCGTCGTCGTGACGATGGACTTCTGGGCCCAGGTGCAAAGCTACGTGATGAGCCAGCAGTACGAGAGCCTGCTCAAGAAAGCCAACTTCAAGATGAGCTAAGGGCGACCCGCAGGACCCACGCACCCCATGTCCAAGGACGACGTCATCCAGATGCAGGGGGAGATTCTCGAGAACCTCCCCAACGCCACCTTCCGCGTGAAGCTGGAAAACGGACATGTCGTGCTCGGCCATATCTCCGGAAAGATGCGCATGCACTACATCCGCATCCTGCCCGGGGACAAGGTCACGGTGGAGCTGACGCCCTATGACCTGACGCGGGCACGCATCGTGTTCCGCGCCAAGTGAGCAGTCCAGATTGAGTAGTCGAGATAAAGCGGCCGCGAGTGGGCGGTCGCGATGACGGATCGAACAGAGTATTCCCAGGAGAAGACCATGAAGGTCGCCGCATCGGTCAAGAAGATGTGCCGCAACTGCAAGATCATCCGCCGCAAGGGTGTGGTGCGCGTGATCTGCACCGACCCGCGCCACAAGCAGCGTCAAGGCTGATTCAGAGGTAAGAACATGGCACGCATCGCCGGCATCAACATCCCGCCGCACAAGCACGCAGAGATCGGCCTCACGGCCATCTACGGTATCGGTCGAACGACCGCACAGAAGATCTGCGAGCAGGTGGGCATCCCGTACTCGAAGAAGATCAAGGACCTCGACGACCACGAGCTCGAGAAGATCCGCGAGGAGATCGGCAAGATCACCATCGAGGGTGATCTGCGCCGCGAGCTCAGCATCAACATCAAGCGCCTGATGGACCTGGGCTGCTATCGCGGCTTCCGCCATCGCCGCGGGTTGCCGGTGCGCGGCCAGCGCACGCGCACCAATGCACGCACGCGCAAGGGGCCGAAGAAGTCGGCCATGGCACTGAAGAAGTAATCGTCGCGGTCCACCGAGAAAGCAAGAGGACTCATGGCCAAGCCTCCCGTCAACACCGCCGCGCGCCGCGTGAGCAAGAAGGTCCGCAAGAACGTTGCGGACGGCATCGCTCACGTGCACGCATCGTTCAACAATACCATCATCACCATCACCGATCGGCAGGGCGGCTCGCTCGCCTGGGCTTCCAGTGGTGGCCAGGGCTTCAAGGGCTCGCGCAAAAGCACGCCCTTTGCCGCCCAGGTGGCGGCCGAGACGGCCGGCCGTGCCGCCCAGGAGCAGGGCATCAAGAACGTCGACGTGCGCATCAAGGGCCCGGGCCCGGGACGCGAGTCGAGCGTGCGTGCGCTCGCGTCGCTGGGCATCCGCATCAACTCCATCAGTGACGTGACGCCGATCCCCCACAACGGCTGCCGCCCGCAAAAGCGCCGCCGCATCTGAATGGGTCCCATCGGCCCCGCCGTCTTGTCAGACCGATCCATCCGAACCGCAGTACCCGACCATAAGCCCACTGTCCGGAGCGCACGTGCACCGGACTCGCGCGGGGGGGCTCGCCACCAAGGTGGCCGAGCCCTCTGCCGCGTCAGAAGACAGAACCCACACGAGGATTGAACCGTGGCACGACTCCTTGGCCCGAAGGCCAAACTCTCCCGCCGTGAAGGCACCGACCTCTTTCTGAAGAGCGCCCGCCGGCCCATTGCCGACAAGGCGAAGTTCGACAGCAAGCCGGGCCAGCACGGCCGCACCAGCGGTTCGCGCACCAGCGACTTCGGCGTGCAACTGCGCGAGAAGCAGAAGGTCAAGCGCATGTACGGCGTGCTCGAGCGCCAGTTCCGTCGCTACTTCGCCGAGGCGGAGCGCCGCCGGGGCAACACCGGCGCGAACCTGCTGATGCTGCTCGAGTCGCGCTTGGACAACGTCGTCTACCGCATGGGTTTCGGCAGCACGCGCGCCGAGGCACGCCAGCTCGTCAGCCACAAGGCGCTCACCGTCAACGGCGAGGTCGTGAACATCCCATCGTATTCGGTCAAGGCCGGCGACGTGATTGCGATGCGCGACAAGAGCAAGGCGCAATTGCGTGTCACCGATGCGCTCAAGCTCGCGCAGGGCAACGGCTTGCCCGACTGGGTGAACGTGGACGCCACCAAGATGGAAGGCACCTTCAAGAAGGCGCCTGACCGCGACCAGTTCGGCGCCGAGATCAAGGAAGCCCTCATCGTCGAGTTGTACTCGCGCTGACAGTGCGGCCTCACGGGCCCGGAACGCCGTCATCCCTGGCGCGTACGGGCAGTGTGGGCCGGCAGGCGCGCGCCATGTCCCGCCGGGCATGTGGCGCAGTGGCAGAAAGATTCGCCCGGCGTGGTCCCGCAGCCTTATCGGTGTAACGAGCCGAGGGTATTGACAGGAACTGAAGCACCCCATGCAAACCACTCTTCTGAAGCCCAAGGCCATTCAAGTGGAGCCGCTCGGCGGCCATCGCGCGAAGGCCACCCTCGAACCATTCGAGCGCGGCTACGGCCACACGCTCGGCAACGCGCTGCGCCGCGTGCTGCTCGGCTCGATGGTCGGCTATGCGCCCACCGAGGTCACCATCGCGGGCGTGCTGCACGAGTACTCGGCGATCGACGGCGTGCAGGAAGACGTCGTGCACATCATGCTCAACCTCAAGGGCGTGGTCTTCCGCCTGCACAACCGCGACGAGGTCACCCTCGTGCTGCGCAAGGAAGGCGAGGGCCCGGTCACGGCCGGCGACATCCAGACGCCGCACGACGTGGAGATCATCAACCCCGAACATGTCGTCGCGCACCTGGCACAGGGCGGCAAGCTCGACATGCAGATCAAGGTCGAGAAGGGCCGCGGCTACGTGCCAGGCAACCTGCGCCGCTTCGGCGACGAGCCGACCAAGAGCATCGGCCGCATCGTGCTCGACGCCAGCTTCTCGCCCGTGCGCCGCGTGAGCTATGCCGTCGAGAACGCGCGCGTCGAGCAGCGCACCGACCTCGACAAGCTGGTGATGGAGATCGAGACCAACGGCGCCCTGGCGCCCGAGGAAGCCATCCGCCAGAGCGCTCGCATCCTCGTCGAACAACTCGCCTTCTTCGCGCAGATCGACGTTCAGGGCGCCGACATCGTGATGCCTGTGGCGCCGCGCCGCGACACCTTCGACCCGATCTTGCTGCGCCCGGTCGACGAGCTCGAGCTGACGGTCCGCTCGGCCAACTGCCTGAAGGCTGAGAACATCTACTACATCGGCGACCTGATCCAGCGCACCGAGACCGAGTTGCTGAAGACACCGAACCTCGGCCGCAAGAGCCTGAACGAGATCAAGGAAGTGCTGGCTTCGCGCGGCCTGACGCTGGGCGCGCGGCTGGAGAACTGGCCGCCCCAGGGCCTGGACAAGCGGTAACGCAAAGCCCGACAGAAAGGGCGGCGCAAGCGCCGCCCAAGCGTGTGGCCCCCGCCAGCGGGGGCCGATGTGCAACCCCCGGTACCTGATCCGGCCGGGGTTCAATAATGACAGGAACGCACCATGCGCCACCGCAACGGCCCCCGCAAGCTGAACCGCACCACCTCGCATCGCCTGGCGATGCTGAGGAACATGTGCAACTCGCTGCTCACGCACGAGGCGATCAAGACGACGCTGCCCAAGGCCAAGGAGCTGCGCTCCGTGGTCGAGCCGCTCATCACGCTGGCCAAGGAGGCGACGCTGGCCAACCGGCGCCTCGCCTTCAACCGCACGCGCGACCGCGCCGTCGTCAGCAAGCTCTTCGACGAGCTCGGCCCGCGCTACAAGGCGCGCCCGGGTGGCTACACGCGCATCCTGAAGATGGGCTTCCGCGTCGGCGACAACGCGCCGATGGCGTTTGTCGAGCTGGTCGACCGTCCCGAGCCCGCAGCGGAAGACGCGGCCAAGGCCGCCGACGCGAGCTGAACCAGGCCCGCCCAGGCGCGCCGGTTCGTTGCCGGCCGGCACGAACACCCCTCCTCTTGTGGAGGCGCACGGCGACCGGGCCGGCACGGGTTACCTAAGTCACGCGGGGCCTCGAGCCCCGCTGGCTATTCTTGGGCGCCATGGTCGAGCGCCCCACTCCTGATCGCCCCGCCGAGCGGCCCCTCGACCCCCGCGCCGATCGCGGCGACCGCGCCGGCGAGACCCGTCGCGACTCAACCCCCGCATTGATGCGGCGCCCCGCGCTGTGGCGTATCGCGTCGCTGGCGCTACCCGCCGCCGCCCTGGTCGCCGGCTGCGGCATGTTCGGCAGCAAGCCGCCGCCGCCGGTGGTGGTGCCGCCACCACCCCCCCCTCCGCCGCCACCGCCCACGCAGGTGCGGCCGCAGCCGGTGCCGCTCTTGGGCACGATCAGCGCCGCCGCCGACCTTAACCCCAGCGCAACGCAGCGGCCGTCCCCCCTCGTGCTGCGCATCTACGAACTGCGCTCCGACACCGCCTTCAGCAAGGCCGACTTCATCGCGCTGTACCAGGCCGAGCAAGCCACCCTCGGCGCCGACCTCGTGCTCAAGGACGAGTTCGTGCTCACGCCGGGCGAGTCGCGCGCCTACCAACGCACGCTCAGCATCGAGACACGCTACCTCGCGGTCTTCGGTGCCTACCGCAACGTAGAGCGGGCCGTCTGGCGCGCGATCGCCGCCGTGCCGCCGGGCAGGACGCTCAAGCTCGCCATCCGCGCCGAGAGCCAAGCCCTGTCGATGACGCTGCAGCCCTGAGCGCCAGCTCGTGGCGCCCCGGCACGGAGAAACATGTCCACCAAGCACCGCGTGATCTGGTCGCAGGGCATGTTCCTGCAGCCGCATCACTTCCAGCAGCAGACGCGTTACCTCGAAGGCCTCGTCGACGCCCGAGCCCGCGCCGCCGCAGCGCACGGCTGGGGCTTTGCCGACCTCGTGCTCGACGAGGGGCAGCTGGCCACCGGGCGTGTCGCCCTCACGCGCGGCGCCGGGCTGCTGCCTGACGGCACGCCGTTCTCGTGCCCCGACGTCGATGCGATGCCGCCTGCGCTGGAGGTCGCCGCCGACATGCAGGGCGAGCTGGTGTGCCTGGCTGCGCCGCGTGAACGTGCCAGTGCCACCGAGGTCGACTTCGGCGACGGCCAGGCCGACCCGCTGGCGCGCTTCGCGGTGCAGGAACACGAGCTGCGCGACCAGGCGCATGCCGCCGACGACCCCGAGCCGGTGCAACTCGGCGCGCTGCGGCTGCGCCTGCTGCGCGGCCGCGACGCCACCGACGCCTTTGCTGTGCTCGGCGTGGCGCGCGTCATCGAGCGCCGCGCCGACGGCCAGGTCGTGCTCGACCGCAACTACATCGCGCCGCAGACGCGCATCGAGGCGAGCGGCCAGCTCTCGGCGCTGGCGACCTTGCTGCACGGCCTCGTGCAGCAGCGCGCTCGCACGCTTGCCGCCTCGATGGGACAGCTCGGCCAGGGCGTCTCGGAAATCGCCGACTTCCTGATGCTGCAGCTGCTCAACCGCAGCGAGCCGCTGCTGCGGCAGTTCTCGGGCGCGCCGAGCGTGCACCCGCAGGCGCTGCACCTGGCGCTCGCGCAGCTGGCCGGCGAGCTGGCCACCTTCTCGCGCGGTGAGCGGCATCCGCCCGACTACCCGCTGTACCGCCACGACGACCTGCAAGGCTGCTACGCGCCCGTGGTGCAGGACCTGCGCGAGTACCTCTCGGCGGTGATGCACCGGCACGCCGTGCAGATCCCGCTCACCGACCGCGCGCACGGCGTGCGCACCGCGGTGGTCAACGACAACGAGCTCCTGCGCACCGCCGGCTTCGTGCTCGCCGTGCGCGCGCAGCTGCCGGCCGAGCACGTGCGCCAGCGCTTCCCGGCGCAAAGCAAGTTCGGTCCGGTCGAGCGCATCAAGGACCTCGTCAACCTGCAGCTGCCTGGCGTGGCGATGCGCAACCTGCCGGTGGCGCCCAGGCAGCTGCCGTACCACGCGGGCAGCCACTACTTCGACCTCGACCGCCAGGGTGAGTTGTGGAAGCAGATCGAGCGCACGGGCAACCTCGCGCTGCACGTGGCCGGCGACTTCCCCGGCCTGGAGCTCGAGCTCTGGGCCATCCGCCAGGCATGACGACGCCCGAGCTGAACGATGGCCGGTGAACGTCCTCCTATCGACGATCCGTTCGGCCCGATCGGCCCGGCCGGGGGTGAGCAGCGCACCTTCGTCAAGCCCAATCCCGGCGGCCGGTCCGCCGCGACGCCGTACAGCGGCCAAGGCGGCCCTGCCGCCGAGGGGCACACCATCGTCGGCGCAGGCGCCGACGCCCCGGTCGACCATGGCCTGAGCCCGTTGCTCGCGGCCGCCAACCGGTTGCTGCTGCTCGTGCCCTCGCTGCGCCAGATGCGCAGCGTGCCTGACCCCGTCGCGCTGCGCGCCTCGCTCGCGCAGGGCGTGCGCGACTTCGTGACGGCGGCGCAGTCTCAAGGCGTGGCACCCGAGCGCGTGATGGCGGCGCGCTACATCCTCTGCACCATGCTCGACGAGGCGGCGGCCGACACGCCCTGGGGCGGCGGTGGCGTGTGGGGCCGGCACAGCCTGCTCGCCGAGTTCCACAACGAGGCCTCGGGCGGCGAGAAGGTCTTCCAGCTCATGGCGCGCCTGGCTGACAAGCCGGCGGCCAACCGCGACCTGCTGGAGCTGATCTACGCCGCCATCGCCCTCGGCTTCGAGGGCCGTTACCGCGTGGTACAGGGTGGCAAGGCGCAGCTCGAAGCGGTGCGCGCCAAGCTCGCGCAGATCCTTGCGCAGGCGCGGGGGCCCTATCCGGCGCCGCTCGCCAGGCACTGGGCGGCGCAGCCGCTGCCCGAGCGCAAGGCGCTGAGCTGGCTGCCGCTGGCCCTCACCGCACTCGTCGCGGTGCTCGTGCTGGGCGGAGCCTACGCCGCGTTCTCCACCACGCTGGCCACGCGTTCCGACCCGGTGTACGGGCAGATCCAGGCCCTGCGCCTCGCGCCGCCCGTGGCAGCCGTGGCGCAGCCGGCGCCGCAGCCGCGCCTGGCGGTCTTCCTCGAGCCCGACATCCGCGCTGGCATCGTGGCCGTGCGCGACGAGGTCGACCGCAGCGTCGTCACCGTGCGCGGCGACGGCCTCTTCACACCGGCCAGTGCCACGCTCGTGCCCGAGCGCGAGGCGCTGATGCGCCGCATCGGCGAGGCCATGGCGCGCGTCGGCGGCAACGTCATCGTCACCGGCTACACCGACAACACGCCGATCCGCACGCTGCGCTTCCCGTCCAACTGGCACCTCTCGGAAGACCGGGCGCAGGCCGTGCGCGGCCTGCTCGTCGCCGCCGGCGTGCCGCGCGATCGGGTGCGCGCCGAAGGGCGCGCCGACGGCGACCCCGTGGCGCCCAACGACACGCCGGCCAACCGGGCGTTGAATCGGCGCGTCGAGATCACGTTGCACACCGCGGCAGCAGCGGCGCGCGCAGCCGCGGCTGCTGCGTCGGCACCCCGCTGAGCACCGCATGCGCACGCGCATGTCGAGCACTCCTCGGGCACACGTCGGCCACACATCGAGCACAGGGTGATGGGCAAGATCCTCGGCCTCCTCTTCAACCGCTGGACCCTGGGCGCGCTCTTGCTGGCCGCGTTCCTGGCGGTGCTCTGGATCATCGGGCCGCTGGTCGCCATTGGAACCTGGCGGCCTCTCGAGAGCAGCACGTCCCGCTGGGTGGTTACGGGCATCGTGCTCGTGCAGGCGGCAGCCCTCGTCGCTTGGAAGCTCGTCCGTGCGCGCCAGGGCAACCGCAAGGTCGTCGACCAGCTCGCCGCCGCGCCGGCAGGCACGGCGGCCGCCGCAGAGAGCGCCGAAGTGGCCGCCGTGCGCAAGCGCTTCGCCGAGGCGCTGCACACGCTGCGCAACGCACGCTTCGGCACCGCGGCCGCATCGGGCCAGGGTCTGTGGGGGCGGTTGAAGAACCAGCTCGGCGGCCGCTACCTCTACCAGCTGCCCTGGTATCTGATCATCGGCGCGCCCGGGGCCGGCAAGACGACGGCGCTGCGCAATGCCGGTCTCAACTTCCCGCTTGCCAAGCAGCTGGGCGAACACGCAGTGCGGGGCGTCGGTGGCACGCGCCTGTGCGACTGGTGGTTCACCGACCAGGCCGTGCTCATCGACACCGCCGGCCGCTTCACGACGCAGGACAGCGACGCCGCGCAGGACAAGGCCACCTGGAACGGCTTCGTCGACCTGCTCAAGGGCGCGCGCAAGCGCCAGCCGCTCAACGGCGTGCTCGTCACCGTCTCGGTGGCCGACCTCGTCGGCCGCAACGCCTTCGAGCGCGAGCAGCACGCGCAGGCGGTGCGTGCGCGCGTGCAGGAACTGCACGAGCAGCTGCGCATCCGCATCCCCATCTACCTGCTCGTCACCAAGTGCGACCTGCTCGCCGGCTTCGCCGAGCATTTCGCCGCGCTCGACAAGGACCAGCGCGCCGCGCCCTGGGGCTTCACGTTCCCGCTCAAGGGGGCAAAGGAGGCGGCCGGTGCCTGGCGCGAGCGCCTGCAGCCCGAGTTCAGCGCGTTGCTCGAGCGCCTTGACCAGGGCCTCATCGACCGCCTGCAGGCCGAGGGCGACACCGTGCGCCGCTCGCGCATCTACGGCTTCCCGAACCAGTTCGCCAACCTCGGTGCGCCGTTGGCCGAGTTCACGCGCCAGGTCTTCGCGCCGTCGCCCTACGAGGCCGAGCCGATGCTGCGCGGCGTCTACTTCGTCAGCGGCACGCAGGAGGGCACGCCGATCGACCGCGTGCTCGGCGCCGTCGCGCGCCGCTATCGCATCGAGCAGTCCATCCTGCCGGCGCAGAAGAGCAGCGGGCGCAGCTTCTTCCTGCAGCGCCTGCTGAGCGAAGTCGTGTTTGCCGAACATGGTCTGGCCGGCACCGACCGCCGCTGGGAGCGGCAACGCAATGCCTGGGCCATCGCTGGCTACGCGCTGGTCGGGCTCGTGAGCCTGGGCCTGCTCGGCGCGTGGACGATGAGCTGGCGCAACAACGCCGCCTATGTCGAAGCGGTCTCGCAGCGCGTCGACCTCGTGCGCCGCCAGGTGCAGGAGACGCCCAACCGCACCACGGCCGACCTGCTGCCAGTGCTGCCCGCGCTCGAGGCGACGCGACGCCTGGCCACCGATGCCGGGCCGGTCGGCCAGCGCGGCTCGGTGCCGTGGTCGCACGCGTTCGGCCTCTACCAGGGCGAGAAGCTCGACGGCGCGGCACGCAGCGCCTACCAGCGCATGCTCGTCGATGCTGTGCAGCCGCGTCTCGCACTGCGCGTCGAGGAGCAACTGCGCGCCACCGATCAGCCCGACTCGCTGTACGAGGCGCTGAAGGCCTACCTGATGATGTACGAGCCGGGGCGTTTCGAGGCCTCCTCACTCAAGCAGCACATCGAGGCCGACTGGGAAGCGCGCCTGGGCCGCGAGATCAGCGTCGAGCAGCGCGCCGCCCTCTCGGGCCATCTCGACGCTCTGCTCG
Organism: Rubrivivax sp.; assembly: GCA_022842825.1. Taxonomy (GTDB): domain Bacteria; phylum Pseudomonadota; class Gammaproteobacteria; order Burkholderiales; family Burkholderiaceae_C; genus Rubrivivax. The sequence continues at coordinate 17,011 of JALHOU010000069.1, forward strand.
AACGTGGCGCCACCGTCTCGCCGCTGCCGCGCGACCAGGCGCTCATCGAGTCCACGCGCACGCGGCTGGCCGCCGTGCCGCTGCAGCAGCGCGTTTACAACCGGCTGCGCCAGCGCGGCCTCGGCGCCGAGTTTCGCGAGGTGACCGTGGCCGATGCCGGCGGGCCCAACGCACAGCTCGTCTTCGTGCGCGCCAGCGGCCTGCCGCTCACCAAGGGCGTGAACGGCCTGTTCACCTACGATGGCTACCACAAGGGCTTCCAGAAGGTCGTCGGCGAGGTCACCAAGACGTTGGCGGCGGAACAGAGCTGGGTGCTCGGCATCGAGCCGGCACCGATGCTTTCGTCGGCGCAGACACCGGGGCAGGCGGTAGGCCAGGCGGCCGAGGGCCTGCTCGGCACGCGGCTCGTCGACGACGTGCGCCGGCTCTACCTCAACGAGTACCGCGACACCTGGCGCGCCTATATTGCCGACGTGCGCCTGCAGCCGCTCACGAGCATGGCGCAGGCGATCGAGAAGACGCGCTTCCTCGCCGGGCCCGACACGCCGCTCGTGCCGATGCTCCGGCGCTTCTCGAAGGAGACGACGCTGCTGGCGCCCCAGCCCGGCGCGGCCGGCGTGACGAGCTCGATCATCGACCGTGGGCGGCAGGCGGTGGCCGGCGCCATTGGCGCCGCCGCGCCGCTGATCGCGCCGGGCGAGAAGCTCGAGAGCATCGTCGACGACGAGTTCCGTTCGCTGCGCGCGATGGTCACCGCGCCCGAAGGCGGCAAGCCGCCCATCGACGGCCTCGTCGAGCGGCTGAAGGAACTGCAGGTGCATCTCATCGCTGTGGACCAGGCGCTCAAGGCCAAGGCGCCGCCGCCCACCTCGCCTTTGCCCAACCAGCTCAAGGCCGAAGGCGGCAGCTCGCCCGAGCCCGTGCGCGGGCTGCTCGACTCGCTGGGCAGCAGCGCCGGCCGGGCCGCCAGCATCGCCCTGCGCGGCTCGCTCGCCGCCGAGGTGCGCTCGGTGGTCGGCGAGTTCTGCCAGCAGGCCATCACCGGCCGCTATCCGTTTGATCCCACGGCGGCGCGCGAGGTGACGCCGGCCGACTTCGCCGCCCTCTTCGGCCCCGGCGGCAAGTTCGAGCAGATGCAGGCCAAGCTCGCGCCCTATGTCGACACGAGTACGCGCCCATGGCGCTTCCTGCCGGTCGACGGCGCGCCGCTGGGCAGCGACCTCGGCACGCTGCCGCAGTTCCAGCGCGCCAAGGAGATCCGCGACGCCTTCTTTGCTGCCGGCGGCCCGCTGCCCGGGGTGCGCCTGGTGATGAAGCCGTTCGAGATGGACGCGCGGCTGAAGGAGTTCCTGCTCGACGTCGACGGCCAGTTGCTGCGCTATGACCACGGACCGCAGATCCCGGTGGAGATCAAGTGGCCGGGGCCGCGCGGCAGTGGCGTCGTGCGCGTCACGGTGCAGCCGGCGGGCGGCAGTGGCCTCGTCAACGACGGCCCCTGGGCGCTCTTCCGCCTCTTCGAGCGCGTCACCATCACGCCCGGCAACTCGCCCGAGAAATTCCGCGCCACCTTCGACATCGACGGCCGCAAGGCCATCTTCGATGCCACGAGCAGCAGCGTGCGCAATCCGCTGCGCCTGCCCGACGTGCGCTCGTTCCAGTGCCCCAACGGGCTCTGACGGACGCCGGCGGGGCGGGTTGTCGATGGGCATGGACGCCGCCGCGATGGCCAGCCCGCCGGGCTGGTACGGCAAGCTCAGCACGCTGGGCGACTTCGCATCGCGGCGGTTGCCGTTGGCCTCTCAACAAGTGCTCGACCACTGGCTCTCCGAGGTGGTGGCCGGCAGCCGGCAGCGGCTCGGCGAGGACTGGCTGGAGCGCTATCTCGACTCACCGCTGCAGCGTTTCGTGGTCGGCCCCGAGGTCATCGACGGCGCGTGGTGGTTCGGCGCCCTCATGCCCAGTTGCGACAACGTCGGGCGCTATTTCCCGCTCGTCGTGCTGCAACCGCGCCCCGCGCCTCCGATGGACCGCGTCGGCCTGGACCACCTCGAGCGATGGTGGCGAAGCGTCGGCGAGGCGGCCCTGGAGACCCTCTCCGACGAGGTCGACGCCGAACGATTCGAGCAGGCGCTGGCGGGGCTTCCGCCGTGGCCGGCCATGCCTTCCTCGGCTGCGGCGCCGGTCGTCCCGTGGCTCGACGCGCAGGACCCGCAGGGGGGCGCCGGCCCGATGCACACGCCGCCCGGCTGCACGCCCGCAGCGCTGGTGCAGGACTGGGCGGTGGCCGAGTGGACTCGGCGGCTGCGCGGCCATAGCCTGTGGTGGTCGTGGCGCCCCCAGGACAGCCCGAGCACTTGCCACATCGTGACCGGCCTGCCGACCGCGGAGGTCTTTGCCTCGATGCTCGGGCCCGCAGCCTGATACCGCTTCGCGATCGATCGATCAGAAATCGGTCGCATTCCAACGAACGGTGGCGGGATCGGGCCGACGGGGTGCCCTGCTTCGCGAATGTCCTCTTCGGGCGGCCCAGCTTCGCTGGTCCCCCCGATGCCCCCTTGATTTCGCTGCGCAGGGCACCCCATCGTCCCGATCCGGGACCCACTGTTGCGCCTCCATCGAAGACATACCCGGGTGTCCGCCAAGGACGCAGGGTCATCGGCTCAGCGGCCTCGCGAGTCCCTCGGATGCGCCCCGGACCTGCTCACGCCAGGCGCATCGGGCCGCCGTCATGCGAGGAAGCCCTAACGAAGGCCGCGCGGCACCGTGTCCTCGAAGCGCGCGATCGTCATGTCGCCCGGGTCGCCGACCCACAGGGCCACGGCCGAGTAGTTGTCCTGTCGCGGCACGGCGCGCCCGGCGATGTGCCTGCGCATGTCGTCCAGCCATTCCTCGGGCGAGTTCGAGCGGTGCAGCGCTGCCGCGATGTCGTGCGGCTCGAAGCTGTCCCACCAGCCGTCGCTGCACAGGAGGAAGGCGTCGCCCTCCATCAGCTCCACTGGCCGCACCACCGTGTGCGGGGTGACATCACCTTCGATGCCAAGGGCGGCGAGCAGGTGGTTCTTCTGCGGGTGCGCGCGAGCCTGCTCCTCGCTGAGCATGCCCGAACGCACCATGTGCTGCACGATGCTGTCGTCCTGCGTGAGCAACTCGCCCTGGCCATGACGCACGCGGTACAGGCGCGAGTCGCCCACGTGCGTCCACAGCGCCTGCTCGAGCGAGGCGTGCACCCACAACGCGACGATGGTGGTGTGCATGCGGTGCTCGGGGCGGCGCTGACCCTGCTGTTCGCGCAGCAGATCGGCATGTGCGTCGCGCACGACACGCGTCAGGTGTGCAGGCGAGAACTCGGCCTCGGGGGCCGCGAGGGCGCGCGCCACACTTTCCACGGCGCGGTACGAAGCCTCCTCGCCGCGCGAGTGGCCGCCGGCACCGTCGGCCAGCACGGCGTAGTGCCCGGCCGGCCCGCTGCCCTGGCGCAGGTCATCCTCGTTGCCGCCGCGCGCGCCCGGGTCGGTGCAGGTGGCGATGCGCAGGCGCGACATGGTCTTCTTGGGTCTTCTTGGGTGTCGTGGGTCGTTTCGGCCGCGTGCCCTGGCGCCCCGGAGACCGGGCGCGCGGTTCGGCACAGCATGCGCCATCATCGGCGACAAGCGGTGGCCCGGGCAAGCACCCAGCTTGTCGGCCCATGCGGAGAGTCCTCTGTTGGCGGGTCTTCTAGCGGCGCGTGGCGCGTTGCCGCTGGCGCTGCTGCTGCTCCAGCCGGTCCACCTGCTCTTCGTAGGCGGCCACGAAGGCGCGACCGAAGAGGGTATGGAAGTCCTCTTCTGCCTCGTCGCGGATCTGGCGGTGATGTTGCAGGTAAAGCTCCCACAGGCGAGCCTTGCGGTTCATCGGCAGCAGGTTGGCCAGGCGCGAGCCGGTGCCCAGCTTGTTCTCGAGGGCGGCGGGGTCGAAGCGTTCGAGCATGCCCTCGATGGCCGCGCGCATGCCGGCCACGGTGCCAATGGAGTGGCCGACGAGGTCGAGCATCGCATCGTCCATGGCGCTGGCACCGTCCATGAAGCCGCGCTGCGGTGGCGAGAGCAGCTGCTCCAGGCCGCTCACGGCGTCGGGCGAGAACTTCAGCGGGTTGTTCATCGTCGAGCGGATCTGCGTCACGCCGGCGCGCATCTCGTGCTTGGTGCTGGCGCGCACGGCGATGAGTTGCACGGTGCCCTCGACGGCCGAGCGCATCAGGCGGCCGAGGTGGCGCATCAGCGCCTCGCCCTCGCCGGCCGGCGCCGGCAGGTCGACGCCGGCGCCCTCGCAGAAGGCACGCCAGAGCGCGGCCGTGTCGGCGCCCACGGTAACCGAGGCCGACCCTGCCGACGCCGCCGGTGCCATCGGGCGCCGTGGCGC